>NZ_JBHTCG010000043.1:0-59308 GCF_042665155.1 Sphaerisporangium rhizosphaerae | reverse complement strand
GGACATCCGCGCCTGGATCGCCCACTGGAACCAGAACCCCAAACCCTTCGTATGGACCAAGACCGCCGAGGAGATCCTCGAATCACTCGCTAAATATTTGGGACGAATTTCAGGCGCGGGACACTAGGCCACCCACCAGCCAGGCCGGTCGCGCCACCGCCGGTCGTGCCTGCCTCAGGCTCCGCTGAGCAGGTCCACGACCGGCGCCAGCCGGTCGGCGTACATGGCGTTCACCGTGATGTAGGAGATCTGGTGGACGTCCCTGCGGCGCAGCAGCCGGTCGGCCATCTGCCGCGGGGAGCCGTTCAGGACGGCGATCGAGTCTGGCGGCAGGTCGGGGCCCATCTTGTCGGCCAGCCACGGCGGCACCTCGTCCCCGACCACGTGCAGCCCGAGGCTGAGCTCCAGGCGGTCGAAGTCGTCACTGGCCTGCCGGACCAGCCGCACGGGCTCGCCGAGCCCGTCCTCGGTGGTCGAGGGCGGCAGCCCCAGGGCGACGGTGTCGGCGTTCCTGGCGGCGAAACCCAGCATGCGCGCCCCGCCCGCCGCGATCAGCACCCGCGGCCCGGTCCCGCCGGCACCGGCGCGGTCCGCGCCCGCCGACGGCGCCTTCGTGGAGTCGTGCCACGTGCGGACCTGGCGGATGACCTCCTCCAGCTTCCTGATGCGCTGGTCCACCGTGCCGAACGGCACGCCGAGCCGGGCCGCGTCCCGCTCGGCGTCCGGCCGGCCGGCGCCCAGGCCCAGCTCGAACCGGCCACCGGACAGGAAGCTCAGGCCGTCGACCTCCCACGCGAGCTGCTCGGGCCGCCGGTTGGCGACCGACAGGACGAACGTGCCCAGCCCGATGGCCGACGTGGCCGCGGCGGCCGCGCTGAGCGCGGGCAGGGGCGGCAGGGTGTCCAGCGTGTCCGGCGTGAGGAACGTCGCGTACCCCAGGTCCTCGGCGCGGCGCGCGAGCGCGGTCCATTCATCGGCGCCGCGCGCCGTGGCGGCGACGACGCCGAACCGGAAAAGGCGATCTGCCATCGGGTCCTCCCTCGGGTCCCGTCGATGCTCTCTCGCGGGAGGAGGGCCCGTCGTCCGCCGGCCGAGGCGTCCGTCGTACCGCCAGGGACGTACCCGCGCCCGGACGGCTACCTCCGGCGATGTAGGAACCACGGACACGGGCCGGCGGAGCCACTTCGCCCCTCCGGACGTCTTGTCCGGGACGGCCTCCGACGCCCGGTCCTGGGAAGTGCAGACCTTCCGGCGCCCTATCCCAGGAGTGCCAGACGGTCCGGCGCCCTGTCCCGGGAGTGCCAGACGGTCCGGCGTACAAGCTGGGGGAGTCGAAGGGGCCGGCGCCCGGTCCTGGGAAGTGTCAGACGGTCTCCAGCGCCGGGGCGGGGGCGGTGGCGCGGCGGGTCGTGTGAGCGTGGCGCAGTCCTTCCCAGCTGAACATCGCCAGCGCCAGCCAGATGATCGCGAATCCCGCCCAGCGGCTGGGCGCCATGGTCTCGTGCGCCACCAGGACGCCGCACAGGAACTGCAGGATAGGTGCGATGTACTGCAGAAGCCCGATCACGCTGAGCGGTACCCGGATCGCGGAGGCCGTGAAGCACATCAGCGGAATCGCGGTGACCACGCCGCCGCCGGCCAGCAGCGCGGCGTGGCCGAGGCCCGCGGCGCCGAAGGTGGCCGTTCCCTGCGCCTGGAGGAACGCCAGGTAGGCCAGCGCGGGCACCAGCAGCACCAGCGTCTCCACGGTGAGGCTCTCGGCCGCCCCCACGTTCGCCGCCTTCTTGATCAGCCCGTAGGTGCCGAAGCTGACCGCGAGCACCAGGGCGATCCACGGCGGCCGGCCGTAGTCGACCGCCAGCACGATCACGGCCAGGGCGCCGAGCCCCACCGCCGTCCACTGCCAGGGCCGCAGCCGTTCCCGGAAGACGAGCACTCCGAACAGCACGCTCACCAGAGGGTTGATGAAGTACCCGAGCGCGCTCTCGACCACGTGCCCCGCGTTCACCGCGTAGATGTACACGCCCCAGTTCACCGAGACCGTCACGGCCGCCAGCGTCAGCAGGAGCAGCTTCCTCGGCTGTCTCGCCAGCTCGCGGAACCAGGACCAGTGGCGCCGTACGGCGAGCACGGCGATCACGGCCACCAGCGACCACACCACGCGGTGGGCGAGGATCTCGACGGCACCGGACGGCTTCAACAGGGGCCAGTACAGGGGGAACAGGCCCCACATCGTGTAGGCGGCTACGCCATACAGGACACCGCGGCGCGAATCAGGCATGTACCCTATCTTCGCTGCTGGCAGCCTTTACCACAAATAAGGATCTCTGAGCCAGATCTTAAGAGATGCTTACGCCAGGAACATTCACCGGTCGCCGGTGGTTGCCTAGTCTGCAAAGAGTGTCCGACGGAGGTGCACGATGGGTTGGCTCTTCGGCAAGAACAAGACTTCGATGGTAACGCCGCAGGAGGCACTCCCCGGCCGCGCCGAGGCGATACCGGTGCCCGCGCGGCACGCGGTCCTCGACGCGCCGCTGGCCCCGCCGTACCCCGACGGGACCGAGATCGCCGAGTTCGGCATGGGCTGCTTCTGGGGCGCCGAGCGCAAGTTCTGGCAGACCCCGGGCGTCGTCTCCACCTCGGTGGGGTACCAGGGCGGCCACACGCCCAACCCGACCTACGAGGAGGTCTGCACGGCCCTCACCGGCCACGCCGAGGTCGTCCGCGTCGTCTTCGACCCGTCCAAGGTCTCCTACGAGGAGCTGCTCAAGGTCTTCTGGGAGGCACACGACCCCACCCAGGGCATGCGCCAGGGCAACGACGTGGGCACGCAGTACCGCTCCGCGATCTACACCCACGGCCCCGCCCAGGAGAAGTCCGCCGAGGCCTCCCGCGACGCCTACCAGCAGGTCCTCACCACCGCCGGCTACGGCGACATCACCACCGAGATCACCCCGGCCCCCACCTTCTATTACGCCGAGGACTATCACCAGCAGTACCTATTTAAGGTGCCAAATGGGTATTGCGGCATAGGCGGCACGGGGGTCTCGTGTCCGATCGGTCTGACCACCGGCGAGGCCTGATCCATCGAACTGCGGACCGCACCCATCGGGGTGTGGTCCGCAGTCACGTGTGCGGGTCCGCACGGAATGGCCCTCGCTCCGCTCGGACCGTGTCTTTCGGGGCTCCCGCCCCCAAACCCCAAGGCAGGGGCTCCGCCCCGCACCCCCACCCGGGATGTCGTGCCCGCATGACCGACCACACAGGTGCGGTCACCCCCACCTGTACAAGAAGCCCAACAGCTACTGCGGCATCGGCGGCACCAACGTCAAGCTAGGCGACCCATCCGCGTGCCTGACGTCGGGCCTGGCGCCCAGCGAGAATAGCCCTGCCAGTCCTGGTTGTGTGGCACAGCTGGCCTCTGTGGCTTTGAGCCGCATTCGGTCGTCCAGCTTTGCCGCTGCAGGCATCGATGGGAAGCGCATCGTGTTCGGGTGCAAGCAGGACGTTACAGAGTCGTGGCTCATAGCATCAACGCTATGAGCTGGGGTACCCTGGAGCTGGAACCAGAGGTTCGGAAGTGGCTTGAAGATCTGCCTGCGGCGTCGTTCGCCAGGGTCGCGTTCTATGTCGATCTGCTGGCGGCGGAGGGCCCTCTGCTGGGCGAGCCCTACACGAAGCTTGACGGCAAGCTGTGTGAGCTCCGGTTTCATCTCGACGAGTTCGCGGTGCGCATCACCTACTGGATCGCACCTCGTCGCCGGATCGTGCTCTTGACCTTGTTCCACAAGACACGGTCACGCGATCACCGTGAGGTTGAGCGGGCTCGGCGAGCAATGCGTCGCTGTGTCGAACTGGCGCACACCGTCGACGAGGAAGAAGAAGCGGTATGAGCGAGCAGGAAAGCTGGCGAGAGCTCAGGGATCGCCGGATGGCCGAGCCGGGTGCGGCTGATGCCTATGAAGCTACACGTCTCGCCCACGAACTGGGAAAGACGGTGCGTGCGATGCGTGAGGAACGTGGTTGGAGCCAAAGCGACTTGGCTCGTGAGGCCGGCATGACCCAGTCGGCGGTGGCGCGGTTCGAAGCGGGCGGAACCGTTCCCACGTTGCCGGTTCTGGAGCGCCTGGCGCGTGCCTTGGACGCGGATGTCGAGGTCCGGCTGACGCCACGGGCTCCCGCTGCCTGAACTGAGGTGCCAGTGCCGCTCGGAAGTTCACTATCACGCGCCGAGAGCTTTGGGAGGCTATTGCGGCATCGGCGGCACCAACGTCAAGCCAGGTGTCCCGTCCGAGTGGGCCGTATGCCAGACGGAATTGGTCCCGACGGAGCGGTTTTCGCAGGTCTCTTTGTAAGGCTCGCGCTCGACTCACGGGCGTGAGCCGTCCTGCTGCCTGAATCCGGTGCGGCGATCGCCTGGCGCGTCAGCTAGTTCGTAGCCGGCTTCCTGGACTGCAGCGCGTACTTCGGCGATGTCGAGCCTCCGCTCGCTGGTCACCGTGACAGTGTCGCCTTCGAGGTCCACCGCCACGGCGGTAACGCCCTGGATGCGTTCGATCTCCTGGGTGACGAACTCCGCGCAAAGTCCGCAGGCCATCCCGATCACGGTGTGGGCCGTTACGGTCATGACGATATCTGCCTACGGTGGGACGTCTCCGTCGCCGGCTGTCCCGAGCCGACCTGGGTGCCTGCCCCGGCTTCTGTGATGTCCTCGGCCTCGACCGGAACGAACCGGGTGAGCATGTGCGCCTGTCGCATTCGCCCGTCGTCGGCAAACCGCCCGAAGAAGTGCACCTCCATACGGCCTTCCCGCTTCCGGTTCTGGAAGTGCAGGGTGTAGCGGGCGGCGATCCGGTCCCCGTCGGCTATTGCCTCGTGCACCTCCCAGCGAGCACTGGGTTGATGCTTATGTGCCGGACGGGCGTGCGCGATGAGCTTGGTCCGGTCCATCCGGGTGCCGTCGGCGATCTGGACGATGTCTGGTGTGTGGTAGCGGTCGACGATGAGCGCCACGTCCTCGCTGCCGCACACCAGGTCGTGCATGAAGTAGGTGAAGAAGTCGGCTATGAACTGCTTTGGGTTGGTGCGATCGAGCGTGCGCATGCTACCTCCACCAGGCTGCAGTTTCTACGTAACCTTTACGAGCTGTAAGATATAAGTCTCCCAACAAGTTTGGCAAGGTGTAAGAGTTGAGTCCGTCTCCGATGCGTAACCGCCGTGCCGATGCCCGCCGCAACAGGCTCGCCATCCTCGACGCGGCGATCCATCTGCTCGACGCGCAGCCAGATGCCAGCCTCGACACCATCGCCATCGCTGCCGGGATGACCCGGCAGACCATCTACGCCCACTTCCCATCGCGGGAGCATCTGATGGGGGCCGTCGTCGATCGAATGACCGAGGATGCCGTTGCGGCGATGGACGCGGCTGACCCGGACAGCGGACCCGCAGCGGACGCATTGATGCGCGTACTTCAGGCCGGTGCCCGGACCGCAGAGCGGTATCCCGTCCTTACCAAGCGAATCAGTTCCCTCCCGGTGAGCCCGCAGGTCGACCAGGAACGCCACGCACCCGTCGCCGATCGGATCAATCGAGTGATCCAGCGCGGCCAGCAGAGCGGAGAATTCGACAACCGACTCCCGTCCGACTGGCTCGCCGCGGTCGTCATCAAGATCGGTCACGCTGCGGGCGAAGAGGTCGACGCCGGTCGGATGTCGCGCTCCGAGGCGGCCAACGCACTGCGCACCGTCATGCTCCGGGTGCTCGCGGCCCCAGCGTAAGGCTGTCGGATATGGCAGGACGGTCAGCGACAGACGACGCGATCACCGTCTGAGGCCGGAAGCGAGTCGCTGCCACCAGCAGCACCTTCTCGAACAAACGGCTACTGCGGTATAGGCGGCACCAACGTCAAGCTACGTGACCCATCCGAGCGAGACGACTGAGGCTGTGGATCTTCCACCATGGTTGATTTGCCGAAGACCAAAGGCTTCTGCCGTGTGGCTCCGAGAGGCGTCATGGATGTTGCGCCCGCTCGGCCTGCCGGGTTGCCTGTGAAGTGTCGGGAGGATCCTCTAGCCTGACGGAAGGAGGTGACCGACATGATGACCGCAGAACCACATGGGCACAGGGCTGTCGCGCCTTTCCTGCCCGCGCCGGACAAGACACCGCGTGCGATCCGGGCCGCTCTGCTTCCCGAAGAGGTCGGAGACTTCGACCGGGAGTTCCGGGCTGTCATGGCCGAGGCGACGGAGACTCTTGACCTAACGGTGGTGACCTCGTTCGTCGAGCGATGGTGGCGAGTCGCCTGGTCGTCGGCTGACGCCTCGGGCCACCGCGCGATGCTCGACCATGCGGATCGGCTGGTCCGGGGCGAAAACGTGGCCGCCCGATCGTGGGCCGAGACCAAGGCGCGGCTGGGGCTGTAAATGTATGCGGTGGAGATCGAGGACGGCGCGGCCGAGGAGATAGCAGCCCTTCCCAAGGAAGGGCTGCTATCGTTCGCGTCGCTCGTCGACCTGCTTGAGATCCATCCGTGGAGCGGGGACTCTTATAACAGGAAACGTCCCGATGCGAACATGCGTGCACACGCCTTCGGTGATTGTCGAGAAGGCCTGGCCGTTTATCTCATACTCGAAGACCAACTGCGCGTAGTTGTCTTACGGGTTCTCTGGCTTAGTTGACAGCAGCCGATCGCGCACGGCGGTTTGCCAGAGGCCTGATCAGCCGGATTCTGGCTCGCTATTCCTACGGTCATCGCGGCATCGTTGGCACCGGCGTGAGCTGCCCCATCGGCCTCACCACCGGCGAGGCTTGATCGCGGAGCCCGATCTCACGAGTGGCGGGTCCTACTCGGAAGTCGCGCCTGATCCTGGAGCCCGCCCCGCCTAGTGGCGGGCTCCGCCGTGGAAATGGCCCTCGCTTCGCTCGGACCGGGATGTCGTGTCCGCGCTTTCGCGGTGTCCGCACGAATGAGTCGGCGCCACCAACCGGCACATTGGTTATATGGCGGGAAGTGGGTACGAACATCGCACGTTTGACCGACCCGGTCCAGGTCAGCAGCCAGACCGACCTGCCATCCGAGAGGAACATCGATGTCGACCGCGAAGCAGGCCGGCCGGCGGCTGGAGGGTGCGGCCCGGCGAGTGGCCGACCACCCCGTCCTGGAGAAACTCGCCAAAGTCGGATTCGCCTCCCGCGGCGTCCTGTACGCGATCATCGGGCTGGCCGCCCTCCAGATCGCCTACGGCAGAGGTGGGGAGGCCGACAAGAGTAGTGCGATCCACATCGTGCGCGACGCGCCTCTCGGTGACACTCTGCTCTGGGTCATGGCCGTCGGCCTGGCCGCATTGACGATCTGGCACGTCTCCGAGGCCATCTGGGGTCGGCCCGAGGTCCATTACCGCGTCGAGTCCATCGCCAAGGCCGCCGTCTACATCGCCCTTGTGTTCTCGATGGTGGCCCTGCTCACCCAGAACAAGGCCGCCTCCTCGACCGACAGCCAGTCGCAGGATGCCGCCAAGGCGCTGTTCGACCTGCCCGGTGGCCAGATCCTGGTCGCCCTGATAGCGCTTGCCTTGATCGGCTTCGGCGTGTCCTGGATCCACGAGGGGTGGACCGGGAAGTTCATGCGGGACATGCACGTGGCGGAGCCGCGCGCCCACGCTCTCGTGGTCCACATCGGCAAGGTCGGCTATGTCGCCCGTGGCGTCATCGCTCTCGCCGCCGGCGCGCTGATCGGCCAGGCGGCCCTCACATACGACCCCGACAAGGCGGTCGGCATCGACGGCGCGCTCAAGTCGCTCGCTGATACCCCGATCGGTCCATGGCTGCTCGTCGTGATCGCTGTCGGCTTGGTGCTGTTCGCCGTTTACTGCTTCGCGGAGGCCCGCTGGCACCGGGTGTGAGCCGTACGACTTGCGAATGCGGTGGCGGGCGATCGCGGTCACGGGGTGGCGTGGCCGGTGGCCCAGGCCCAGGCGGCGATGCCGACGCGGTTCCGGGCCCCGAGCTTGCGCTGGATGCCGGCGATGTGGTTCTTGACCGTACCGGGCGAGATGAACAGGGCGGTCGCGATCTCGGCGTTGGTGTGACCTTGGGCGACCAGGCGGGTGATCTGGGCTTCGCGATCGGTGAGCCGCGTGCGGTCGGCGCGGTCGGACGCGGGTTGCGGTGGCGCGGTGAAGGCGCGTAGGAGCCGTACGGTGATCTGCGGGCTGATGAGGGTGTCACCCGACATGGCCGCGCGGACGGCTTCGGCGAGGAGGGTGGGGCTGGAGCGTTTCAGCAGGAAGCCGCAGGCGCCGTTGCGCAGTGCGGTGTGGACGTAGTCGTCGAGGTCGAAGGTGGTGACGACCACGACACGGATCGGGTCGTCCACCTGTGGCCCGGCGAGCAGGCGGGTCACCTCGAGCCCGTCGACGCGGGGCATCCGGATGTCGGCGAGCACCACGTCCGGGCGCAGATGGCGGGCCTGTTCGACGGCGGTCGCCCCGCAGGCGGCCTCGGCGACGACGGTCATGTCCGGCTGGGCGTCAAGGATGATCCGGAACGCGCTGCGGATGTTCTCCTGGTCATCGGCGACCAGAACGCGGATCGGCCCGCCGGTCATGCCGTCACCGGCCGGATGTCCCCGCCGGTCACCGGCCCGACGTCCGCGCCGGTCATGCCGTCACCGGGCGGATGTCGCCGCCGGTCACCGGCCGGATGTCCTCGCCGTGGAGCGAGGCGGCCAGCGGCATGGTGGCGGTGACACGCCATCCGTGCGGAGCATGGGGGCCGGCGGCCAGCTCGCCGCCGAGCGCTTCGACGCGTTCGGTCAGGCCGGCCAGGCCGAACCCGCCGCCACGGCCCGCGGTGCCGAGCACGTGGGCGGCGGATGCGGGGCCGGTTCGAGCGTTGTCGGATGGGGGTCCGGTTCGGGCGTCGTCTGTCACGGTGACCTCCAGGGCGCCCCCGGTGAGGTCACCCACGATACGGCGGACGGTGACCTCCACCCGGCTCGCCGTCGCCGCGTGGCGGCGCACGTTGGTCAGTGCCTCCACGACGATCCGGTACGCCGTGGCGGCCACTTCCCGGGGCAGGACGCCATCGGGGTCTTCGAGTCGCGCGTCGATGTCGAGGCCGACCACTGCGGTGCCGGAGCCGGAGAACCGATCGGCCAGATCTCGAAGGTCCGCCAGTGCCGGGAGCGGCGTTCTGCCCGCCGACTCCCCGGCCGCGAGATCGTCCGCGTCATGCAGCATCCGCACGGTCCGGTCCATCGATGCCAGCGCCTGGAGCGCGGCCTGCTCGATGCGCTGGAACGCGGCCACCGCCCGCTGCGGGTCCTGTTCGGCGAGGATCCGGCCGGCCTGGGCTTGGGCGAGCATCCCGCTGACGTCATGGGCGACGAAGTCGTGCAGGTCGCGGGCGAGTTGCGTGCGTTGCGCCTGGCGCGCCGCGCGTACCGAGCGGGCGCGATGGTCGTCCAAGGACCGCAGGTAGAGCCCGACCGTGGCCGCGAGTGCCGCCGACAGCCCCCAGACGGCGAATCCGGCCAACGCCGCGGTGGTCGCGGGCCCCAGCCCGAACCGCAGCAGCAGGACCGGCGTGGCCGCCCCCGCCAGTCCCGCGGCGATCAGCGCGTGGCGGGCGGGCGCGGCGCGTACCACCAGGATGACCAGCACGAGCAGGCTCGCGGACTCGCCGACCATCCAGCCGGTCGCGGAGGTCGCCGCTCGGTGTTCACCGCTGAGCAGCAGGACGCCGGCGGTCGCGGCCAGCGACACGATGCCCGCCCCGCCGGTGACCGCCGCGATCCGGCGGCCGTCGTACGGCCAGGCGGCGAGCACCCCGAGCGCGGCCGCCATCGTCAAGGACATCGGCAGCGTGGCCGGCGGGCCGTACGCGGGCGCGGTGACGATTCCGGTCAGCGCCACCAGGACGGCGACGGCCGCGCCGGTCCGCCGGCGCCACCGCGGGGCTCCGCTGAGTCGTGTGCGCATATCCCGAGCCTAGATACCAAGCCTTTCCCCCGGCCTGTGCCGAACGGCACATTCACCCGCCCGAATCCTCCTCGGCCATGCCGTTCGGCACCTGGGCCGACGGCCCTTGTCTCCTCGACCCTGAATTCAGGAGCACAGGGCCGTGGACAAGGGTTCGCGCCCCCTGGGATGCCTGCGGGCGCGGGTGCGTCCGGACGTGATTCCGGAACAAGATCAATGGGATGTGATGGGGAGATGCTCCGCTGGTGGAGGTACTGGCCGGCCTGGTCCGGATACGCCGCGGCCGCGTGGTCGCTGTCATATGGGGCGCTCGGGCTCTTCTGGGCGCTGGGCGGCGGCGGTTTTCCGTTCGCGTCCGTCGACGACGAGCATGCGACGGGTTCGATCCTGGAGGGCGGCCAGGTCGGGATCGTCGCTCCGGCCATGGCCGTCATCGGACTGGTCGGCGCGATGGTCGCGCCGGCGATGGCCAGGGCATGGGGACGGGGCGGCACCCGTACGGCGCTGGTCGTCTTCGGCTGGGCCCTGGCCGGGACGCTCGCCCTGGTGATCCCTGACTACACCCTGCTCGTGCTGGTGGCCTTCGCCCCGGTGCTGCTGGTGTTCGCCTTCACCGGGGTGCCGGGGCCGCAGGACGGCATCGGGAGCATTTTGTACTGGCATCGGGTGAACCTGATCGTCGTCTTCGCCGGTGGCCTGCTGTGGGCCCTGGCGACCCTCGCGTACCAGAGGCGTACCAGGCAGGCGTGCGCGCATTGCGGCCGGCGGGACGCGGTGACCGGGCGGTGGACGACGCCGGACGCGGCGCGCCGCTGGGGCCGATGGGCGGTCTACGTGGCGTGCGCCGCGCCCGTGCCGTACGAGGTCACCAGAATCGCCTGGTATTTCGGAATCCCGCTCGGCATCCCCGAGGACTTCGCGCGGATGATGCGGGAGACGCCCGGCATGCTGGAGGTGGGACTCGGCTGCGCCATCGCGTCGATCTGCGGATGCGTCCTCACCCACGGCCTCGTCCACCGGTGGGGCGAGGTCTACCCACGCTGGGTCCGGTTCAAGGCGGGCCGGCGAGTTCCGCCGGCGCTCGCCGTGATCCCCGCGTCCGTCATCGCGGTCGTCCTGATACCCGCCGGCCTGATGAACGTCCGGATGGGCGTCGATCTCGCCTCGTGGGGCGCCAACGCGCCGAGCATGCTGTGGATCGTGTGGGGCGCCGCACTCGGCGCCGCCGCCTGCGCCTACGGCCTGCGCCGGCGCGGAACCTGCCGCCACTGCCAGGCGGCCGAGGACGTCGACCGGTGTCTCCGGGAGGGCGATCAGATGCGGCTCTGACGGGCCGCCGCCGGTCGCCACCGTGGCTGAGGGGTACTGCTCACCGCCAAGCGGGCGGTCAACCTGGCCGGGCTGCCGTGGGTTGCCGCCGCCGCCACCGCCGCCGCCGCGGTCGGCGGAACAGACTCAGCTCGGCGACGCCCAGGGCCGGCCCGTCGGCAGGTTCACCACTCGCAGGTCCGGCCCGGCCAAGGCCATCGCCTCCGAGGCGGTGACGGTGGTGCGGAACAGCACCGAGAGCGGATCACGCCCGTGTGCGTCATGCACCGGGATCAGGACCTCCGCGCCGACCGCGCGTGCCCCGGCCACCGCCTGGGCGGGGCCCATCACCAGGCGCGGCCCGAACAGCGGTCGCAGGCCGTTCACCGGGAGCAGTGCCACGTCCACCGGAGGATGCTCGGCCCGGTACCGCTCCAGCGGCGCCACCTCGGCGATCTCTCCGCCGAAGAACACTGATCGAGCACGCCCTCGCCTGCCCTCGCAGCTTCGCCGACTGCGAGCACGCCCGTGAGCAGATCGCGGCTCGTATCCCGCCCGGCCGCGCGCACTGTGGCCCCGACACGTATTGATGCCTGGAGCGAAGTGTCACCACACGCTCCAGGCCGGGGCTCCGGCTCTGCAAGTCGGGTACATCAGGCATCGTCCATCGGACGAGGTGGTGCGGCTTGCGCTGCCTGAGCCGTCGAGTCGCCGCTCGACGGCTCAGGGTCGGCTCAGGTCAGGCTTGCTCCTCAGGGCCGGGAAAAGCGAACGCCTCCAGGTAGCGGAGCGAGGACGACGGCGTGAGCACCCAGCCCTCCGCGTTCGGGTGGGCGAGGACGGACTTCAGCGCGGCGCCGGTGACCTCCCACACGTCCACCGCGAACCCGGCAGGAAGCGTCGCGAACACCTCCTCGTAGGTGACCGGGCCCGCGTCGAGGTCCAGGTGGAATCCGTACCTGCTGACCAGGGCGGCCTCAGCGCCCGACCGGGCCTGGACGGCGTCGAGGTCGGCATCGGCGACCAGTTCGGCCAACGGGCCGCCGCTGGGCGTGCGAACGATGGGCTCGGAGGTCTCGCCGAAGGTGTCGTCCGCGTCGGGCATGCCGCACTTGAAGTAGTACAGCGTGTTCGACGTGAGACCGTCGGGTTGCCTGAGCTCGATCTGGACCGACGTCTGACCTGATGTCGGTGTCTCGGCGTCCCATTCCCAGTCGAGCGTCGCGAGCAGGGCTGTGAAGCTGCCGTTGTGCTTGGTGGGGGATTTGAGGCCTTTCCAGTGCTCGGTGCCGACGATGCGGTATTGGATGAGTTGCAGGCCCGGAGGGAGTCCTTCGAAGGTTCCGTAGACATTGAAGGTCACGGGGCACTTCGTCGCAGTGGTCCGCTCGAATGAGAGGGTGAGTTTCTGTACGGGATTGCCGGCCGATGCGAGTGGGGTGGAAGCCGTACCTGAAAAGGGACGCTGGGGTGCGGCTTGCGCGGAGGGGACGAAAGCGCCGGATGCCAGGATCGCGACGCTCGCCAGCCCTCCGATACGACGTCCAGCCCTACTGGGTAATCCCACGGTCTTCCCATCTGTCGATGACGACAAGGACGAGCGGAGACTAGCCACACCGGCCGACAATTACGCGCGCCGAATGAGTGGAACGTTGACGAGAGAACCGGCCGCGGCTCCCGGCGGTCCGGCCAAGTGCGTCGCACCGTTCCCGTATCTCGCCGCGACGGCATTCGGGAGGCTTACGGCATGCCTGTCGGGTCAGGTGCTCTCGACGGGATCGGAGGTGTGCCCGCCGTTCTCCTCGGGCGAGGCCGTGTGTCGCGCGGCCGGTACCACGATCTCTTCGGTGTCCTTGTCGCGCGTCACCCAGAGATGGACGAGCGCGCCGACGAACAGCACGATCGAGGTCCACTGGTTGATCCGCAGCCCCAGGAACGTGACCGCGTGGTCCACTCCGCCCACCGGGTCGATGCGCAGCCCTTCGATCCAGAACCGCCCGAAGGTGTACCCGGCGACGTAGAGGGCGAACAGGCGGCCGTGGCGCAGCGTGAACCGCCTGCCGGCCATGATCAGTGCGAAACCGAGCGCCGCGTCCCACAGCGACTCGTACAGGAACGTCGGATGGTAGAGCACGCCTGGCTCGCCGCCGTGCGCCTGGTCGATCTCCAGGCCCCACGGCAACGTGGTCGGACCGCCGTACAGCTCCTGGTTGAACCAGTTGCCCCAGCGGGCGATCGCCTGCCCGAACGCGATGGTGGGCGCGACCGTGTCGGCCACGGCGCCCAGAGACAGCCCCCGGCGGCGGCAGGCCAGCCACATGCCCACGCCTCCCAGGGCGACCGCGCCCCAGATGCTGAGCCCGCCCTCCCAGATGAACAGCACCCGGTAGGGCTCCTTGATCGCGCGCGGGCCGAAATAGGTCTGCCAGTCGGTGATGACGTGGTAGAGGCGAGCGCCGATCAGTCCGAAGATCACCGCGGGGAGCGCGAGGTCGCTGATCGTGCCCTTCTCGCCGCCGCGGGCGCGCCAGCGGCGCTCGCTGAGCCAGATGCCGAAGAGGATCGCGACGACGAAGCTCAATGCGTAGGCCCGGATCGGGATGAATCCGAGATACCAGACCCCCTCGGAAGGGCTCGGAATCGAGGCAAGGGGCATGCCGGTGAGGCTAGTGAACCTGAGGCCGCTTGGCCGCCTTCGTGACCTGATCGCAAACTTCTACGGCGTGACGGCGCCGCTGGTCATGCGCGAGCCGCGCGGGTCACGGCCCGGCCCGGACTCACCAGGTTCAGGCGGTGCGGGCCGTTGACGGGCACGCCGCCGGCCCCCGACCGTGAGCGCGGCGGCGGTGAACGCCGCCGCGACGCCTCGCGACGTTGGACGGGCCGGACGGCTCGTCGATCAGTAGGCGCACTGCACCACGACGTCGTCGAGATCGACCTGGGCGGCGTGCCAGTACGGGTTCCGCTGTCCCACGGCGAACCGCAGCACGACGTCGGAGCGTTGCGCCGTCCAGCTCACCGTCTGGAGTTCCCAGCCGTGGATCCAGTCCTGGGTGATCGACTTCAGTGCGATGTACGTCCAGGTGTCAGGGTCGATCACTTCCAGGTTGAACGAGGCCCACTCTCCCCACAGCTCCGTCCAGACGCCGGCGGTGCATCGCGCGCCCGGGTGGAGGCTCACCGGGGTGAGGTGGATGGTCCGCCCGAGCGCGCACCAGTCGCCCCCCGTGTAGGCCGACATGCTGGCCCAGCCGCTCCCCGTGCGCGGCGTGCTCGACGCGCCGCCGAACGACGGGCCGCCGCATCCGCCGTTCACGGTGAACGTCCATCGAGACGCCGGATTCGTCGACGGCTCGAACCCGTCGGTGAGCTGCCAGACCCCCGCGGACGCGGGCCCGGCGGGCACGAGAACCGCTGCGACGGCGATGACCGCCGCCATCAACGCGCGCGACAGTGCTGAGCGCATGAATGAACTCCCACGTCTCGAGTCGGAACCAGGAAAGCAAGGTGAATGGTCCGCGTCGAGAGGGCGCCACTCGCGACGACATTGTCATTCTGGCGGCTGTCGCGGGAGTGTCAATGAAGGGGCGGCCAGATCTTTGTGGGGTGCGAAATCGGCCACGCGGGCGGCCGGTCGCCCGAAAGGCGGCTCCGAAACATTCACGGCGGTTTTCCGGCGGATGACGTACCCGCTGCGGTGAGCACGGTGGAAGTGCGTGTCACCGCGAGCGAGAAATTTCTATGACAAGCCCCGCTGCGATGTGGCGATATTCGTCAGTGCGAGACCCGGCGCGGCGTACCCGGCGGGCGGCACCGAGACGTGGCGCCTGAAATGGTGGACCGGGTGCGCCTGGTCGTGGAATCCGGCCTCGACGGCCACTTCGGCCGGTGGTTCGCCTTTATCCGCGAGGTCGATCGGCCGGTGGCGTCCATCGGAGCAGACGTTCCAGAGCCTTTTCGGAGGCCGACCCCGGCTCGGTGGTGTAGATGTAGAGGATCTGATCGTCGGTACCGGAGACGGGGAAGGCCTCGTACGCGACCGTCAGTTCGCCGACCAGCGGGTGCCGGTACCGCTTGTGCCCGCGCCGATGCTGCACCACGTCGTGTGCCGACCACCATGTGGCGAACTCCGGCGAGGCCGCCGACAGTTCCTCGATCAGCGCCGCGAGCCGGGGGTCGTGCGGGAACAGGCCGACCTGCCGGCGCAGCGAAGCGACGTTGTCCCGGGCGACCTCCTCCCATTCGACGTAACGTTCGCGGGCGAGCGGGTCGAGGAACACCCAGCGCGCGTGGTTGCGTTCGTCCGGGGGGCGCGCGTCGAAGTCGACCATGAGCCTGCGCGCGCCTTCGTTGGTGCCGACGATCGCCAGGCAGCGCCCCAGGATGAACGCCGGCGTGCGGATCGAGTCGAGCACCCATCGCATCGCGGGACGCGGCTCCGGCGATTCGACCAGGCATGTCCGGTCGTCCGGACCCCGGACGAGGTTCACCATGTGTGCGTACTCGTCGTCACTGAGGCGAAGTGTGCGGCCGACGCCCGCGAGGATGTGGTCCGACGGCGAGACGCGGCCCTGCTCGAAGCGGATGTAGTAGTCGACGCTCACGCCGACGAGGTGGGCGACCTCCTCCCGCCGGAGTCCTTCGACGCGCCGTGCGGTGACGCCTTCGGAGATCCCCGCCTCCTGCGGGGTCACCCGTGCTCGCCGGGCGCGGAGGAACTCGCGCAACGGTTCGTTCGTAGGCACATCGTCATTATCCAGGAGCCGAAGGGGGGTCTCCTCGACCCCCTGTTGCCGGGACCGACCGTCCCGTGAAGCCTTCCTGAGCGGGCCGCCGGCTGGTCGACTGGGCGCCGGGTCACGCACGAGCCACAGGAAGGGGCCGACCATGCCGACCATGAAGGCCGCGGTCGTCGGCGAGGTGAACGCTCCGTGGGTGCTGCAGGACGTTCCGATGCCGGAGGCCAGGTCGCATCAGGTGCTCGTGAAGATCCACGCGTGCGGGGTGTGCTACACCGACGCGCTGCTCGCGCAGGGTGTCCTGTCGCTCCGGCCCTTCCCGATGGTGCTCGGGCACGAGGGCGTCGGCGAGGTGGTCGCCGTCGGTGAAGGTGTGACGTCGCGGGTCGTGGGTGATCGCGTCGGCCTGCCGATCACCCAGAGGCCGTGCGGCAGGTGCGCGTTCTGCCGGGAGCGCCATCCCGACAGCTTCGTCACGGCGAACAACTGTGTCGCTCCGGTGCTGACCGGGGTGAACGTGGACGGTGGGCAGGCGGAGTACATCGCCGTCGACGCCGAAGGGACCGTGCTCCTGCCCGATGGGCTCTCGTACGAGTCGGCGGCGCCGACGGTGTGCGCCGGCTACACGGTGTGGGCCGCGCTCCGCCGTGCCGATGCCAAGCCGGGCGCGCGAGTCGCCGTGCTGGGCATCGGAGGGGTCGGGCATCTCGGGATCCAGTTCGCGAAGGCCGCCGGGTACCACGTCATCGCGATGACCCGCTCTCCCGACAAGCACGAACTGGCGCGGCGGCTCGGCGCCGACGACGTCGTGTCCGACGGTGCGGGTTTGAAGGCCGCGGGAGGCGCCGATGTACTGCTGCACACCGCTCCGACGCACGGTCCCGCGGTCGACGCGCTCAAGGGGTTGCGTCCGTGGGGCAAGCTCGTGCTCATGGGGATCTCGGCCGAGGCCACCTTTCCCCTTCCGGCTCTCGCCGTCACGAGCCACGCTTTCGAGATCGTCGGCTCGGCGCACAACGGGCCGGAGTACCTCGCCGAGGCGCTGCGGATGGTCGCCCGCGGTCAGGTCACACCGATGATCGAGATCTTCCCGAAGGAGAGGGTGGGGGAGGCCTACGAACGCCTCCTCACGGGCCGGTTGAGGTTCCGCGCCGTCGTCACGTACTGACGCCGCCGTGAGCGGGCCGCCTGGGCTGCGGCGGTTTCAGGCCGGACGTAGGTAGGAGCGCATCAGAGCGGTGATCTCCTCGGGAGCGGTTCGGGGTGTTCCGGCGTTGAAAGGTGGCCGTGGGGCGTACTCCAGGCCGAGTTGGATCGCCATGGCCACCTCCTCGCCCGCCAGCAAGGACGCCAGGTAGAGCGCCATGTCGATGCCCGCCATCACGCCGCCCGACGTTATGATCTTGCCTGCCCTGACGAAGCGTTCGTCGACCGGCTGCGCCCCGAAGCCGGCGAGCAGGTCGTAGGCCACCCAGTGCGTGGTCGCCTTCACTCCCTCCAGCAGGCCCGCCGCGCCGAGGGTGAGCGAGCCCACGCATACCGAGGTGGTCCACGTCGTGGTGGGATGCGCCGTCCTGACGTAGTCGATCAGTTCGTGGTCCGCCGTGCTGCGCTTCACGTCCTTGGTGCCGGGCACCACCAGGACGTCCGGTCTCGGCACGTCGGCGAAGGAAGCGGCCGCGGTGAGGGTGACCTCCGCGTCGGCGATGACGCCCGGCCGCTCGGCCACGAAGGTGACCGTCGCGCCAGGGACGTTCCGCAGCACGAAGTACGGCCCCAGCGCGTCCATGGCGTCGAAACCCTCGTACAGGGGGATGGCGATATGCATGGTCAGCTCTCCTTGTGGCGGAATCTGCGCCGGTACTCGCCAGGCGAGATCTTGAGGTGGCGGTGGAAGACGCGGTAGAGGGTCTCGGAGGTGCCCAGCCCGACCCTGGCGGCGATGCGGTCGAGCGGTTCATCGGTGATTTCGAGCAGTCGCCTGGCCGCCGCCGTTCTGGCCTGCTCGACGTACCGCGCGGGTGACAGGCCGACCTCGGCCCGGAACACGCGGGAGAAATGGCGGACGCTCGTGTTCACCCGTCCTGCCAGGACCTCGAGCGGCAGGTCGGCGTTGAGGTTCTCCTCGATCCAACCCTGGAGGTCGCGCAGGGGCTCCCGCTTGGGCGTCCGCGCGCTCAGCGGCGTGCTGAACTGGCTCTGCCCGCCCGGCCGCTGCAGGTACACCACCAGCCAGCGCGAGATCTCCCTGGCCAGCTCGTGCCCATGGTCGTGGGCGACGAGCGCGAGCGCGAGATCGATGCCCGAGGTGACCCCCGCCGAGGTCCACACGTTCCCGTCGCGTACGTAGATGCGGTCGGCGTCCACCCGCACGTCCGGATGCTCGCGTGCCAGCAGGTCTCCCACCGCCCAGTGGGTGGTCGCCCGCCGCCCTTTCAGCAGGCCGGCCTCGGCAAGCAGCAGCGTGCCCGAGCAGATGGACCCCACGCGAGCGGACCGCGCGGCGAGCCGCCGGATCTGGGGGACCAGCGCCGCCGTCCCGGCGATCGCCATGCGGCCGGGGAGACCGCCGACGACCAGCAGCGTGTCGATGGGGCCGGACACCTCGCGCAGCGGCGGATCAGCGGTCACCGTGACGCCGGACAAGGAGCGCACGGCTCCCGCGCGGGCGGCGGTGACCTCCACCCGATAGTCGGCGTCCGGATCGAGCAGGCCGGCCGCGGAGAAGACGTCGGCCGGCCCGGCGAGATCGAGCAGTTGGAAGTCGTCGAACAGCACGATCACCACGCGATGGGCCATGTCGCCATGTTCGTCCACCCGTAAGGATGGCCACAAGGACACATACCTTGCAGATCCGGCCATGGCGGGATGCGCTCATCCATGAGCACCTGGCTCGCCGCGTCCACGGTGGCGCCCTGAAGTGGTGCTCCGAGGGCCGGGGCTCCGCCTCGGCGCCTCCGGTGCGCCGTGGGATGGCTTCGACGCGTCGACTCAGTTGGCGGGGGCCGTCGTCTTGTGGGTGGGGAGCAGGGACAGGGCGGTTTCGGCGATCCGCGGGAGGGAGGCGGGGGAGCCGCCGGCCTTGCCGAGGGCTTCGATGCCGCGCAGGACGGCGAGCAGGAGGGCCGCGAGCCGGGCCGGGTCGGCGTCCGGGCTGATCTCGCCGGCCCGCTGCGCCGCCGCGACGCAGGCGGTGAGCATTTCCTCGATGGCGTCGAAGGTGCGGCGGGCGATCGCCGTGATCTGCGGATCGTGTTCGGACAGCTCCGCGGTGCCCTTGGCCAGCAGACAGCCGCGCAGGCAGGTGTCGGCGGCGGTCTCGTCGGCGATGGCCATGATCTGGGCCCGAAGTCGCGCGAAGGCGCCCTCGTCCGGGCCGTCGAGTTCGCGCCGCAGGACCTCGATCAACCCGGTGCAGTAGTCGTCGAAGACGCGCTGGAACAGTTTGCGCTTGTCGCCGAAGGCGCCGTAGAAGCTTCCCTTGCCGAGGCCGGTGGCGGTGAGGATGTCCTCCACGCTGGTCGCCGCGTACCCGGCCGACCAGAACCGGTCTCTGGCGATGCGCAGCACCTGGTTCTCGTCGAAGCTCCGAGGTCTCGCCATGCTCCGCAGCCTATCGGTTCTTGACGGTATCGTCCAGAACAGGCTACGTTGTGGACGGTTCCGTCAAGAACTCGGCGCCCGGCCGGCCTCGCAGGTCGATCGGGCCTGATCCGACGCCGGTCGCGTCGGACGGCGCCCCGACCGCGGTCTGTGCGGTGCGAATCACCACCATCACGCCTTCGAAAGGACATGACATGCTTCCCATGGACGGAAAGACGGCTCTGGTCACCGGAGCCTCCAGCGGTATCGGCAGGGCGATCGCCCGGCGGTTCGCCGACGACGGCGCCCGCGTCTACCTGACCGGCCGGCGTGAGGAAGAACTGCGGGACGCGGCGGCGGAGATGGGTCCCGGCGCCGTCGCCGTGCCGTGTGACGTCTCCCAGGCCGC
Organism: Sphaerisporangium rhizosphaerae; assembly: GCF_042665155.1. Classification (NCBI taxonomy): domain Bacteria; kingdom Bacillati; phylum Actinomycetota; class Actinomycetes; order Streptosporangiales; family Streptosporangiaceae; genus Sphaerisporangium; species Sphaerisporangium rhizosphaerae. Next base: position 39,290 of record NZ_JBHTCG010000043.1, on the reverse strand, counting down.
CGACCTCGACCGTGTCATGGACGTCGTCCGCGGTGACGGCCGGCGGCTGGACGTGGTGGTCGCCAACGCCGGCCTCGGCTCCCTGGCGGGCCTGACGGAGGTCACCGAGGAGGACTTCGACCACGTTTTCGGCGTGAACACCAAGGGCACCCTGCTGACCGTGCAGAAGTCGCTGCCGTTGCTGGCGGAGACCGCGTCGGTGATCCTGCTCGGCTCGACCACCATCCATCAGGGCGTCGAGGGCATGGGCCTGTACGCGGCGTCGAAGGCCGCCATCCGCAGCCTGGGCCGCACCTTCGCCGCCGAACTGGCGCCCCGGGGCGTACGGGTCAACGTCATCACGCCCGGCCCCGTCGTCACTCCCGCCCTCGTCGGGCTGGCGAAGGAGGCGGGAGTCAGCACGGAGGAGTTCCACGCAGGGCTCGCGGCGCAGACGCCGCTCAAGCGGCTGGGCCGCCCCGAGGAGATCGCCGCGCTGGCCGCCTTCCTCGCCGGACCGGAGAGCTCGTTCGTCACCGGCGCCGAGTACGCCGCCGACGGCGGCCAGATCCAGGTCTGAGCCCGCTCGCCCGCACGTTCATGACGGGTAGGGGACGGCGGCGCGGGCCGAGTGAAGGGCGCGCGCCCACCAGGCCGGTTGATCGAGCAACGTCGTGGCGTACCCGGGGGCCGCGGGGTCGAGCGGACGACCGTCCAGCCAGGCCGCGAAGTACTGGGGGTCTCACCAGGTCTGGTCCGCCGCGCGGACGAGCATCTCGTTGACGGCGACGCGCCTGTCGCGGGTGACCATGTAGGACACGGCGTCGGCGATGTCCTGCGGGCTCAGCTTCTCCATGCCCCCGAGCTGCCGGGCGACCGCTTCGCGTACGCCGTCGCGCAGGTGGGTGGCCAGTTCGGTGTCGACGGTGCCGGGCTCCACCACGCCGACGCGCACCCGCTTCGGCTGCAACTCCTGCCGCAGCGATTCGGAGAACGCGGTCACGCCGAACTTGGTCAGGCTGTAGACCGCGGTTCCCGCGCGGGCGACCCGGCCCGCCGTGGAGCTGATCGTGACCAGGTCGGCGACCTGGCGAGGGGAGTCCTGCGCGGCGTCGATCAGATGCGGGAGCGCGGTGCGCGTCACGTGCAGCAGGCCCTCGACGTTGACCGCGAGCATCCGGTCCCACTCCTGCGCGGGCGCCTCCGCGACGGGGCCGGTGAGCATGACGCCCGCGTTGTTGACCACCGTGTCGAGCCGGCCGAGTTCGGCGACGACGCGCTCGACCGCCGCCTCCGCCTGCCGCCGGTCGGTGATGTCCGACTCCAGGACGAGCGTCGTCGTGCCGTCGGCCCGCAGTTCGTCCGCGAGCGCGCGGAGCCGGTCGCCGCGTCGCGCCAGCACGGCGACCGAGGCGCCGCCGGCGGCCAGGGTGCGAGCCGTCGCGGCGCCGATTCCGCTGCTCGCGCCGGTGACGAGGGCGACCGTGCCCTTCAGTGGTGCCGTCATGGTCCGTCCTTCGGTAGGGTCTTAAGCGGAGCACCGTCCGTATAGCGCCCTCACCATATGCGGAGCGTGCTCCGCTTGCAAGCGTGGGAGGGGTCGGTGACGGAGAAGACGGCCAGGCGCATGCGCGCCGACGCGCAGGTCAACCAGGACCGGGTACTGGCGGCCGCCACCCGGGCGTTCGCCCGCGACGGCGCGGACGCCTCGCTCAGGGAGATCGCGAAGGACGCGGGCGTGGGCATCGGCACGCTCTACCGGCGCTTCGCCACCCGCGAGGACCTGGTCTGGGCCGTCTACCGCGGTGAGGTGGACCGCATCTGCGACACCGTGCCCGACCTGCTCGCACGGCACCCACCTGTCACGGCGTTGCGTGCCTGGATGGAGGCATTCCTCGGCTTCCTCGCCGAGAAGCGCGGCATGGCGGACGCGCTCAAGGCCGCGCTCGGCACCGACGAGGACCAGCGGCTGGAGACCCGCGGCCTGATCACCTGCGCGCTCGCGAACCTGCTCGCGGCCGGTGTCGCCGCCGGGCGCCTCCGGCCGGACGTCGCCGCGCTGGACGTGATGATGGCACTCGGCGGGATCTCCCTCATCGCCGGCGAGCCGGAGCGGCACGACCAGGCCGCCCGCCTGCTCGACCTCCTCATGGCCGGTCTGCGGCCCGGTTCGGAAGGGGACGGGAAGCAGGTCCGCTGAACCGGCACGGCATGGCTCCCGCCGCGAACGAGGCGTTACCGGGCCGGTTCCGCGGGTTCCTCGGAGAGCGCGGCGTACGGGTCACGGTCCTCGCCGGCCGCTGTGATCACTTTCAGGAGGCGTAATCGCTCCTCATGCCCGGCTTCGGGGGTGAAGACGATCAGCAGCGGTCCGGGCGGGGGCTGCAGCGGGTAGGCGTCCCATTCGACGGCGATGTCCCCGACGCGCGGGTTCGGGAAGGTCTTGGCGCCGTGGACGCCCTCCCTGACGTCGTGCCGTTCCCACAGCCGGCGGAAGTCAGGGCTGCTGACGCTCAGTTCGGTCACGACCTCGACCGCCCGCGGGTGATCGGGGTCGGCGGAGACGGCGGCGCGCAGTATGCCGATGTAGTCCAACGCCATGGCCTCCCATTCCGGGCATCCGAGCTGGAGATGCTCATGGAACAGGGAGAGGAGCACGTTGCGCCGGTCCGGTGGGAACGCGCGGGGATCGCCCAGCAGCGCCGCGGCCAGGTCGTTCCACGCGAGCATGTCCAGGTGCCGGGTGGCGACGAACGCCGGCAGGTCTATCGCCGCCAGCAGCAGCCTGGTGTTCCTCGGCACCCGGTCCGCCGCACGGCGGGCCGGCGGCCGGGGCCTGCGCGCGAGCTGCGCCAGCCTCATCAGGTGACGTCGGTCCACCTCGTCCAGATCGAGCGCGTCGGCGATCGAGTTCAGCACCGCGTCGGAGGGGCGCGCGCTCCTGCCCTGTTCCAGGCGCTGGTAGTAGTCGGTGCTCAGCCCGGCCAGAGCCGCGACCTCTTCCCGGCGGAGTCCTTCGACCTTCCGTCTCGGACCGGGCTCCAGCCCGAGGTCCTGCGGGGTCGTCCTCTCGCGCCGCGAGCGCAGGAACATGCCGAGCTCCCTGGCCGCTGACCGCTCGTCGCCCATGCTTGAAGTTTGCATTACCGTCGCGTCGCGATGGGGGGCTTCGTCGCGATCAAGATGCCGGAACGTTCACCGTCCGATGCCCCGCCCCTGGCGGACGCGGTGATGAACCCGTGGAACACCTCGGCTCGGGTATGCGCGGCCGGCCCCCGCCATCTCTGCAAGTTTCACAGGCATGCCCGCCGCGCACCGTCCCCGGCCACCCCGCCGGCCGCCGGCTCAGGGACGCGGTCAGGAGCCATCGGCATCGCTCACCTGAGGATTCCCCGAACCACCGCAGGAGCCTTCCGCCGCGCATAGCGCAGGATCGCGGCCTGTCGGTGGCCCTGCCAAACCGTGGTTCACAAGATCCAGGGAGCCCTCCAAGGCGGGCCCTACAGTCGGCGGTACGAGATCAACTCGCCGTGGGCCCCGGACCGCGTCCAACACCCGATCGATGGGAGTCGAGTTGTGAACCTGAGAACACGCGTCACCGTCGTCGTGGCCGCAGCCGCCGCAGGCGCCGGCCTGCTCTCCGCCCCGGCGCACGCGGCCACGCTGATCAGCACCTTCGCCAACTCCGAGGCCGGCGGGATCTTCTGCCACGCGGTGGAGAACTACTTCGAGCAGAAGAAGGCCCAGGAGGAAGGGCACTCCGGCGACTGGTACTACTGCGAGCAGACGCCCACCAACTGGAACCTCTACGAACGCTGAGTCCTCCCGGTACCTTCCGGCGGATCGGTGGTGACGTCGACACGGCAGCGGCGTCGGCCGTCTCTCAGGCCCTGATCCGGCGGCGAGGCCGACCCGCCAGGCCGCGGGCCGTGTCCCCGCAGGGGACGCGGTCCGGGCGTACCACGTCGCTCCTCCCTCGCGGTGCCGGCCTGGTCCGGGTCGCGGCCGGCCTCGGGCGGGGCGCGAAGCCGTCCGGCGCGCCGGCGTGAGCGGTCGCCGGCCGGAGGCCGCCCAGCGGACGGTCAGCCTGTTCGCTGGAGGAGAAGGGTGACGAAGCCGAGGATTCCGCGGTAGCCGTGCAGCCACATGTCGCGGTGCTCCAGAGCGGTCGCGCGAACCGCTTCGGCGTCCGGGCCGGGGTTCTCGTTGGCCCAGCGCAGCAGCGTCCCCGTCCAGGACCACTCGTAGTCATCCCATTCGGACAGATCACTGGTGTAGCCGTAGACGGTGTCGAAACCGGCGGCCTCGGCGGCGGCGACGGTACCTGGCAGGTCCAGCCACTCCGACGGCTCGGCGCCCAGCCGGGTGAGCGCCTCGGACGTCGGCTCCCGCTCCCAGAACGCCTCGCCGACCAGCGCCAGGCCGTTCGGCCTCAGGTAGCGCCGCACGTGGCCGACGGTGGGCTTGAGCCCGCCGAACGCGTGCGTCGCTCCCACGCAGATCACCAGGTCGTACCGCTCGGCCACGGGGAAGTCGGCGGCCGGCCGCTCGTGGAGCCGGATGCGCTCCCAGACGCCCTGCATCTCCGCGTGCCCCTCGGCCGCCTTGATCGCGTCGGCGGAGATGTCGACGCCGTCGGCGGTCGCGTCCTCGTAGAGCGCCAGCGCCCGCAGCGTCCAGGCCGCCTCCCCGCAGCCGAGATCGAGGATCCGCGCCCCCTCGGGCAGCCGGGCCCGGCGCAGCAGCCGGGTCACGTGGGCGCCCGAGACCGGCGCGGCGATGGGATGGTCCCGATGGGCGAGACGGCTGATCATCTGGCGTTCCATGGGACCAATCTGTCCTATCCCCCGCACGCCGCACCAGCCGTATCCCGCACCATCGCGACCGCCGGGCGCGAGTCGCCCGGCTCACCGGCCTTGCGTGGAGGAGGAAGGTGATCGGTGAGGCTCGCCGGCCACCTCGTCTCTTGTGACGTTCGAGGGTCACCCCGTCTCCCGGGAGACCGGGCGGTCACACCGGCGTCCCGCGAGGCTCGGCGGTCACTCCAGAGTCGGAGGGGTGTCTTCGCCGGTCAGGTGGGAGGACTGCTGGGCGAAGGCGATCACGAGGTACCTGCCGTTGGCGTAGCTGACCACGGGGCGCTGGAGCATCTCGCCCACTCTGCGGGCGACCGCCTGGAACAGCTCCACCATCTCCTCGGTGTCGGCGCTCACCCTGAACCGTCCGTGCGCGAGGAGCTGTTCGGCGACGTAGGGGGCGAAGTTCGCCTCGCCGCGAGCTCTTTCGTCCGCGTCGAGAGGCGTGCGCCGGACCGCGGGCCGCGTGCCGAGGGGATGGGCCATCGCTGATCTCCTTCTGGTCGCCGTCGCTCCAGCATGCCAGAGCGGAACGGACATGACCGCCCGTTCCCGGACGGTCTGCCGCCGCTCGCCGGCCGTGACGAGCTCCCGGTTCTCCGCCGATCGTGCTCCTCGGTACCGGCGTAACAGCGGCGTCGCGGAGTCAGGCGCCGACGGTGACGACGATCTTGCCGGTGGCGTGGCCTTCCTCGGCGTAGGCGATGGCGTCGGGGATCTGCTCGAACGGGTAGCGGCGGTCGATGACCGGGGTGAGGCTTCCGGCCTCGATGAGCTCGGTCAGGGTCAGAAGCCTGCTGCGGATGTCCGGGCACCCGACGACGTCGGCCAGGACGACGCGCTGGGGGACGAACGGGCCGAGGGCCAGCGTCGCGAACGCGTGGCCGGCCGGTTGCAGCCATCGGCCCGCCGGCCCGCCGACGACGACGTGGGTCCCCCCGGGCGCCAGCACCCGGCGGCAGGCCGGCGCCGAGCGGCCTCCCGCGTTGTCGAGCAGCAGGTCGTAGCGCTGCCCGCTCCGCGTGAAGTCCTGCCGGGTGTAGTCGATCACCTCCTGCGCGCCGATCGAGCGGACCAGATCGGCGTTGCGCGGGCCGCAGACGCCGGTGACCTTCGCGCCGAACGCCCGGGCGAGCTGCACCGCGAAGGTGCCGACGCCTCCGGAGGCGCCGTTGACGAGCACCTTGTGCCCGGACTCGATCCGTCCGGCGTCGCGCAGGCCGAGCAGGGCGGTGCAGGCGGCCATCGGCACCGCCGCCGCCTGCTCGAAGGACAGGCCGTGCGGCTTGGGCGCCAGCTCGTCCTCCCGGACGCACACGTACTCGGCGAAGCCGCCCCGCTTGGGCATCCCGTACACCTCGTCGCCGGGGCGGAACTTCGTCACGTTCGCGCCGACCGCTTCGACCTGCCCCGCGATGTCGGCGCCCAGGATGTCGATCTTCGGGCCGCGTGGTCCGAGGGTGCCGCCCATCAGGCGCGCGACGTACGGCCGGCCTCTCATGTGGTGCCAGTCGTAGGGCTGGACCGAGGTGGCGCGCACCCGGACCAGCACTTCGCCGTCGCCGGGCACGGGCCTGTCCACATCGGTGAGGCGCAGGTCGCCGGGGGAGCCGTACGAGCGCAGGACGAAGGCCTTCATCACATTCTCCTCATCCACGAAGGGGCAGGATCAATGTAAGAAGCGCGATCAGCGGGCTCATCAGCCGAAAGTACGCCCGTTCGATGGACGAACGGCCGGGAGGAGTCGGACCGGTCCGCCGATGAGCCGCCACGGCTCCCACCGGCACCATCGGCTCATGACCCACGAGAGTCCGACGGTGCGCCCCCCGTTCCCGCAGTCGCCGCCGAGCCGCAGGCCGGTGGCCGGCCGGAGCGGCCCGGCGACCTCCGCCAACGCCACCGCCTCCGCCTCCGCCAATGCCTCCGCCTCCGCCTCCCGCCCGAGGGCGCGGTGGCTCCTCCCCGTCTCGCTGCTCCTGCTCAGCGCGGTTCCGGTGATCGCCGGCGCCGTCCGCATGACCGAGCTGACCGGCGGCGCGGCGGTCACACCGCAGAACGCGCGCTTCTTCGCGGCGCCCGTGCCGGTCATGCTGCACATCGTCGGCGTCACCCTGTACAGCGTCCTCGGCGCCTTCCAGTTCGCTCCCGGATTCCGGCGGCGGCGGCCGCGGTGGCATCGCGCCGCCGGGCGGCTGCTGGTCGTCTGCGGGCTGGTCGCGGCGGCCTCCGGCCTGTGGATGACCCTGTTCTACCCGCGGCCCGAGGGGGACGGCGATCTGCTGGCCGTCTTCCGCGTCGTGTTCGGGACGGCCATGCTCGGCTCCATCGTCCTGGGGTTCGCCGCGATCCGGCGGCGCGACTTCGCCGGGCACCGCGCCTGGATGATCCGCGGCTACGCGATCGGCATGGGCGCGGGAACGCAGGCCGTGACCCAGCTGCCCTACATCCTGGTCGCCGGCATGCCGGCGGAGCTTCCGCGGGCGCTGCTGCTGGGCGCCGCCTGGGTGCTCAACCTCGCCGTGGCCGAATGGGTGATCCGCGCAAGGCCGTCCGGGCTCCGGCGGAGGTCTAGCGCCGTCCTCGCGGACCGTCCCGCCGGCCGGTGAAGGGCACGCGGTTGGTCTCATAGGCCCACATGGCGATCTCGACGCGGTTCCGGGCGCCGAGCTTGGCCATCAGGCTGGCGATGTGGGACTTGACGGTGCTGAGCGAGATGTGGAGCTGGTCGGCGATCTCGGTGTTGGTCCGTCCGCTCGCCACGGTGACCAGGATCTGCTCCTCCCGGTCGGTGAGCGTCTCGATGGGCCGCACCGGCGGTGAGGCCGGCCCGGTGCGGGCGAAGGTCTCAAGCAGCCGCGCGGTGATGCTCGGCGCGATGAGCGCGTCCCCGGCGGCCGCGGCGTGGACGGCCTGCGCGAGCAGCTCCGCCCCGGCGTTCTTCAGCAGGAAGCCCCGGGCGCCGGCCCGCAGAGCGGCGTAGACGTACTCGTCGAGGTCGAACGTGGTGATGACGACGACGGCGAGGGGGTCCTGGACGCCAGGGCCGGCGAGCAGGCGCGTCGCCTCGATGCCGTCGAGGCCGGGCATGCGGATGTCGAACAGGCACACGTCGGGGCGCAGACGCCGCGCGAGCTCGACGGCCCGCCGCCCGTCGGCGGCCTGGCCGGCGACCTCGATGCCTGGCTGGGCGTCCAGGATCATCGCGAGCCCGGTGCGGACGATCTCCTGGTCGTCGGCGACGAGCACCCGGACGGTCACGCCGCCGACCCCTTGCGCGGCAGCGCGGCCTCCACCGTCCAGCCGCCCTCGGGATCGGGGCCGGCCACGCAGGCGCCGCCGAGCAGGTCGGCGCGCTCGATCATGCCGATGAGCCCGTACCCGGGCGAGCCGGAGGGGCGTATCAGGCCGGTGTCCCCGTCATCGTGCACGCGCAGGCGGACCGTCGTGTCGTCGGCGGTGACGCGGACCTGCACGTGGGTGGCGTTACGCGCGTGCCGCAGGGCGTTGGTGACCGACTCCTGGGCGAGACGGTAGATCGCGGCTCCCACCGACGGGGGGACGTCGTCGAGGTCGCCCGCCATCTCGACGTCGACGGACGGGCCGTCGCCGCCCGGGTCCGCGAGCTCGTGGAGGTCGGTGACGCGCCGGCCGGGGGCCAGGTCGGCGGGCCGGTCACGGCGCAGGACGCGCACCATGGCGCGCATCTCGTCGAGGGCGCGCGCCGCCTCGGCCTCGATCACCCGCAGCGCCTCGGTCGCGGCGCCCGGGCGGGAGGCCGACGTGGCCAGGCCCGCCTGCGCGCGGATCGCCATCGCCGAGACGTGATGGGCGACGGTGTCGTGCAGGTCGCGGGCCAGTTGCTCGCGTTCGAGAAGTTTGACCTGGTCCAGCTCGCGCATCCTCGCCGTGGTCCGGTAGCGGAACGTGCCGCCCAGGGCGGTGGCCGCGCACATGACGGCGAGCGCGCCCACCGCGTCGCCCGACGCCATGCGGTGGGTCGCGAGCGCGATGGCGATCGATGCCAGCATGACCAGCGTCCCGATCACGGCCTCGCGGCCGGAGCCCCACCGGAACAGCGCGTACACCACGCACAGCAGGTAGGCCAGGGTGTAGGTCTCCGGGGCCTCGCCGCCGGTGAACAGCGGGGCCACGTTCGTGGTGCCGAACACAATGATGATCATCAGGAGTGGCCGGGTGCGGCGCCACAGCAGCGTGGGCACCAGCCCCAGGGTGACGGCCGTCGAGACGGTCCGCCACGGCAGGTCGGGCCGTACGACTCCTTCGAGCACCGCGAGCGGCACGAGCACGCCCACCAGCGCCCAGTCACGCCACACCCGTCGCGGCGGATCCGGGGCGCGGGGTTCGTCCCACACCGAGCGAAGGAGGGCGCGCACGAAGTCATCGTACGAGAGCCGGTGCCGCTGGGGACCGGCCCGGAGCAGGAGAACCTGCGCACCTTTCCCCGACGCCCCGCCGTGCGCGGCCGGCGGCCTGGCGGCTCAGTGGGCGAGCAGCACCAGGACCAGGCCGGCCAGCGCGGGAACGGTCTGCACGAACAGGATCCTCCGGCTCGCGGTGGCCGCGCCGTAGGCTCCGGCCACGGCGACGCAGACCAGGAAGAACACCCTGGCCTGGAAGCCGGCAGGGTCGGCGGCGACCAGGCCCCAGATCAGCCCCGCGGCGAGGAAGCCGTTGTAGAGGCCCTGGTTGGCGGCCAGCGCCCTGCTGCGCTCGGCGAACTCGCGGTCCATGCCGAACGCCTTCAGCGCGCGGGGAGTCGTCCAGAGGAACATCTCCAGCACGAGGATGTAGACGTGCAGCAGCGCCACCGCCGCCACCACGATGTCCGCGAACACCTTCATCTGATCTCCTCCTGCGTCCGTCCGGCTTGGCGACTTCTCAGCTCGTCCGGCCCCGTGAATTGAAGCACAGGGCCGGAGGCGGGGCCTTGGCTTGCGGCAACGCTCGCAAGAAAGCGTTAGATTTCTGCAGCGAGACGGCAGGATTACGAAAGTAATTCACAGGGCCTTGTGGCGTAAGGGGTTGGGGACCTACTGTCACCTCACCCTCAGGGGCGCTCGTTGGAGCGTTCTGAAGGGCGCTCACCCCCCGAGAGAAACGAGCATGCGATGGTGCGCAGCATCACCGGATCCGTGACGAGGTCGTCCGGCGGGCCACCGCGAAGGGCCGAGAGGATGGTCGCGGCGGCGACCGCGGCCGGGGTCGCCCTCAGCGTCGCGCTCGGCGGCGGCGCAGCCCTCGCCGACACGCGCGCCACGGCCGTCCCGGCCCCCGCCGTGACCCGTGCCGCGCTCGACCCCGCGCTCGTCGCGGGCCGCGGCGCCGATGTCCGGTTCGCCGAGCAGGAGGCCGAGAACGCCGCGACGAACGGCACGCTCATCGGCCCCGACCGCACCGCCTACACGCTGCCCGCCGAGGCGTCCGGCCGTAAGGCGGTCAGGCTGGCCCCCGGACGGTACGTCGAGTTCACGCTGCCGGCCGCCGCCAACGCCGTCACCGTGCGCTACAGCATTCCCGACGCGCCGGCGGGCGGCGGCGTCACCGCGCCGCTGGACGTCACGGTGAACGGCGGGGCCAAGAAGACCATGACGCTCACCTCGCAGTACTCCTGGCTCTACAACCAGTACCCCTTCAGCAACGATCCCGGCGCCGACCTGCTGCACCCCGACTGGTGGATCACCGAGTGCGGCTGCGTGCCCGCCGCCACCACGCCCGCGCCCGCCATCGCCAAGCCGTTCCGCCCGAGCCACTTCTACGACGAGCAGCGGCTCCTGCTGGGCAGGACCTACAAGGCGGGCGACAAGGTGCGGCTCACCGCCCCCGCCGGCGGCGCCGCCGCGTGGACGGTGATCGACCTGCTGGACTCCGAGCTGGTCGGGGCGCCGCACGTCCGGCTCGTCGCGGCGAACGTGCTCGCCTTCGGCGCCGACCCGCTCGGCCGCCGCGACTCCGCGGGCGCGTTCGACAAGGCGATCGCCTTCGCCAGGCGCAACCACCTCAAGGTCTACATCCCGCCGGGCACCTACCAGGTGAACCGCCACATCGTCGTCGACGAGGTGACGATCGAGGGCGCCGGGAGCTGGTACACGATCATCAGGGGCCACGAGGTCGCCCTGAGCACGCCGGCCCCGGACGGGTCGGTGCACACCGGCGTCGGGTTCTACGGCAAGGACGCCTTGGCCGGCGGCAGCAGGAACGTCCACCTGTCCGGCTTCGCCATCGAGGGGGACGTGCGCGAGCGCGTCGACACCGACCAGGTGAACGGCGTCGGCGGCGCGCTGAGCGACTCCACCGTCGAGGGCCTGTACATCCGGCACACCAAGGTCGGCATGTGGTTCGACGGGCCGATGAAGAACCTGCGGATCACGGGCAACGTCATCGTCGACCAGATCGCCGACGGGCTGAACTTCCACACCGGCGTCACCGACTCGCTCGCCGCGCACAACTTCGTCCGCAACTCCGGGGACGACGCCCTGGCCATGTGGTCGGAGAAGACCGCGAACGCCCGCAACACCTTCGACCACAACACCGTGCAGACCCCGGTGCTGGCCAACGGCATCGCCGTCTACGGCGGGACCGACACCACGATCTCCGGCAACCTGGTCGCCGACCCGATCAGGGAGGGCAGCGCCATCCAGGTGGGGTCGCGGTTCGGCGCCGAGCCGTTCACCGGGCACCTGAAGGTCACCGACAACACCACGGTCAGGGCCGGCACCTACGAGCTCAACTGGAACATCGGCCTGGGCGCCATCTGGTTCTACGCCCTGGAGAGGAGCATCGACGCCGACATCCAGGTGACCGGGGACCACTTCCTCGACAACACCTACAACGCGATCATGCTGGTGAGCGAGTGGTCGGTGAAGGACCTGTACTCCATCGACGACGTGCGCTTCAAGGACATCAGGGTGGACGGCACCGGCACCTCGGTGATCAGCGCCCGCGTGAAGGGCTCGGCGTCGTTCGAGAACGTGGACGCGCGCAACGTCGGCGCGGTCGGCGTCAACAACTGCGGCTCGTTCGGGTTCCCCGCCACCGGCTCGGAGTTCTCGCTGACCGACCTCGGCGGCAACGACGGCGGCGGCACCACCGGCCCCTGGCTGGCCCCCTGGGAGCTGCCCAACACCATCACCTGCGACGACCGTCCCCCGGTCGTGGCCCCACCGGCCCCTTCCCCCTGGTGACCTGGGCCGGCGGCGCGGGCGCCTGAGGGGTCACAGGGCCGGGAAGGCGTTGCCCACCAGCATCATGAACTGGTCGTGGTGCCAGTCGCGGGCGGCGGGCGCGTTCGGCAGGGCGTTGGTGGGCGCGGTCCGGAAGTACCGGTTCATGGCGGTGGGGTCGCACATCGGGTCGACCAGCCGGTCGGTGTCCGGCGGCAGCACCGGGCCGCCGGCGCCGTCGGACTCGCCCGGCGGCTTGATCCACAGGTAGGCGTCGACGCCGGGCAGCGGGGCGGCCGCCGGCCGGGCCCCGAGCCCCGCGCCCTTCTGGTTGCAGGGGCCGGCCCGGTACGGGCGCCGGTCCAGGCGGCTCTGGTCCACGTAGGTGTTCACGTCGCCCGAGACGCTCACCGAGGTCGGCCGGGCCGCCCCGCCCCAGCCGTTGCGCGAGGTGTCGATCACGATGCCGATGGAGCCGGGGAAGCCCCTGGTGACGAGGGCCTGGCGCATCGCCGTGGCGTAGTCCCGCTCGTCGATGTAGGGGTTCCAGTCGATGAACCGGCTGGTCTTGATGGACACGCCGTTGATCGTCAGCGACGAGTCGGGCAGGTAGGTCTCCTCGGTGGGGATGTAGTCGGCGACGTTGGTCGCGATGCCGTCCACGCCGTTGACTCCGGCCGCCGACCCCTGCACGGTCGAGGTGATCAGGTCGGCCAGCGGCTGGAACTCGTCGTCCCAGCCCACCAGGCCGGAGTGGGCGGCGTCGAGGTAGGTGTAGACGTTGGGCAGCGGCGCGAGCCTGTCCAGGGCGTACCTGATGCCGGCCTGGTAGACCCCCGACTGCCCGGCGGCCGTGCAGCCGACGGTGTGCCTGCCGGTGACCAGGTCGGCCAGCGAGCGCGGCTCGACGATCGCGGCGATGCGCAGCGCACGGTACTTCGGCTTGCCGACGATGCCGGCGATGGCGTCGACGAACTCGGTCTTGTACCGGTTCAGCCCGTCCTCGGCGGCGTGCAGCTCGGCGGGCGACACCAGGGACCAGCAGTTCTTGTCCGGCAGGTCGTACAGCACGACGGTGATGTAGCCGGCCTTCTGCGCCAGCGCCGCGTCCAGGTGGTTGTCCAGGCTCCTGGTGACTCCGGCCCCGCCGGTGACCTTGGTGATGCGGTCCAGCCAGACCGCGGTGGGGGTCGTCTTCAGCCCGCGGATCCGCTCGGCGGCCGTCCCGCCCGCGGCGCCGGCCGACCTCTCGACGTTGGCCGTCCAGTCCGCGTTGACGTACCCGGTGACGCCCGCGAACGGGTTGTCCACCGGGACCTCGGGCGTCGGCGTCGGGGTGGGCGTCGGCGTCGGCGTGGGGGTGGGCGTCGGGCTCGGGGACGGGGACGGGCTGGGGCTCGGGACCAGGATGACCTTGCACGGCACGCCGTTGACGGCGAAGTCCGTCGGCGGCGGGTTGTCCCTGATCCAGGACCCGTTGAAGCCGATGGTGAAGCTCGGCCCGCTCCACGACCGCCCCTGCGCGGTGACCCGGGCGCCCGACTGGCTCCACTGGGCCGACCAGCCCTGCGTGATCCGCTGGGAGCCGGGGAAGGTGAAGGTCAGCGTCCAGTTCGTGACCGGCTCGCCGTTCCTCACGGTGATGCCCGCCGTGAAGCCGCCCGACCCCGTGCCCCACTGGACCGTGGTGTAGGTGACCTCGCACGTGAGAGCGGCGCCGGACGCCGTGATCGTGCCGGTGACGAGCCCCGCCGCGGCCAGCGCGGCGACCATGATCGTCGTCACGACGGTGCGCCGTAATCGGCCCTTGCCCAGTCCCATGAAAGATCAACTCCATGAACGCGGCCGGGCGGATCGCGCCGTCTCGTCGCGACGGCCGCCGCTCTCCATCCCGATCTGGTACGAGGCGGTGGCGCTCGCGGGTCCGGAGCCTGCCCGTTCGGAGCCTGCCCGTCCGGTGCCCGCTGTTCGGTGCCTGCCTAGAGGTCTACAACAGCGGCGGCGGATCCGCCGTCACGGGCCCGCGACGGCGGGGCGGCCGGCGGGGCACGGGCGTGCCGGTGGCCCGGGCACCTCGGCGAACGCGGCCGGGCGGACCATGGCGGGACGCGCGACGCGGTGAAAGATTCAGTCCTCGGACGGGGCGGCTGCACTCCCGTGCGCGGCGGCTTCGGTTCCGGGACGGGTCCAGACGAAGACGACTTCTTCCAGCGGCACCGCGTTGCCGGTCTCGTTCACGAACGCCACGGCGAGGTGCTCGCCGGTCTCGCGGCTGCGGCGCTCCACGGACGGGCCGGCCTCGTGCGGGCGATGGAGGTCCCCCCACTGCTGGAGCGAGCCGAGGACGACGCGCAGGTCTTCTCCCGCGGGCGTCAGGTGGTAGCCGTTGCGCGCGCGCTTGCCGGGCTCGCTGTAGGGGCGCCGCTCCATGATGCCGGCCTCGACCAGGCGGGCGAGCCGGTCGGTGAGCAGGTCGGTGGAGATGCCGAGACGGGTCTGGAAGTCGACGAAGCGCGTGCCGCCGCTGAAGGCCTCACGCAGTACCAGCACCGTCCACGGGTCGCCGATCACCTCGAGGCTGCGCTGGATCGAGCACTCGGTGTCCAGCATGGCGCGGCGTGTCGTCCTTCTCACCACCCAAGGATACCCCCTAGCTTGCTTTTTCCAAGTGAGATAGCTAGCTTGGTTTAACGAAGCCAGATGGACTCAGAGGAGAGCGACGACAATGAACATCGAGAACGCCGTGGCCGTGGTGACCGGCGGCAACCGCGGGCTCGGCCGCGCCTTCGTCGCGCGGCTGATCGAGCGCGGCGCCAAGGTGTACGCGGCGGCCCGCGACCCCCAGAAGGTCGACGTGCCCGGGGCGGTGCCGCTGCGACTGGACATCACCGACCCCGAGTCGGTGGCGCGGGCCGCCGGGATCGCCGCCGACGCGACCCTGCTCATCAACAACGCGGGGGTCTCGACACACGCCTCCCTGATCGACGGCGACCTCGGCGACATCGAGCTGGAGATGCGCACCCACTTCTTCGGCACGCTCGGCGTGACGCGCGCCTTCGTGCCGGTCATCGAGGCCAACGGCGGCGGCGCCATCCTCAACGTGCTGTCGGTGCTGTCATGGGTGCACCTGCCGCAGTACGGGGGCTACAGCGCGGCCAAGGCCGCCGAGTGGGCGCAGACCAACGCGGTCCGCCAGGAGCTCGCCCCCAGGGGCATCAAGGTGTCGGCCCTGCACGTCGGTTACATGGACACCGACATGGCCGCCTACGTCGCCCCGGAGAACAAGATCGACCCCGTGCTGGTGGCCGAGGCCGGCCTGGACGGCATCGCCGCCGGCACGCCGGAGATCATCGCCGACGAGTTCAGCCGCGGCGTCAAGCAGAACCTCTCCGCGCCCATCGTCTGACCAGGTCTGAACACACGCCTGGACGGTGGGCGCCGGCCGTCCCTTTCTCGTCGTCGCGGCGGTCGCGCGCCGCGGCCGTCTTCCATGAGCGCCACTTCCTCCCCGTTCAGCCTTCGTCGGGTGTTTCCCCGGAGGCCATGCGTGATCGGCAGGTTGGACGCGTGGCACCGTCGAGGCCCTTCCCGCTCACGCGGGATCGGGCGTCGCGGGCCACCGTCATGACCGTCGCCGTGCCGCCCGATCAGGGGGAAGCGGCTCCCGCATGGAACGAGATACACACTGATGACCGGTTTTCGCTCGGCCGCCGCTGCCGCCGTCCTGGCCGGGGCCGCCGCCCTCGCCTTCCCCGGCGCCGCGATGGCGGACCCCGGCGTGTCCGCCGCGCACCACAAGAGCTTCGACCTCCAGGCGCACCGGGGCGGGCTCGGACTGGTGGTGGAGAGCACCCTGGACTCCTTCGCCAACGGCCTGCGCGTGGGCGTCAGCACCCTTGAGCTGGACATCCAGATCACCGAGGACGGCAAGGCCGTCGTCACCCACGACCGCAAGGTGGACGGCCGCAAGTGCCAGGACACCGGCCCGGTGTCCCCCGGCGACCCCGAGTACCCCTACGTCGGCAAGTACATCAACACCCTCAGCCTGGCCCAGGTGCGGAGCCTGGACTGCGGCTCCAAGCCGCTCGCCGAGTTCCCCGGCCAGCGCCCCGCGCCCGGCGCGCGGATGCCGCTGCTGAGCGAGGTGTTCGACCTGGTCAAGCGCTTCCACGCCAACGACGTGATGCTGAACGTGGAGACCAAGGTCGAGGCCGGCGCGCCGGAGCAGACCGCGCCGCGCGAGCAGTTCGTCCAGGTCGCCGCCCAGGAGATCCGCCGGGCGCACATGCTGCGCCAGGTCACCATCCAGAGCTTCGACTGGGGCTCGCTGATGCGCATGCGCGAGGTGGAGCCGCGGCTGCCGCTCGTGGCGCTCACCGACTACACCTTCCTGCAGACCGGGCAGCCGGGTGCCTCCCCCTGGCTCGGCGGCATCGACGTGGACGACTTCGGCGGCGACCCGCTGAAGGCGATCAAGTCGTTCGGCGCCGACGCGTTCTCGCCGGTGCACGGGTTCCCGCAGAACGGCAAGGTGACCGACCCCGGGTACCGGCCCTACGTCACCGGGGCGATGGTGGAGGAGGCCCATGGCCTCGGGCTGAAGGTGATCCCCTGGACCGTCGACGACGAGCCCACGATGAACAAGCTCATCGACGACGGCGTGGACGGCCTCATCACCGACTACCCCGACCGCCTTCGCACGGTGCTCGACGCCCGCGGCTTCAAGCTCCCCAAGCGGTACTCCGGCCCGCGCGCCTGACCGGCGCCCGCCACGCCCTGCCGCCGCACGCCCCGGCCCGTCGAAAGGGGCCGGGGCGCCGGGCGCTCAGTTCGCGGGGGGAGCGGGCGTCGGGGTGGGCATCTCGTTGTCCCACTCGGTGGCCTGCCACAGCACGGCACTGCTGCCGGTGATCTGGCTGCTGCGCGAGTCGAAGGTGGCCGTGCCGTTCTCCACGTCGGCGTCCTCGGCCGCGGTCACCGTGATCAACTGCGGCCTGTTCCAGTTGGCCGGGGTGAAGGTGATCGACGAGGACTGGCTGAGATCGGTGTCGCCGTACACCCGCGCGGTGCCGACGGTGACGTCACCGGGAGGCTGCCGGTTGAGGGTGACCTGGACGCTCGCCGACCGCCCCTCGCGCACGGTGATCGAGGTGGGCGAGATGACGATGCGCAGCGGGGCCGCGGGCGTCGGAGTCGGGCTCGGGCTCGGTGACGGGCTCGGTACCAGGGTGACCTTGCAGGACACGCCGTTCAGGGTGAATGCCGTCGGCGGCGGGTTGCTTCCGGTCCAGGCGCCGTTGAACCCGATGGTGAACGAGGTGCCCGACGGCCCCCAGGCGTTGCTCTTCGCCGTGACGTTGGATCCGGACTGGCTCCACTGGGCCAGGAAGCCCGACGTGATCTTCTGCGAGCCGGGGAAGGCGAAGTTCAGCGTCCAGCCGGGGGCGACCGGCTCGCTGTTGCGGATGTCGAGCATGGCGAGGAAGCCGCCCGCTCCGGTGCCCCACTGGTTGACGGTGTAGGTCACCTCGCACGCCGGCGCGGCCCTGGCCGCGGTCACCGTCCCGAGGACCAGCCCCGCCGTGGCGAGCGCCGTTGCCGTCGCCACCGCCCCGAAGCCACGCGCTGCTCGGCCTGTGCCGAATCCCATAGATCGCTCCATGCCGTAGAAGGGATCTTGCGGGAAAGTGCGGCCCTCGGCCGGCACCGTCCCTGTTACATGAGTGGCGCTCTGCTTCAAGATTCGACGAGTGATCGCCGAGGTGTACAGCCGATTTCCCTGCGCGGCCAGCGGACGTGCGGCCCCCGGTCGTTCGATGAGCCCAGGATCTCGGCGGACATGTCATGACATGTCCGGAACTGGCCACGGGATGAACGCGACCGAGCTGAAACTTTCATCACTCGCTGGAACCCGAACCGTGAGACGCCTGCTCGACCGGATTCCCCCGTCGCCCCGGGTGCGCCCGCTCCGGCGCTGGGAGGGTGCTACCGGTAATACGATCGGTTCGTGCGGTACGGCATCCTCGGGCCCGTCGAGGTGCGCACGGAGGCGGGGGAGCCGATCCCGGTGGCCGGTGCCCGGCCGCGGGCGCTGCTCGCCCTGCTCCTGCTCGACGCGGGCCGGCCGGTCAGCGTGGCGAGGTTGATCGACGGCCAGTACGGCGACCGGCCGCCGGCCGACTCGGCGGGCGCCGTCCAGGCCCACGTGTCCCGGCTGCGCAGGGTGCTTCCTCCCGGCGCCATCGAGTTCCACGACGCGGGCTACCGGCTCGCCGCGGACCCCTCGGACGTCGACGCGCACCGCTTCGAGCTGCTGGCCCGCGAAGGCCGCGAGTCGCTCGCGGCCGGGCGGTACGAGCAGACCGTCGCCGTGCTGCGCGAAGCGCTCGCGCTGTGGCGTGGCCCGGCCCTGGCCGACGTGGCGGACGCGCCGTTCGCCCCGCCGCAGGCGTCCCGGCTGGAGGAGTTGCGGCTGTCGGCCCGCGAAGACCTCGCCGAGGCCGAGCTGGCCCTGCCCGCGGGCACCTCCTCCGGCGAGCTGCGGCGGCTGGCGGCCGCCCACCCGCTGCGCGAGCGCCTCACCGGCCAGCTGATGCGAGCCCTGCATGCCGAGGGGCAGCGGGCCGCGGCGCTCGCCGTCTTCGCGGACGCGCGGCGGCTGCTCGCAAACGAGCTGGGCGCCGACCCCTCGCCGGAGCTCTCCGCCCTGCACCTGGCCCTCCTGCGGGACGGCGACGGAGGCGGCGCCGGCGAGGTGCGGCGGCGCGCGCCGTCCCGGCTGCCCGCGCCGCTCACCGGCTTCGTCGGACGCGAAGACGAGCTGGCCCGCATCGACGCCCTCCGTGACCGCCGCCTGGTCACCCTGACCGGCCCCGGCGGCACCGGCAAGACCCGGCTCGCCGTCGAGGCCGTCCGTCGCCAGGGGCGGGAGAGCTGTTTCGTGGACCTGTCGGCCGCCGACGGCGACGGCCAGATCGCGCCGGCGGTACTCGCGGCCCTGGGGCTGCGCGAGAGGGGGTTGCATCCACCCCTGGCCGGCGGCGGCGACCCGGAAGAGCGGCTGCTCGTGGCGCTCGCCGACCGCGAGCTGCTGCTCATCCTGGACAACTGCGAGCACCTGGTCGCGGGCGCCGCGGCGCTCACCCGCCGGCTGCTCGACGCCTGCCCGTCGCTGGCCGTGCTGTGCACCAGTCGCGAGCCGCTCGGCATCACCGGCGAGACCCTGGTCCCGGTGCCGCCGCTCGCGGTGCCGCCCGAGGGTACCGGCGAGGCCGCCGCGCTCGGCTATCCCGCCGTGCGGCTGTTCCTGGAGCGGGCCGCCGCCGTACGGCCGGGCGTGACGATGCGGCCGGAGTTCACCGAGATCTGCGTCGCGCTGGAGGGCCTGCCGCTGGCCATCGAGCTGGCGGCCGCGCGGCTGCGCGCGTTCGGCGCCGACGAGATCGCCGCCCGGCTGGCCGAGCACGGGCGCTTCGCCCTGCTGTCCAAGGGCGACCGCACCGCCGCGGCCCGCCACCGCACCCTGCACGCGGTGGTGGACTGGAGCTGGAGCCTGCTCACGCCCGAGGAGCAGGCGCTCGCCCGCCGGTTCTCGGTGTTCGCCGGCGGCGCGACCCTTTCGGCCGTCGAGCGGGTCTGCGGCTCGGGCGAGCTGCTCGCCGATCTGGTCGACAAGTCGCTCGTCGAGGCAGAAGGCGGGCGTTATCGCATGCTGGACACCATCCGGCTGTTCTGCGCGCGGCGGCTGGAAGAGTCAGGCGAGCAGAGCCGGGTGCGGGCCGCGCACGCCGCCTGCTACCTCGATCTGGCGCGACGCGCCGATCCCGGGCTGCGCCGGGCCGAGCAGCTCGACTGGCTGGCACGACTGTCGGCCGAGCACGCCAATCTCGGCGCCGCGCTGCGCCACGCCGCCGAAGCCGAACCCGCGAACGGGCTGCGGCTGGTCGCGGCGCTCGCGGCGTACTGGTGGCTGAGCGGGCGGCGCGGCCAGGCGACATCCTTCGCGCTCCGCCTGCTCGACCGGTTCGGCGACGAGCCGCCCGCCGGGCTTGCGGAGGAGTACGTCCTGTGCGTGCTGCAGACCGTGCCGTACGCCACCCCGGAGCGGTGGGCGCGCGCCGAGGAGATCATGCGATCGCTGAGCGGGGTGGTGCGCTACCCGTTCCTCAACGCCCTGTGGGGGATGGCCGCCGGGCCGCCCGGCGCCGGGAACGTCGTCCAGCGGGCGCGAATGCTCGGCGCCGACCCGTGGAGCAGGGCCACCGCCCGGCTCGGCGAGTCGCTGCTGCTCCTGCTCGACGGAGAGACCGCCGGCGCCGAGCGCGGGCTGGAGGCGGCGCTGGCCGCCTTCGGTGACCTCGGGGAGCGGTGGGGCATGGCCCAGGCGATGGAATGGCTCGGGCTGATCGCCGGCCGGCGCGGCGAGTGGGAACGGGCGAAGCGCCTGTGGGGGCGGGCACTCGACCTGCACGAGCAGCTCGGCGCCCTGGAGGAGATGGTGGGCGTGCTGGGGCGCAGAGCCGGCGGGCTGCTACGTGAGGGCGACCTCGCCGCGGCCCGCGCCGACCTGGACCGCGCCGCCGGCCTGGCCCGGGTCGCCGGCCCGGCGGCCCGGTCCCCGTCCGTGGAGCTCGGGCTGGGCGAGTTGGCCCGCCGGTCCGGGGACCACGACGAGGCCCGGCGACGCTACGGCGCGGCCCTTTCGTCCGCGGGCGGCGGCTTCGGCGCCGACGGCATCAGAACGGCGGTGCACACCGCGCTCGGCCGGCTGGCGGAGGCCGTGGGCGACCGCGCCGAGGCCGAGCGGTGTCACGGCGAGGCGCTGCGCCTGGCCCGTACGACGGGAGCGGCGCCGGCCGACCTCGCCGACGTCGCCGAGGGCTGCGCGGGGGCGGCCCTGCTGGCCGGCGCGGGGGAGCGGGCGGCCTTCCTGCTCGGCGCCGGAGTGGCCCTGCGCGGCACGGCGGTCGCCGGTGACGCCGACGTGGCCCGGGTCGCCGCCGGCGTCACCGACCTGATCGGCCCCGACGCCTTCGCCACCCACTTCGCCACAGCCGCCGCCCTCCCCCGCCCCCAAGCCGCCCAAGCCCTCTGATCGAAGCGCGGCCCCCGAGCCCGACTCGATTTCCGTCACTCATTCCACTTCGCCGGGCGTTGAAAGAGTCGCCCATCTTGGCCAACGACAGCCTCGGGGAGCAGCGAGGCTTGAAGGTGCTTCTCGGGTATCGCGAACGACATCACCCGTCCTGAGAAGTCGTGCTTCGGGCCAACGCGGCCCGGCGGGCATGCGATCATGACTGGCCGCTTGGGGGCCAGCCGAAGCGAGGCGTCAATCGCGGGGCGAAAGTCCGTGTCGGTCGACATGAGCAGCGACATGTCACCGTAGGAGGACGCCGCATCCATGGTCATGGCCACGGCGAGCGCAACATCCGTCAACTTCTCCTCGTACGTATGGAACGTCTGCGAAGGATCACATGCGCAGGTCCATCGAGAGCCGCAGTCCCTGCACCGCGCGGTCTTCTTCTTGAAGTGACCGCGGACGATTTCCACCTCTGGACAGCGCGGCCAGAGCGGCAAGGTAGGTCTCCTGCCTCAGGGCGGCATCGGGTTCACCCTTGACGATCGCTGTGAAGTACCTGACCTTCAGCACTACGTCATCCCGCCGGATCTCCCGCACCAACTCGACGAGGTCCAGCCACAGGTACGCGCGGCCGTACTTACTCTTCAGCCCGTGGTACAGGTGGAAGCCGTCGACGTAGGCGACCACATCCATCAGCAGACACCTCCAACGTTGGCCGGCCTCGCCGATGCTAGCTACAGTGGAGGTACACGAAGTTGGTTACGGCCAACTGGGCGGCCCCGCAAGGGGCCGCATTTTTTTGTGGCCGCGGCACTATTCGCCCGTTCCATGCCGGTTAGGGGCGATGACGCCATGGCCGCCGCCGAACTGCGCACCTCCACACCGCCCCTACCGCCAGAGAGCGTCCTTTGACGCCCTGGTGACCTTCACCGACGGCTGGCGGCGGCGACACCAAGGCGACGGACACAGACGCGGGGGAGTGTCGGTGGGGTGTCGGTGGGGTGTCGGTGGGGGGCGGGAGGGTCGGGGGCATGGAGAACTCGAACATTTTGATCTCGGGGGCGGGCATCGGCGGGCCGGCGTTGGCGTGGTGGCTGCGCCGCTACGGGTTCGGCGTGACCGTCGTGGAGAAGGCTCCGGGCCCGCGCCCGGGCGGGCAGGCGATCGACTTCAAGGGCGAGGACCAACTGTCGGTGCTGCGCCGGATGGGCATCCTCGCCGAGGTGCGGCGCAGGCAGACCGGCGGCGCCGATGTGCGGATCGTGGACGCGGACGGCCGGTCGATCGCCGTGATGCCGGGCGAGTTCACCGGCGGCGACGTGGAGATCCGGCGCGGCGACCTGTCGGAGATCCTGTACGACGAGAGCGTGGCCGCGGGCTGCGCGTACGTGTTCGGCGACTCGATCACCTCGCTGACCGAGGCGGCGGACGGCGTCCACGTGACCTTCGAGCGGGGCGCCCCCCGCACGTTCGACCTGGTGGTGGGCGCGGACGGCATCCACTCCAACGTCCGTCGGCTGGCCTTCGGCCCGGAGCGCGACTTCGTGAGGTTCCTCGGCTACTACTACGCCCTGGCCGAGCTTCCGCCGGGCGGATCGGACGGCGACGGGGACGGGACGGGGGTGATGTACAACGAGCCAGGGCGGATGGTCTCCGTCGGTGGCCCCAAGGCGCCCGCGTTCTTCGTCTTCGCCTCGCAGGAGCTCGCGTACGACCGGTACGACACCGAGGAGATGAAGCGCCTGATCATCGACGCCTACGCCGGGATGGGGTGGCGTACCCCGGAGATCCTTGAGCGGGTGCGGCAGGCACGGGACCTGCACCTCGACACGATCAGCCGGGTGCGGGCCGGCCGGTACGCGCGAGGTCGCGTCGCGCTGCTCGGGGACGCCGTCTCCGGCAACACGCTGGGCGGGTTCGGCACCGGCGTGGCGGTGGTCGGCGCGTACGTGCTGGCCGGTGAGCTGGCGCGGGCCGATGGCGACCACCACGCCGCATTCCGGCGGTACGAGGAGGTGATGAGCCCGTACGCGAAGGTCGCGCGCAGCGGCGGCAACGCCGGCGGCTTCCTGGCCCCGGCTTCGCGCGCGGGGATCTGGATGCGCGACCAGGTCTTCCGGCGGAGTCTCCTGCTGAAGATGATGATCAAGATGACCGACATGTTCGCCACGAACATCAGCCTTCCCGACTATCCGGCTCCGGTGGACCGTGGCCGCCGCGCGGCCGAGCCCCGCTGACGGCCCGGCGGGCGCCGCGCTCTGGTGGGCACGGCGTCCGCCGGGTGCTCGGCACGGGATGCGTGGCCCCGTGGAGACGCGGCCGGAACGGGTCCGGCGGGAGAGGTCGGCTCTGATGCCCCGATCAGGCGACCCGGTGGTCACATCAGGCGGAGAGGGTCTCCTCGGTGACCTTCCAGAGGCGGGTGGCGGCCTCGGAGTCGAGGGCGTAGGCCGCCACGCCGGTGCGGGTGCCAGGCTCGTGCGGACCGGCCTCATTGCAGTCCTCGAAGTACCGCCCGCCGACGCCTTCCACCAGCGGGGAGGCGGCGAGCAGCACCGAGGTGGCGGCGCCCTGCTCGGGGGTCTTCCAGTCGGGGGTGGACGCGCCGCCCGCGCTCATCTGGGCGCGCAGCCGGTCCAGCTCCTCCATGGTGACGTGCCTTTGCAGGTTGGTCCGGATGCCGCCCGGGTGCAGGGCGTTGACGGTGATGCCGTCGTCCGCCCACCGCGTGGCCGCCTCGACCGCGAACAGCACGTTCGCCGTCTTGGACTGACCGTACGCGGTCCACGGCTCGTACGGGCGCTCCCGGAAGTGGATGTCCTCAAAGACGACCGGGGAGCGCAGGTGGGCGGCGGAGCTGACGGACACGACGCGCGCGCCGCCGGCGGCGGCCAGCGCGTGGTGCAGGCCCGTGGCGAGCGCGAAGTGGCCGAAGTGGTTGGTGGCGAACTGCAGCTCCCAGCCCTCGGGCGTCCGGGTCTCGGGGGCGGCCATGACTCCGGCGTTGTCGACCAGGATGTGCAGTGGGCCGTCCCACGCGGACACGAAGCCGGCGATCGAGGCGCGGTCGGTGAGGTCCAGCGGCGCGACGCCGACCCGCTCGGCGCCGGTCGTGGCGGTGATGTCCTCGGCGGTGCGCCGGCCGGCGTCCAGGTCGCGGACGGCCAGGGTGACCTCCGCGCCGGCGCCGGCGAGCGCGCGGGCGGTCTCGATGCCGATGCCGGAGGCCCCGCCGGTCACGATGGCGCGTCGACCGGTGAGGTCGACGCCGTCCACGACCTCGGCGGCGGTGGACGCGGCGTTGAACGGCGTGGTGATGCGTGATGTCGCGGTCATGGTGATGCCTTGCCTGTTCTCACTCGGCGGTCGCGGTCGGAGGTCCAGGCGGTACGCTGAAACCGGAGGATCCTCCAGTAAGTGGCACTCTAATCGGAGTTTCCTCCGGTTAGCAAATCCCGTCCCGTGATGGAATGGTCGGCGAAGGTCCCGCCGGTCGGGCGGACGCCGAGCCGCCGGCAGCGAGGGCGCTCGAGGAGAGGTCCCCGCGGGGATGAGGAGGAATACGTCGTGTCGGTCACCGGTCCGCGGCCCCTGCGCGCGGACGCCCAGCGCAACCGCGACCGCCTGCTGTCCGCCGCCGTGCGCGCGTTCGCCCACGACGGGCCGGACGTGACGCTCGACGCGATCGCCAAGGACGCGGGCGTCGGCATCGGCACCCTCTACCGTCACTTCCCGACCCGCGAGGCGCTGGTCGAGGCGGCCTACCGCAACGAGCTGGCCCGGCTGTGCGACGCGGTGCCCGGGCTCCTCGCCGCCCTGCCGCCGGCCGGGGCGATGCGCGACTGGATGGACCGCTTCCTCGACTACATGACGACCAAGCGCGGCATGGCCGAGGCGCTGCGCGCGGTCATCGCCTCCGGCGGCGACCCGTACGCGCACAGCCGCGACCGGCTCATCGGCGCCGTCGAAGCGCTGCTGCGCGCCGGGGCCGAGGCGGGCACGCTGCGCGGCGATGTCGCGCCCGCCGACGTGCTGACCGCCCTGAGCGGCGTGACCCTCGCCGCCGGCGCCCCCGCGCAGCGCGACCAGGCCGGTCGTCTGCTCGACCTCCTCCTGGACGCCCTGCGCTTCGGCGCCGCCCCCTGACCCGCCGCGAGGCGGGCCGGCGCCGGGCCGCCGAGCACGGCGAGCGCGCGGAGACCGGTCACGCCGCCGGCGGGATCCCGCTCACCGTGGCACGGCCCTGACGGTCGCGGCGGCGCTGAGCTGGGTGGCGGGGTTGCCCCGCCAGTGGGAGCCCGCGCCGACCTCCTCGCCCTTCATCAGGAAGGAGTCGGAGTCGAGCGTGGCGTCCTCGCCCATGCGGACGCCGTAGTGGACCAGGGCGTTGGTGCCGATGCTGCACCGGGCGCCGATGGCGATGCGGTCGGACTTGAAGGTGCCGTCCTCCAGCGAGTGGGCCTGGATGAGGCTCTTCTGGGCCAGCGTGCACTCGTCGCCGACGGCGACCAGCGTCCGCTCCGGTATGTAGCAGCCGTCGTCGAAGATCCTGCGCCCGACGCGCACGCCGACCAGCCGCCAGGCGAGGTTCTTGTACGGGGTGCCGTTGAGCAGGTCCAGGTAGAGCGGGTTGGTGAGCTTCCACATGCGCTCGTGCCACCAGTAGTAGGGCTGGTAGATCGAGCAGAAGCGCGGGCGCAGCGTCCGGAAGCCGGTGGCCAGGCGTTCGACCAGCGCGAAGTAGGCGATGGTGAAGACCACGCCGCCCCCGAGGGCGGCCGCGATCGCCGCCGGGCCCGCCGTCTCGTACAGGCGGGCGGCGGCCATGGCCAGCAGGAGCAGGCCGAGGACGTGCAGCCACCGGGTGAGCAGGTGCAACGCGATGGTCACCGTGTTGTGCCGGTTCTTGGCGGCCAGGCGGCGGCGCAGCTCGTCGCCGGTCTTCAGGTCGTCGAAGCGGCTGTCGCGCTGCACCGAGCGCGGGATCTCGAAGCAGGGCGAGCCGAGCAGGCCGACGTCCTGCCGCGGCGGCCCGTCGATGGGCAGCATGACCTTGGTCGCCAGCAGGCAGTTGTCGCCGGCGCGGCTCTGGGCGGGGTAGGCGATGTCGTTGCCGACGAAGGTGTGCGCCCCGATCGCCGCGCGCGACAGCCGGAAGGTCCCGGCGGAGAAGTCGGCGTTGACGATCGACAGCCCGTCCGACACCATCGTGCCGCTCCCGATCGTGGCCAGGTACGGCGACTCGTGCTTGTGCTGCAGGCCGAAGTTGGACCCGGTCTGCTCGACCTTGGACAGGTCGTACCCAAGGACGCGCACGTAGGGGACGATCCAGGAGCTGTCGCCGAACAGGTGTGTGAAGACCTGCGCGTTGGTGACCCGCGAGATCGCCCGGTGCGCCCAGTAGTGGAAGCCGTAGAGCGGGTAGACCCGGCCTTCCCGCAGGGTCCGGTGCAGCAGGCGGGGCACGGTGGCCAGGAAGGCGAGCGCGGCGATCAGCCCGCCGAAGTAGATCGCCGCTGAGGCGGCCAGCGCGTCCCGGTAGGGGGCCCACGCGGTCAGATCCCTGGGGCGTGCGGTGTCGGCCCACCCGGACAGGACCGGGAACCGGGTGCCCAGCCAGTGCAAGCCGCCGATGCCCAGCGGCATCCACACGGCCAGCAGGGTCAGCAGTTGCATGGCGCCGAAGCGGGTCCTGCGCCACCGGCCGGCGTCCGCCGGTTCCAGGGCCAGGTGGTCGGGGGCGCCCGGCTGGGCGGGCGAGCCGTGCCAGCGCTCGCCGTCCGGCACCGACTGCGACGACTGGAGCGAGGAGGAGTGGCCGAGCTGGGCCCGGTCGCCGATGGAGGCGCCGATGTCGACCACCGTCTGCTCGCCGACGAACGCGCCCTCGCCGATGGTGACCGGCCCGATCTCGATCATGCCGGCGCGGGCCCGGTAACAGGTGAAGAAGGAGTCCTTGCGGATCACCGTGCCGCGGCCGATGGTCAGCAGGTCGGTGCAGACGGGGACGTTCCTGGACAGGATCAGCGTGCCGGGGCCGATCCGCGCGCCGAGCGCCCGCAGGTAGAGCACGTACAGCGGGGAGCCGGGGAACATCGCGAGCGGGCTGCTGCGCACCAGCGTCTTCACCGCCCAGAACCGCAGGTAGGCAGGGCTCCAGACCCGGATCGCCCCCGGTTTCCAGCGGCCGGCGAGCGCCCACTTGGCCGCGATCGGCGCCGCGCACAGGGTCAGCAGAACGCCCGCGCCGCACACCACCGACCGCGCGTAGATCTCGGCCGCGCCGGTGGCGCCGGCGATCCAGTGGTAGCAGCGGGCCAGCAGCAGCGCGCCGAGACAGGAGTAGCCGAGGAACAGCAGCGCCTGCGCCAGCCCGCACAGCAGGTACGCGGCGGTGCCGGCCCGGGCGGGTGCCCGGGTCGCCGGTACGGCGGGAGCGCCGGAGGCGGCCACGGGCGCGACGCCATCGAGGGTGCCGTCGAAGGCGTCGTCAAGGGCGCCGTCGCGGGCGCCGTCGAGGGCCGCCGCCAGGTCGCGGACGGTGGGGCACAGGTAGACGTCCTTGATCGACACCGGGGGCAGGTCGCCGCGTTCCCGCACCCGGGCGCAGAACCGCGTCATCAGCAGCGAGTTGGCGCCCAGTTCGTCGAAGAAGTGGCTGTCGACCGACACCTGCTCCACGCCGACCACGCCGGCCAGCACGTCGGCGAGTGTGCGCTCGGCGGCGGTCGCCGGGTGCACGCGGGGCCGCGCCGTGGACAGGGCGCGGGGGCCGGTGGGGGGCGGCAGGTTCCTGCGGTCGGCCTTGCTGCTCAGCAGCATCGGGATGCCGGGCAGCGGCTCCAGGTAGGCCGGGATCATGTACCCGGGCAGGCGCCCGCGCAGCTCGCGGTAGACGCGCTCGGGGTCCACCTCGGGCGCGTCGCCGCGCGAGCTGTAGTAGGCGACCAGCTCCACCACCCCCGGCTCCGGCTCGTGGGTGTCCACGACGGCCTGGGCGACGCCGGGCACCTGGAGCAGCACCGACTCGATCTCCGACAGCTCGACCCGGTAGCCGTTGATCTGCACCTGGGTGTCGATGCGGCCGTGGTACTCGATCTCGCCGTCGGCGTTGATCCGCCCGAGGTCCCCGGTCCGGTAGATGCGGCCGGAGGGGTTGTCGGGGATGCCGAGGAAGTCGGGGATGAACGCCCGCTCGGTCAGGTCGTCGCGGTTGACGTACCCGCGGGCCAGCCCGACGCCGGCGATGCCGATCTCGCCCAGCTCACCGGGGGGCAGCGCCCGGGGCCCTGCCGGGTCGAGGACGGCGACCGCGTAGGTCGGCAGCGGGACGCCCAGCGTCACCGGCCGCGCGGGGTCGAGCACCGCCCAGGTGGCGGTGACGGTGGCCTCGGTCGGGCCGTAGACGTTCAGGAACCGGCGGCCGGGACGGTGCCAGCGGCGCACCAGGTCGGCCGGGCACGCCTCCCCCGAGACCAGCAGGAACCGCAGGCCGGGCAGGTCCTCCTCCAGGGTGGCCAGCAGGGTCGGCACGCAGCACAGCGCGGTGACCCGCCGGGCGCGCAGGAAGTCGGCCAGGTCGCGGCCGAGCAGCGTCGCCCCCGGCGGCCGGGGCACGAGCGTCGCCGCCGACAGCAGGGGCACCCAGATCTCCTCCACCGAGAAGTCGAAGGCGATGGTCATGCCCTGGTACACCCGCTCGCCCGGCGCGATGCCGTAGGCGTCGACGGCGACGCGGACGAAGTTGCAGATGGAGGTGTGCTCGACGGCCACGCCCTTCGGCCGGCCCGTGGAGCCGGAGGTGTAGACGATGTAGCACAGCTCGCCGGCCGGTCGCCCGTGCTCACCGTGCTCACCGTGCTCACCGTGCTCATCGTGCTCACTGTGCTCACTGTGCTCACTGTGCTCATGGCGCTCGCCGTGCTCGCCGCACTCGTCGCGGGTGAGCCGGCGGCCGTCCTCGGCCTCGATCAGCGGCTCGGCCTCGTCCAGGCACAGGATGGGGGCGCCGGCGTGCTCGACCCGGTCGCGCAGGTGCGTCAGGGTCAGCACGGCGCGCACGCCGGCGTCCTGGACGATGTAGGCGATGCGGTCGGCGGGGAAGCCCGGGTCCAGCGGCACGTACGTCGCGCCGATCTTCGAGACGGCGAGCATGCCGGCGTAGGACCACACGGCCCGGTCGAAGACCAGCGCGACGCGGTCGCCGGGGCGCGTGCCCCGTCCCAGCAGGTGGCGGGCGAGCCGGTTGGCCCGCGCGTCCAGCTCCTCGTAGGTGAGCGTGACCTCTCCGGCGTCCACCGCCCGCCGGTCCTGCTCGCCCGCGGTGCGCAGCCGGTCGCACAGGTCCTCGAACAGGTGGTGCAGGCGCTCGCCGTCCCACCGCCTGGACGTGTACGGGCCGCTCGCGCCGACGAGCACGTGCCCGGGCGGCGGCCGGTCGGCGCGCCGGGCGTCCTGGACCTCGGCCTGTCTGGTCATGCTGCCTCCATCAACCTCCCGCGGACCCCCGTGGCGACCGGCCGTCAGGCCGGCACCGGGCAGCACGCGGCGATGGCCTCGACGAGGATGGAGCACCCGGTCTCGACGACGTCGGCGGTCACGTTCAGGGGAGGCAGGATCCGCACGACGCAGTCGGCGCGCCCGCCGACCTCGATGATCAGCCCCCTGCGCAGCGCGACCTCCTGGACGCGGTGCGCCAGGTCGGTGGCCGGGGCGCCGTCGCCGGGGTCGGCCAGCTCGACGCCCCACATCAGGCCGACGCCGCGCACCTCGCGGACCCACGGGCCGACGGTCAGCGGGGCCAGCCGCCGGGCGATCTGCTCGCCTCGCCGCCGGACGTTGCCCAGGACGTCGTCGCGGCGCATGACGCGGACGGCCTCGGCCCCGGCGGCGAACGCGAGCTGGTTGCCGCGGAAGGTGCCGATGTGCGCTCCGGGCGCCCACACGTCCAGCCGCCGGTCGTACAGAATGATCGCGACGGGCAGGCCCATGCCGCTCAGGCCCTTGGAGGCGACGATCACGTCCGGTTCGATGTCGTACCGCTCGAAGGCGAACCAGGTGCCCGTGCGCCCGCAGCCGGTCTGCACCTCGTCCACGATGAGGGGGATGTCCAGCTCGCGGGTCAGCTCGCGCACCCGGCGGACGAACGCCCGGCGGGCGGGGATGACGCCTCCCTCACCCTGGACGATCTCCAGGATCACCGCGGCGGGCAGCGGGACGCCGCCGTTCCCGTCGCGCAGCGACCGTTCGAGCTGCCCGGCGCAGTTGGTGTCGCAGGTGCTCGGGACCAGGCCGAGGGGGCAGCGCGCGCAGTAGGAGTAGGGGGAGAAGTGGACGCCGGGCACGCCGTTGGCCACCGGCTGCTTCTGCCGCACCAGGCCGGTGAGCGCCATGGCCGCGTGGCCGCTGCCGTGGAAGCCGCCCTGGAACGCAACGACGTCCCCACGGCCGGTGGCGATCTTGCACAGCTTGACCGCGGCGTCGACGGCGTCGCCGCCGGTGGGCCCGCAGAAGTGGACCTTCATGCGGTCGCGCATCCCGGCGGGGAGCATGGAAAGCTGCGCCTCGGTGAAGGCGTCCTTGGCGGGGGTGGGGAAGTCCAGGCCGTGGGTGAGCCGGGTGAGCTGCGCCGTGGCGGCGCGCACCAGTTCGGGATGGTTGTGCCCGAGGGAGAGCACGCCCGCGCCGGTCAGGAAGTCGATGAAGACGTTGCCGTCCAGGTCGCGCACGAAGCTGCCGGACGCCTCCGCGATGGCGATGGGCAGGCGGCGCGGGTAGGTGCGCGCGTTCGACTCGCGGACGGCCTGCCGGCCGAGCAGTTCGGCGGAACGGGGACCGGGCAGGTCGCACTCCACATAGGGGTGGGGAAGAATATCGGATTTGGCGCTGGGATCGGCCAGACTCATCGGGCTCTCCTCTCAAGGCCGCCGACGTGCTGGTTCCTTTCAACGCGGGCCGACGTGTTCGCTCCTCCTGTTCTGCTGCTTTCCGGCCGGCTTCGCATATGTAGTGGCTTGGTCCGGTATCGACGGTCGAAGAGGCCCTTCGCGAGTCATGGCCTCAGGTACACGGTTACGATTCCACCGGGCCTACCTGCACAAACTCCTCAATCCACCCCGCATTACGGCAAGTGCCGCATTCGGTGTCCCGTGCGCGGCTGCCTCTTTTCCGGCGTTCTTCTGGCCGGACGGAAAAGGGCGCCGGCCGCCTGCGGAATGCGCTCCCCATCAAAGTTTTGCGGGCACCTGACGTTATCCGGGCGATACGGCGGTGCGCGGGCGACCCTCGGAGGGTAGGGGTCGATGATGCCGACTTGCGGAGCAAAGCGCACTTTCCGGGGTCGGCCTGGTAGGTGAGGAAATGGTATCGAGTTCCGCGAACCGTCGGCCGGCACAAGGGCTGCCCGCCGACGCCACGAGCTTCGTCGGACGCCGGCAGGAGATGGCCGAGGTCAAGACGCTGCTGTCCAGGTCCCGGCTGGTGACCCTCACCGGGTTCGGCGGGGTCGGCAAGACGAGGCTGGCCGCACGGGCCGCCCAGGACGTGCAACGGGCCTTCGCCGACGGCGTCTGGTTCGTCGACCTGTCCGCCGTGGACGATCCTGACCTGCTCGTCCCGACCCTGCTGGAGGTCCTGGAGATCGAGGAGCGGTCCAGCCGTCCTTCGATGGCGGCGCTCGCCGATCACCTGGCCGACAAGAAGGCCCTGCTCATCCTGGACAACTGCGAGCACATGCTGCACGACTGCGCGATGCTCGCCGATGACCTCCTGGCCGTCGCGGACGGGGTGAGGATCATCGTCACGAGCAGGGAGCCGCTGCGCATCCACGGCGAGCGCACCCTCGTCGTGCGCCCTCTCCCCGTCCCCGACGGCGGCGGGGTGAACCTGTCGACGCAGGCGCTCGCCGAAGTGGACGCGGTGCGGCTGTTCGTGGAGCGCGCCGACGCGGTGCTGCCGGGCTTCTCGGTCACCGACGACAACCGCGACGCCGTGGAGCAGATCTGCCGGCGCCTGGACGGCATCCCCCTGGCCATCGAGCTGGCGGCGGTACGGCTGCGCGCGCTGTCGGTCCAGCAGCTCCTCGACCGGCTGGATGACCG
Organism: Sphaerisporangium rhizosphaerae; assembly: GCF_042665155.1. NCBI lineage: Bacteria > Bacillati > Actinomycetota > Actinomycetes > Streptosporangiales > Streptosporangiaceae > Sphaerisporangium > Sphaerisporangium rhizosphaerae. The sequence continues at coordinate 7,096 of NZ_JBHTCG010000043.1, read as the reverse complement.
GTTCAGGATGCTGACGACCGGGTCACGGACGGCCGCCCCGCGCCAGCGGACGCTGCGCGGCCTGGTCGACTGGAGCTACGGGCTGTGCACCGAGCCCGAACGGCTCCTGTGGGCCCGCGCGTCGGTGTTCTCCGGCGGTCTGGACCTGGAGGCGGCCGAGGCGGTCTGCTCCGGCGACGGCATCGCCCGCGAGGACGTCGTGGACGTGATCAGCGGCCTGGTGGACAAGTCCGTGCTGGTGCGTGAGGAGCACTCCGTGGGCGTGCGCTACCGGCTGCTGGACACCGTCCGCCAGTACGGCAGAGACAGGCTGGCCGAGTCCGGTGGGCAGGCGGCGCTGCGGCGCAGGCACCGCGAGTTCTACCGCGCGCTGGCGCGGCAGGCGCAGGCGCTGGTCTTCACCAGCGCCCAGCTCCACTGGCAGCGCAGGCTCCGGCTGGAGCACCCCAACCTGAGGGTGGCCCTGCACGCCTGCTTCGACGACGGCGACGCCGAGGACGGCCTGCGCATGGCCACGGACCTGCTCTACCACTGGAAGACCATGTACCTGGTCGGGGAGGGACGCCGCTGGCTGGAGGACGGCCTGGCCAAGGTCACCGCGCCGTGCGAGTCACGGGCCTGGGCGCTGTGCTGCGCGAGCTGGATGGCGATCATGATGGGCCACGACCAGGCGGCGGCCGGGATGGCCGACGAGGCGCGGGAACTGGGGGAGACGCTGGATCTGCCCTCCTTGATCGCCTACGCCTCCCTGTTCTCGGGCATGGCGGCGGTCTACCGCGGCGAGATCGACGCGGCGGTCGAGATCTACGAGCGGTCGCTCGCCGGACATCGCGCCGCGGGGGACGAGCGGGGTCAGGTACTGACCCTGACCAGGCTCTGCCTCACCTACGGGCGCAAGAGGGACGTGGAGCGGGCGGCCGCGGCCGGCGAGGAGGCGATCCGCATCTGCGACGCCCGCGGCGAGAGCTGGCACCGCGCCTATGCCGTCATGGCCCTCGGCGTGCTGGCCTGGCGCGAGGGCGACATGGCGCGCGCCGTCGCCCTGGAGAAGGAGAGCCTCCGGTTCAACGGCACGCTGGACGACCGGCTCGGCGTGGGGATCAACCTGGACGTGCTCGCCTGGGTCTCCGCCGCCGAACACGACTACGAGCGGGCGGCCCGGCTGATCGGCGCGCTGTGGAACATCTGGCAGACGTCAGGCAGGCCGCTGTTGCAGTTCGGCCACCTGCTCGTCTACCACGAGGAGTGTGAGGCGAGCATCCTCCAGGCGCTCGGCGAGCCCGCCTTCCGGTCGGCGCTGGGCCAGGGCGCGCGGCTGTCGTTCGACGAGGCGCTCGCCTACGCCATGGAGGAGAGCACGCCCGCCGTCCCGAGCGCGCGGCCCGCTGCCACCTCCTCGCCGCTGACCCGCAGGGAGATGGAGATCGCCCGGCTGGTCGCCAAGGGGCTGAGCAACAAGGGCATCGCCACGACGCTGGTCATCGCGCAGCGCACGGCCGAGGGGCACATCGAGCACATCCTGAGCAAACTCGGCTTCCACTCACGTGCGCAGATCGCCGTGTGGGTGGCCGAGCAGGATCGGCGCGCGGCGGCGCAGGACAGCCGCGGCCTCTCATCGGCCATGGCGTCGCCGGACGGCCGGGCGGCCGGCGGGGCCCGGCGCCGGCACTGACGGCGGACCGCCCGGCGGCCGAACCGCCGGGGAGCGAAACCGCCGGGGAGGAAACCGCGGGGAGGGAAAGCGCCGGAGGGCGAACCGCCCGGGGCGAGATCGGCCGGGGGCCGGCGAGCCGGGCCTGCCGTCGGGACGCCGGGACGCCGGGTGCGGGCCCCGCCGGCCGCCCCGGCGTCACCGGGGGAGGGGGCGGGCCCGGAGGGCGGCCCGGGAGGCTGGTCGCGCCGTCAGTACGGGAGCATCCTGCGCCCGGACGGTGTGCGCAGGTCCTGGACCTCCTCTGCCAGGCGGCGCCGCGCCCGGCGCATCTGGAAGCGGCGCGGCCGGTACGCCTGCCCGTCGGCGGGGACCGCGGCGGGATCGGTCCGGCCGCGGCGCGGATCGTCAGTCATCGTCCCCGTTCCCCTCGGCGCCGGCCGGCGTGCCCGCGGGCTCGCAGGCCAGTTCGAACCAGACGACCTTCCCGGTGGACAGCGGGTGGCTGCCCCAGGATGTGGAAAGCGCTTGCATCAAGTACATGCCGCGTCCGCCCTCATCCCCCTCGTGGACCTCCCGGACCTGGGGAAGGGCGGGGTTGGTGTCCTGGACCTCGCAGCGCAGAGTCCCGTCGTCCATGGCGAGCGACATGACCGCACCCCACGAATGGCGCATGGCGTTGGTGACCACCTCGCTGACCAGCAGTTCCACCACGTCGGACTGCGCCGCGAGCCCCCAGTCGGACAGCTTGCCGCGCACCCGCCTGCGGGTCTTCGGCACGGTGGTCGGCTCGGGGACCAGCACCCATGACGCGCGCTTGCCGCTCTCGCGCGCCGGCCAGAGATGGACGGCGGCTCGGGCGTACCTGTGGGAGGACGCCCCGGGCGTGTAGGTCGTGGTCATGCGGCACATCCATAGGCGAAGCGGTGGACGGGAGGGACGCTGCGGCCGTCGGGGAGCAGCTCACCCGTGTCGTCGAAGACGACCACACCGTTGCAGAGCAGCCCCCACCCCTGTTCCGGGTGGAACGCCACGAGGCAGGCCGCTTCGTGATCGACAGCGTTCGCCGGCGGGCACTGCGGTTCGTGTTGACACATGGCTGGCACCTGAATCCGATGTGATCTCTCGTTGGTGGGCTGTGGTCTTCACCGACATGTCGAGCATCGCCCAACGGGCACATACCTAGTAACGGGACAACTACCCCCATTGATACCCATTCCACGCAAACGGGTACTGATTCTTTACCTTGGCGGGTGTCTGGCCTGACCGGCGGAGACGAACCCGGCCCGGGCGATCTACCTCACCATCGGCCGCCGCGCCCCTCGCGCGGACCTTCTCGCGGAATCCGTTGACACGCCTTCGCGGATAGTGCTTCGATTCGTTAGTAAAGTTTCCTAACGAGTAGTGGAGGCCAGATGCCGATCCCCCCGGCTCTACGGCACTTGCGCGCGCGCGTCCTGGTGGCGCCGGCGCTGGCCGTGGCACTGATCCCGGCCTGCGGCGCGGGCGGGAACGCGGCCGTCGCGGCCACGGCCGGCCACGCGGCGACGGCGGCGGGCAAAGCGCAGGTGAAGGCAGCGGCGGTCGACCTCACCGACCCGCACAAGAAGGACATCGCCATGCAACTGGTGTCGAGCGCGGAGAACTCCTCGCTCGACTGGCGCGCCCAGTACGGCTACATCGAGGACATCGACGACGGGCGCGGCTACACCGCCGGCATCATCGGGTTCTGCTCCGGCACCGGGGACATGCTGGAGCTCGTCGAGCTCTACACCCAGCGCAAGCCGGGCAACGTCCTGGCAAAGTACCTGCCCGCGCTGCGCTCGGTCGACGGCACCGACTCCCACAAGGGACTCGACCCGAACTTCACCAAGGACTGGAAGACCGCGGCCAAGGACACCGCCTTCCAGACCGCCCAGAACGACGAGCGTGACCGGGTGTACTTCAACCCGGCGGTCAAGCAGGCGAAGACGGACGGCCTGCGCGCCCTCGGCCAGTTCATCTACTACGACGCCATCGTCATGCACGGCCCCGGCAACGACTCGGTCAGCTTCGGCGGCATCCGCAAGACCGCCCTGAAGAAGGCCAAGCCGCCGGCGCAGGGCGGCGACGAGAAGACCTACCTCAACGCCTTCCTCGACGCCCGCAAGGCGGCCATGAAGACCGAGGAGGCCCACAGCGACACCACCAGGGTGGACACCGAGCAGCGGGTCTTCCTCAAGGCGGGCAACCTCGACCTCGACCCCCCGCTGTCCTGGAAGGTCTACGGCGACAGCTACCACATCGCCTCCTAGCCCGCCCCGGCGGACGAACGCGGCGGGCCCCCACCGGAAAGACCGGTGGGGGCCCGTGTCGCGTGTGAGGCGGCCTCAGCGGGCCGGCGGGCGCGTGCCGGGGGAGCTCACAGGGCCCGCAGACCCTGGATCACCTCGCGCAGCAGGCGCTCCTCGGGCAGCTGCGACACCGTCGCCGGCGGCCGCACGGAGACGAGCTGGTGGTCGCGCAGGTCGCCGAGCAGGACGCGGGTGACCCCGAGCGACAGGCCGCTCTCGGAGGCCAGGTCGACCACGGACATGGGCTGGGCGGCGCACATGCGCAGGATCAGCAGGTGCTCGGGGCTGAGCCCCGGATGCGGCCGGCCACCCGGCTCGGCCCTGACGATCGCGACCATGTCGAAGGCGGGGCCCGTGGGCCGGGTGCGGCCCCGGGTGACGGTGTAAGGACGGATGAGGGGACCGGCGTCCTGGTCCAGCCAGCGTTCTCCCTCGCTCATGACGCGTTCCCCTCACCCTCGTGCGCCCGCTCCCAGCCCGCCCGGAATGAAGAGAACATGTCGGGAGAGGGCTGGAGCGGTTCGGCGTCGGCGCGATCTTCGCGCGGGCCGCCCGCCTGCTCCGCCGCCCGGCCGGGCGCCGGCGCCGCCTCGCGGAGCTGAGGCGCCAGGCTGGCCTGGCGCACCCGGTGCGGCAGGCCGGTGGCACGGCGGCGCCCCTTGCCGTCGTCGCCGGCGCCGTTCGCCCCGTTGGTCCTGTTGGTCCTGCTGGCCCCGTTCGCCTGGTGGGCGCCGCCCGCCTCGGCGGTGGAGCGGTTCGCCGCGGAGGGCTGGCCGTTGCCGGCGCCCAGCGCCGCGGTCAGGCTCCGGCCGGCGCCGAACCATCCTTCCTGCCCGGTGAGGTCCCGCACCGAGTACGGCTCGGGGGACGGCTCGCTGGGTATCACCAGGTTCTCGGGCACCAGCACGATCGCCGTGGTGCCCCCGTAGGGCGAGGGCCGCAGCGAGACGCGGATCTCGCGCCGGGCCGCGAGCCGGCCGACGACGAACAGGCCGAGCCGGTCGCTGTCGGCCAGGTCGAACTCCGGCGGGTCGGCCAGCCGCTGGTTGATCTGTTCCAGCTCTTCGGGGCTGAGGCCGAGGCCCCGGTCCTCGATCTCGATCGCGAAGCCCCGGGCGACCATCTCGCCGCGGACCTCGACGTGGGTCTGCGGCGGCGAGAACATCGTCGCGTTCTCCACCAGCTCGGCGAGCAGGTGGATGACGTCGGTGGCGGCCGTCCCGGCCAGCGACATGCTCTCCGGCATGGTCACGTGCACGCGCAGGTAGTCCTCGACCTCCTCCACGGCGGCGCGGACGACGTCGTACAGCGGGATCGGGTTGCGCCATCCGCGTCCGGGGACGGCGCCGGACAGGATGATCAGGCCCTCGGCGTGCCGCCGCATGCGGGTGGTGAGGTGGTCGATGCCGAACAGCTCGTCGAGCAGTTCCGGCTCGGTGACCTTGCGCTCGATGGCGTCCAGCATGGTCAGCTGGCGGTGCAGCAGCGACTGGTTGCGGCGGGCCAGGTTGAGGAAGACCTTGCCGACGCCCTTGCGGATCTCGGCCTGACCCACGGCCGCCTCGATGGCGGTGGTCTGCACCGAGGTGAACGCCTCGCCGACGTTGGCGATCTCCTCGGTCGGCCCGGCGGCGATGGGCGGGGTCTCGGCGGCCACGTCGACGTCCTCGCCCTGGCGAAGCCGCTGGACCACCCGGGGCAGGCGCTGGCCGGCCAGCTCGAGCGCGGCGCGCTGCAGTTCGATCAGCTCGCCGGTGATGCGCCGGCCGAACCGGACCGAGACGTAGAGCGAGACGCCCACGGCGATGATGCCCAGCAACAGGGTGAGGACGATGCGCCACAGGATCACGCCGGCGAGCGGGACGGCGCGGTCGGCGATCCGCTGCGACACGATCGCGTTCTGCCGGTCGAAGGCCTGCGTCAGCGACAGGATGTTGGGTCCCCAGCTGCCCGAGCCGCCGGGCAGCCTCCTGCCGGGCTGCACGTCCTGGGTGACCTGGTCCTCCACGGAGGCGAACCGGGTGTAGGTCGGGGAGTTCTGCAGCACCAGGTACGGCTGGCGCAGGTCGGGGTCCAGGAGCTGGAAGCCCATGTCGTAGACCATCCTGCGCTTGGTCACCATCGTGGTGAACACCGTGCGCTCGTCGCTGGTCATCGAGCCCGCGCGCACGACGCCGGCGAGCAGGGCGGCCTGCTCGCTCATCAGGTCGCGGCTGCGGTCGATCAGCGTGACGGCCCTGGTCGGCGGGCCTATCTCCAGGTCGCCGGCGAACTTCAGGCTGTCGTAGACGCGGCCGACGGCGTCGGAGATCAGGCGGTAGGCGTCCAGGGTCAGCAGCCGGCTGAAGCTGCGCGAGTCCACCCGCGCCCGGATGTCCGGCAGGCGGTGGGTGGTCTCGATCAGCTCGGTCACCCGCTGGTACATCTGCGGGCTCGACTCCTGCTCGGCGGCGCTGTCCAGGACGGCCTTCTCCAGGGCGGCCCGCGCCTGGTCGGTCCTGACGCGCTGCGCCTCGAGATCGCTGCGGTCGGTGGCGGCGCCCGAGCTGAGGTAGATGACCGACTGGTAGCGCTCTTCCTGGATCTGCGAGGCGACGTTTCCGGTGGGGACGACCAGCGTCTCGTAGATCGTCCGGACCCGGAGAAGATCGAGACCGCTCTGGACGGTGATCATCGCCGAGTACGCCCAGATCCCCAGCAGGGACAGCAACGGCACCAGTACCAGGGTCAGGATCTTAACTTTGATGGACCTTTTACGCCCGCCCATGTGACCTCGCAGGGGAACCGCATCGTTACACGCGGGTTATTGGTGGCGAAACAGTATCAACGTGGGTCAGGGGGAGGTAGGGCCCTTGAGTAACTAAACGGGGGTGTTTCGGAGTAGTAACCATCCCATACTGGTCAATGTCGTCTGGTTGTCAGACAATATTTCCCATGCAGCACCACCCCTCCTCGAACCTCGCCGGAACGGCCGCCGTGGTGGCCGCCGCCGTCCTGTGGGGCACCGCCGGGACGGCGGGCGCCCTCGCGGCCGGCGGCACGGCCGACCCCGTGACGCTGGCCGCCGCCCGCCTGGTCATCGGCGGCGCGGTCCTCGCCGCGGCGGCCGGGC
>NZ_JBHTCG010000042.1:0-63477 GCF_042665155.1 Sphaerisporangium rhizosphaerae | reverse complement strand
GAGCCGATGACGAGGTGATCTCGCGCAGCCGCCCGGCCGCCAGGGCCCGGCGCGGCGGCGCGGCGGCCGCCCCCGGCCTCCCCTTCACCGGCGATCCGCGCGACGGCGGCCATCCGGCCGCCCCCACCCCCTCCGAACAGGCCCGCGCGACGCGGTTCCTGCTCGCCGACCCCCCGCTGGCCGCCGTCGTCGGCAGGGCCTACGCCGAGGCGGCGCACCGTCCGCTCTCGTCGGCCGCCGACCTGCGGGTGCGGTCGCTGGTCTTCCGCCGGTTCGGGTGCGAGACCCGCCGTTGCCTGCAACTGTTCGTGTGGTTCCCGAACGGCGAGGAGCTCGACATCGGTCGCGTCGTCGTGGACATGGCCTCTGGAGGCGTCCGCGTACTGAAGTGGTGAGCACGCGCGGGTCCGCATGCTGGAGCGGTGAGCGCGCGAAGGCGTCCGCATGCTGAAGTGGTGAGCGCGCGAGGGGTCAGCACGCGGACTGATGGTGACGCCGCCCGGCCAAGTCGTCCCTTCACCCGGGGGCGGTGAGGCGGTTCCGGGCTTGCCGAACCGTGCGTTCGCCGTTCCCGCGGTGTGATCCGCCCGACATCATGGGTTGGCGGGACGATCTGGGGCAGGGTTAGCTCAATAACACCAATCACGGTGCCGAGGAGCAGTGAGCGAGCTGATGAACGCGGATCTTGACTTGAACCGGCTGGCCGGTGGCGCGCACCATGATCCGCACGTGATCCTTGGCGCGCACCTCACCCCCGAGGGCCTCACCGTCCGGGCGCTCAAGCCGCTGGCGGAGAAGGTCGAGCTGCTGCTGGATGACGCCGCGCACGAGATGAGCCACGTCGAGCACGGGGTGTTCGCGGCGACGCTGCCGGGGGTGGACAAGATCCCGCCCTACCGGTTGCGGGTCACCTACGCCGGCGCGGAGCCACACGAGGCGGGCGACCCGTACCGCCACTGGCCCACGCTGGGCGAGGTCGATCTGCACCTGATCGGCGAGGGCCGGCACGAGCGCCTGTGGGAGGTCCTCGGCGCCCGCGTCATGCGGCACGACGACGAGGACGGCACCGCCTTCGCCGTCTGGGCGCCCAACGCGCGCGGTGTGCGGGTCGAGGGCGGGTTCAACCACTGGAACGGCGCGGCGCACCCGATGCGGTCGCTCGGCCGGTCGGGCGTGTGGGAGGTGTTCATCCCCGGGGTCGGCGAAGGAGAGCACTACAAGTTCTCCATCCTCGGCGCCGACTCGGTGTGGCGGTCCAAGGCCGACCCGATGGCCCGCCGCACGGAACAGCCGCCCGCCACCGCCTCCATCGTCGACTCCTCCGCCTACGCCTGGCAGGACGACCAGTGGATGCGCCGGCGCGCCGAGCGGGACGCGCTGGCCTCCCCGATGAGCACCTACGAGGTCCACCTGGGCTCCTGGCGCCCCGGCCTGAGCTACGAGGAGCTGGCGACCCAGCTCGTGGAGTACGTGCGGGACATGGGCTTCACCCACGTGGAGCTGCTGCCGGTCGCCGAGCACCCCTTCGGCGGCTCGTGGGGGTACCAGGTCACCTCCTACTACGCGCCCACCTCGCGGTTCGGCGGCCCCGACGAGTTCCGCCACCTGGTCGACCGGCTGCACCAGGCCGGCATCGGCGTGCTGCTCGACTGGGTGCCCGCGCACTTCCCCATGGACGAATGGGCGCTGGCCCGTTTCGACGGCACCCCCCTGTACGAGCACTCCGACCCGCGGCGCGGCACCCACCCCGAGTGGGGGACGTTCATCTTCGACTTCGGACGGCGCGAGGTGCGCAACTTCCTGGTCGCCAACGCGGTCTACTGGCTCAAGGAGTTCCACATCGACGGGCTGCGCGTGGACGCGGTCGCCTCGATGCTCTATCTGGACTATTCCCGCCGCGAGGGCGAGTGGACGCCGAACATCTACGGCGGCCGGGAGAACCTCGACGCCGTGGAGTTCCTCAAGGAGATGAACGCGGTGGCCTACCGCGAGGCGCCCGGCATCGTCACCATCGCCGAGGAGTCCACGGCCTGGCCGGGGGTCTCCCGTCCCGTGCACCTGGGCGGGCTGGGGTTCGGGTTCAAGTGGAACATGGGCTGGATGCACGACACCCTGGCCTACCTGCACCACGAGCCGGTGTTCCGGCAGTACCACCACCACCAGATGACCTTCTCGCTGATGTACGCCTACTCGGAGAACTTCGTGCTGCCGCTGTCGCACGACGAGGTGGTGCACGGCAAGGGGTCGCTCATCGGCAAGATGCCCGGCGACGAGTGGCAGCGCTTCGCCAACCTGCGGGCCCTGTTCGCGTTCATGTGGGCCCATCCCGGCAAGAAGCTGCTGTTCATGGGCGGCGAGTTCGGCCAGGGCTCGGAGTGGTCGGAGGAGCGCGGCCTGGACTGGTGGGTGCTGGACTTCGAGCCGCACCAGGGCGTCCAGCGGCTGGTCCGCGACCTCAACCGCCTGTACGCCGACTCTCCGGCGCTGTACTCCCAGGACCACTCGCCGTCGGGGTTCCAGTGGATCGACGCCGACGACGCCTCCGGCAACGTGTTCTCCTTCGTGCGCCACGGCGCCGACGGCTCGATGGTGGCCTGCGTGGTCAACTTCTCCGGTCAGCCGCACCACGAGTACACCCTTGGCCTGCCCGCCGCCGGCCTGTGGGAAGAAGTGATCAACACCGACGCCTACCAGTACAACGGCAGCGGAGTCGGCAACCTCGGGTCGGTCGAGGCCGTCGAGCGGCCCTGGCACGGGCTGCCGTACTCCACGAGCCTGCGGCTGCCGCCGCTCGGCGCCCTGTACCTGCGCCACCCCGGCACCCGCGAGGCCGGCCCCGCCGCGGCCCTTCCGGCCGCCGAGCACGGCGACCCCGCGGCGGCCCTCCCCGCCGCCGAGGACGCGGGCCCGGCTGACGGCCCGCCCGCTGACGGCCCGTCCGCTGACAGCGCGCCCGCTCACACTGCGCCCGCCGACGGCCTTCCCGCCGCCGGGGACGCCCTGACCGGCGCGGCGCCTCAGAGCGGCACGGCCGCGGACGGCGAGGAGCGGCCGCCGGCGTGAACCGATGGGAAAGCGTGCGCCTCTTCCCCGGAAACGTCGCCTAGGGTGTCGCTATGGACGCGACAAAGTCGATCATGGACACCGTCGACAGGTTCCGGCAGCGGCGCACGGCTCCCCTGGTTCTCGAGCTCGACCTGACCGAGGGGCTCACCGAAGGGCCACCCGCCGACCCGCTCAGCGCCGTGCTGTCGATGCGCAAGACGCGCCTGGCCGACGTCCTGTCCGGTCTGCGCCGCGCGCGCAGGGACCCGCGCGTCAAGGCCCTGGTCGTCAAGATCGGCGGACGGCCCATCGGGCTCGCCATGGTCCAGGAGCTGCGCACGGCCGTCGTGCGGCTGCGGGCGGCGGGCAAGCTGACCGTGGCCTTCGCCGAGACCTTCGGCGAGTTCGGCGCGGGCACCGTGCCCTACTACCTGGCCAGCGCCTTCGAGAAGGTCTACCTCCAGCCGTCCGGCGACGTCGGCCTGACCGGCGTCTCGCTGGAGCAGCGCTTCGTGAAGAACGCGCTGTCGAAGATCGGCGTCGACTACCAGATCGGCCAGCGGCACGAGTACAAGACCGCGGCGAACATGTTCACCCAGGACCACATGACCGACGCGCACCGCGAGTCCACCGGGCGCATCGCCGAGTCGGTCATCGAGCAGATCGTGTCCGGCGTCGCCGAGGGGCGTGGCCTGGCCCCCGAGCGGGTCCGCGAGCTCATCGACCAGGGCCCGTTCATCGGCGCCGAGGCGGTCCAGGCGGGCCTGGTCGACCGGCTCGCCTACCGCGACGAGGTCTACGACGAGGTCCGCTCCGAAGGCGACCTGCTGCTGTACGTCTCGCGGTACGCCAAGGGCGCCATCGCCAAGAAGCTCCCGCACCCGGGCGAGCGCGTCGTCGCGCTGATCCACGGCAGCGGGCAGATCCGCCTGGGCCGCAGCGGGCGCAGCCCGCTCGGCGGCGCGGGCGCCATGGGCTCCGACACGATCGCCGCCGCCTTCCGCGCCGCCCGCCGCGACGACGCCGTCAAGGCGGTCGTCTTCCGCGTCGACAGCCCCGGCGGGTCGTACGTCGCCTCGGACGTGGTCTGGCGCGAGGTCGTCCTCACCCGCAAGGCCGGCAAGCCGGTCATCATCTCGATGGGCGACCTGGCCGCGTCGGGCGGCTACTTCGTCTCGATGGCCGCCGACGTGATCGTCGCCCAGCCGGGCACGCTGACCGGCTCCATCGGCGTGTTCGGCGGCAAGCCCGCCGTCGGCGAGCTGCTCGGCCGCCTCGGCGTCACCTCCGAGTCGGTGGACGTCGGCGCGAACTCCGGCATGTTCTCGCCCAGCCGCGCCTTCTCCGAGCCGCAGTGGGAACGGGTCAACGCCTGGCTCGACCGCATCTACGAGGACTTCGTGGGCAAGGTCGCCGAGGGCAGGGGCTTCGACCGCGACCGGGCCCATGATCTGGCCCGCGGCCGGGTGTGGACCGGCGCGGACGCCTTCGGCAGGGGCCTGGTGGACGAGCTCGGCGGCCTGGAGGACGCGCTGGCGATCGCCCGCAGCCGGGCCGGCCTGCCGAAGGACGCCACGGTGCGCCCCTATCCGCGCATGCATCCGCTCGAACGGCTGCGGCCGGCGGAGTCCAGCGAGGACAGGGCCGCGGCGCTCGGCCAGGTGCGCCTGGAGGCCTGGGGCCCTCTCGCCCGGGTGGCCGCCGAGCTCGGCCTGCCCGCGTACGGGCCGCTCATGCTGCCCGGCACGTGGACGATCCGCTAGCGCGGCGCCCCGCGCCACCGTCCGCCCGGCCGCTCTGGTGGCCCGGCGGCGGGCGCCGCTAGGCTGGTCAACCTGGTTGTCTGCCATTGAGCGAGGTCGTCCATCGTGTCCACGAACCCGCCGGGCTACGAGCTTCCCCTCCGGTTGTTCCTGGGGTTTCGCACCATCATCGACGAGGTGCACGCCGAGCTGGCCCGGCAGGGGCATCCTGACGTGCGCCCGCTGCACGGGTTCGTCATGCAGGCCATCGGCACGCACGGCACGACGGCCGCCGAGCTCGGCCGAAGGCTCGGGGTCTCCAAGCAGGCGGCGGGCAAGACGGTCGACACGCTGGAGCGCGTCGGGTACGTCGAGCGCGGCTCGGACCCGCACGACGCCCGGCGCAAGGTCGTGCGGCTCACCGAGCGGGGAGTGGACAGCCTCGTGCGGTCGGCCCGCATCTTCGACGACATCCGGGCGCGGTGGGCGCAGGTCCTCGGCGAGGACCGCCTGCGCGCCCTGGAGGCCGACCTGCGGGAGGTCACCCCGGCCGACGTCTTCCGCCTGGACGTCCCGGGCTGGTTCGGCGGCTTCGACTGACCGGCCGTCACCGGTCCGCCCGCGCCCTCCGGGGGCCGGATCCATCGAACTCCGGCAAACGGCTCTACTAGCGGATAATCCAGTACGGAACGAAATCGTTATGCTGGAGGAATGACCGCCATGGCTCCCGCACCCACCACACCGGACCTGTCGTTCCTGCTGGACCACACCAGCCACGTGCTGCGCACGCGGATGGCGGCGGCCCTGTCCGAGATCGGGCTCACGGCGCGTATGCACTGCGTGCTGGTGCACGCCATCGAGGAGGAGCGGACGCAGGCCGAGCTGGCCGAGATCGGCGACATGGACAAGACCACGATGGTCGTCACCGTGGACGCCCTGGAGAAGGCCGGCCTGGCCGAGCGGCGCCCCTCCAGCAAGGACCGCCGGGCCCGCATCATCGCGGTCACCGAGGAGGGGGCGAAGGTGGCAGCACTCAGTCAGCGCATCGTCGACCGCGTCCACCAGACGGCGCTCGCGGGCCTGTCGAAGGACGAGCGGGAGCTGTTCCTGCGGGTGATGAACCGCCTGGTCACCGACGAGCTGGCCACTCCGGCGGACAATCCGCAGCCGGTGCGGCGGGCGCGCCAGCGGGCAAGTTAGATCCGTCAGGGATCGTCTATAACAAAACCATCTGCTACGGTCTCTCTTGTCGTCTCATCCGACAGGAGAGAGAGCCCATGTCCCCCACCTCCCCCTCGCACGCCGGCCCGTCCCCCTCGCACGCCGCCCCGCGCCCCGCGGAGCCGCCGCCCCCGGCCCGGCCCCGTTCCCGGTGGATCGCCCTCGGGGTGATCGCCACGGCGACGCTGATGACCATCCTCGACGGCAGCATCGTGACCGTGGCCATGCCCGCCATCCAGGCCGACCTGGGCTTCTCCCCCGCCGGGCTGAGCTGGGTCGTCAACGCCTACCTGATCGCCTTCGGCAGCCTGCTGCTGCTCGCCGGCCGGCTCGGCGACCTGGCCGGCCGCAGGCGCGTGTTCCTGGCGGGGACCGCGGTGTTCACCGCCGCCTCGGTGCTCGCGGGCGTCGCCGCCGACCCCACCACGCTGATCGTCGCCCGGTTCCTGCAGGGCGCGGGCAGCGCCATGGCCGCCGCGGTCGGGCTCGGCATCCTGGTGACGCTGTTCACCGAGCCGGCCGAGCGGGCGAAGGCCATCGCCGTGTTCAGCTTCACCGGCGCCGCCGGCGCGTCCATCGGCGCGGTGCTCGGCGGCCTGCTCACCGACGCCCTCACCTGGCACTGGATCTTCTTCGTCAACCTGCCCATCGGCGTGGCCGCCCTGGCGGTCGCCGTGCCCGTGCTGCCCCGCGACCGCGGGCTCGGCCTGCCGGCCGGGGCCGACGTCGCCGGCGCGCTCCTGGTGACCTCGGGGCTCATGCTCGGCATCCACACCGTCGTCCAGGTCGAGACGCGGGGGTGGACCTCACCGGCCACCCTCGGGTTCGGCGCTCTGTCGGTCGCGCTGCTCGCCGGGTTCCTCGTGCGCCAGGCGACCGCGCGGACCCCGCTCATGCCGCTGCGCGTGCTGCGGTCGCGGAACGTCTCGGGTGCCAACCTCGTCCAGATGCTGATGGTCGCCGCGCTGTTCGCCTTCCAGGTCCTGACCGCGCTCTACACGCAGAAGGTGCTCGGGTACGGCGCGACCGCCACCGGCCTGGCGATGCTCCCCGCGGCGACCGCCATCGGCGCGGTGTCCCTCGGCGTCTCGGCCCGGCTGTACGCCCGGTTCGGAGAGCGGGAGGTGCTGCTGGTGGGCATCGCGCTCCTGATCGCGCAGCTCGTGCTGCTGGCCCGGGTCCCCGTGCACGCGAACTACGTGACCGACCTGCTCCCGCCGATGCTGCTGGCCTCCGGCTTCGGGCTGGCGATCCCGGCGCTGACCACGCTCGGCATGTCCGGCTCCGGTGAGCGGGACGCCGGGCTGGCCTCCGGGCTGTTCAACACCACCCAGCAGATCGGCATGGCGCTCGGCGTCGCCGTGCTGTCCACGCTGGCCGCTTCCCGCACCGAGGGCCTCTCCGCGCACGGGGCGAGCCCGGCCGCGGCGCTGACCGGCGGCTACCGGCTGGCCTTCGCCGTCGGCGCCGGCCTACTGACCGCGGCCTTCCTCGTCGCCCTGGTGGTGCTCCCCCGCCGGCCCCGCACTCCCGCCCACGAGACCGGCGACGACCCGGCCGGCGCGCGCGGCGATGATCAGGTCAGCGCGCGGTGACCATCAGGCGAGCGCGCGCGGTGACCATCAGGTCGGCGCACGGCGAGCATCAGGTCAGCGCGCGGTAGCGCCCGCGCAGCCGCACCAGCGGCGGCAGCGCCGGGGCCACGTAGTCGACCCCCAGCACCTGGGCGAGGAAGAGCGTGTGGTCGCCGCCGGGGATCACACGGGCGGTCTCGGCCTCGAGGGCGGCCACTCCGCCGTCGATGACGAAGGCTCCGGTGTGGCGGCCGCGGTGGTGCGGCGTCCCGGCGAGCAGCAGGCGCGCGCTCGGACGCCCGGGCGTGGCGAACCGGCTGGCCATCACCGCCTGGTCGCCGGAGAGCAGGGTCACCGCCCAGCGGTCCTGGCGCAGCAGCACCTCGCACAGGTACCCGGTGGAGGCCAGGCTGAGCAGCACCATGGGCGGGTCGGCCGACAACGAGGTGAACGTCGTCACCGTCGTGCCGATGTCGTCCCGCTCGTCCCGCACGGCGACCACCACGACCCCGGCGGCCAGCTGCCGCATCGCCTCCACGAACTCGTTCATGGCCCCCACTCCTACCACCGATCACCGACCCCCCGGCGCCCCGGGCGCGCCAGACCACGCCGACCCTGGCGCGTCGGTCCACGCCGACCCGACACCCCAGCCCCACGCCGCCCCGGGCGCCCAGCCCACGCCGACCTGGTCGCGTACGACCCATGCTGACCTGGCCGCGCCCAGCCCGCGGGGGTGACAGCGGGTCATACCCTGCGGGGTATCGCCGCGGGCACGGCGGCTCGGATACAACGGGGCGGTGAGCACGACAATGGAGGACACGCGGTTCGGCGAGGAGCTACGGCGCTGGCGCGAGCGCCGCAGGGTGAGCCAGCTCGAGCTCGCCATCAGCGCGGGCACCACACAGCGCCACCTCAGCTACATGGAGCGGGGCCGTTCGATGCCCGGCCGCACCATGGTCGTGCGGCTGGCCGAGTCGCTCGGCCTGTCGCCGCGCGAGCGCAACGGCCTGCTGCTCACCGCCGGATACGCGCCCGTCTTCCCCGAGTCGCGCCTGGACGAGCCGCTGCTGCGCCCGGTGCTCGACGCCCTGACCGGCGTCCTGGACGGCCACCTGCCCTACCCTGCGGTGGTCCTGCGCCCGTACGGGGAGGTGGTGGCGGCCAACAGCGCCATAGCCGTGCTCACCGAGGGGGCCTCGCCGGAGCTGCTCCGTCCGCCGGTCAACGTGCTGCGGCTGGCCCTGCACCCCGACGGCATGGCCCCGCGCGTGCGCAACCTCGCGGCCTGGGGCCGGCACATCATCGAGAACCTGCGGGCCATGGCCGCCAGGAGCCCCGACGCGCGGCTGGAGGGGTTCATCGCCGAGCTGTCCGGCTACGTCCCCGCGGCCGACCCGGGGCCCGACCACCTGGGCTTCGCCGTGCCGCTGCGCCTGTGGTCGCCGGAGGGCGAGCTGCGCCTGCTCACCACGATCACCTCCTTCGCCACGGCCGTCGACGTCACCCTGGCCGAGCTGCACCTGGAGGCGTTCCTGCCGGCCGACGAGCCCACGGCCGCCCTCCTGCGCGCCCGAGCGGCCCGCCACTGACGAGCACCCCACCAGACGGCGGCCCGCCACTGACGAGCGCCCGCCCGACGGCGGCCCTCCGCCCCGGCTGTGTGCCGGATGTGATCGGCGCCGGGTCGGCGGGTCGTCATGCGGCGATGCCGGCGCCGGCTACGGCGCCCGGCCCCGGTGAACGCTCGTGGAGGCCCACCGGGGCCTGTTTCCTGGATCTTGCTTTCGAGACTGTGACCTGGCGTGCGTTTGATCGTTTTCGCATAGTTTGGCTCGTGCAGGTCAGTCGGGGGTGTGGATGCGTTCTGAGTCGGGCTGGGTGGATGAGGCCACCGCGGGCGATCTGTTGGCTGCGGCCCGGGAGGGTGATGGGGAGGCGTTCGGACGTCTGGTGGGGCCCTTGCGGGAGGAGTTGCGGGCGTACTGCTACCGGATGCTGGGGTCGGTGCATGACGCGGATGACGTGGTGCAGGACACGTTCGATCGGGCCTGGCGCAGCCTGGGGCGGTTCGAGGACCGCGGATCGATCCGACCGTGGCTGTACAAGATCGCAACGAACAGGTCGTTGACGCTCATCGAGCGGCGGGGGCGGCGAGAGCTGCCCACCGATCTGAGCCCCCACGGCACATCGCCGGCCGAGGCCGGATGGCTGGAACCGTACCCGGACCGGCTGATGAGCTGGACGGCGGATCTGGGCCCGGAGGCTCGTGTGGTGGCGCGAGAAAGCGTGGAGCTGGCCTTCGTCGCGGCGCTGCAGCATCTGTCGGCGTCGCAGCGGGCGGTTCTCCTGCTGCGTGAGGTTCTCGGGTACGGCTCTGGGGAGGTCGCCGAGCTGTTGGAAACCACAGTGGCGGCGGTCAACAGTGCGCTTCAACGGGCCCGGAAGGCCGTCGCCGGTCTGCTGCCTGAGACGACCCAACAGCAGGTGTTGAGCTCGCTGAGTGAGGCGGCGCGGCGGGAGGTGGCCCGGCGGTATGTGGCCGCCTGGGAAGCCGGAGACGTCAACGCCATTGTGGCGATGCTCACCGAGGACGCGAAGTACTCGATGCCGCCGCTGACGGCCTGGTATGAGGGCCATGACGGCATCCGCGGCTTCCTGGCTCGAACCGCGGCGACGCGACGCTGGCGCTTCTTGCCCGCGCGGGCGAACGCGCAACTGGCGTTCGGCACGTACCTGTGGGACGAGGACCGGGGCGTGTACGTCGCCGCAGGTCTGGATCTGCTCGTTCTGCGCGGGGGGCGGATCGCCGAGGTGGTCTCCTTCTTGGGCGCCGATTTCTCGATGTTCGACCTGCCGGCGGAGCTGAGGGCAAGTGATTCCGCGGCGTGCGATGATTTCGGCGATCCGGGCGGGTTGTAGTCGTGACGAACCCGTTGACCCGGAAGGACGCGGTTGAGCCATGGCCACCGACGAAGAACAGATCCGCACCCTGATCGAGCGTTGGGCCGAGGCGGTCCATGCCGGTGACATCGACAAAGTCGTGGCCGACCACGCCGGCGACATCGTCATGTTCGATGTGCCGCCGCCGTATGAGGGCGTACGCGGCTTGGACACCTACCGCGAGACCTGGCCGCCCTTCTTCGAATGGCAGGCACAAGGTGCCTCGTTCGAGATCGAGTCGCTGGACATCACCGTCGGTGACGTCGTCGCGTTCGCGCACGCCCTGCTGCGGTGCGGCATGCCCGAGCAGTTCGCCGACAACCCCGACCTGCGCCTACGGTTGACCCTGGGCCTGCGCAAGGAACACGGCCAGTGGGTCGTCGCTCACGAACACCACTCGTTCCCTGTCGTCGACCTCGCGCGCGATGACGCCGCCGAGCAGGAGATACGCCGGCTGCACCAGCGCTGGTCCGACGACACCGCCGCCAGGGACCTGGACGGCATGATGGCCGCCATCGCCGATGACGTCGTCTCCTACGAGCACGAAGAACCTCTTCAGCACCTCGGTGTCCAGGCCGTACGGGACGTCTGTGAACGGAGCTTGGACGCCTCCGCCGATGCCATGGTGACCTGGGACGTTCCGGACCTGAAGGTCATCGCACGGGACGGCCTCGCTGTCGCATGGGGGCTCAACCACGTTCGGGTCGAGCACGCCGACGCCCAGGCGTTCGACGGTTGGTCACGCGGAACGCGGGTGTTCCGGCGAACGGAGGGCACATGGGTGATGATCCATCAGCACCTGTCCGTGCCGTTCGACCCCGCCACCGGTGAAGCGAGGACCGCCCTGCACCCCGAATGAACCGCGACAACGGCGAGTACGGTCGACCGGCACTCGCCCAGGCGTGACACGGTCGACCGGGACCCGCCCGGGCGCGTCGCGGGCTGCCGGCGTCATTGCGTACGGTCGTCGTATGACCGAGACGATGCGCGCGGTGGCCTACCGCAGATCCCTTCCCGTGTCCGACCCCGGCAGCCTGGAGGACGTCGAGCTGCCCGTTCCCACGCCCGGACCGCGTGACCTGCTCGTGCGCGTCGAGGCGGTGTCGGTGAACCCGGTGGACACCAAGGTCCGCAAGGGCGACGATCCCGGGGGCACGCCGAAGGTGCTCGGCTGGGACGCCGCGGGGGTCGTCACCGCCGTGGGCTCCGAGGTCACGCTGTTCGAGGTGGGCGACGAGGTGTACTACGCCGGCTCGATCACCCGTCCCGGCTCCAACTCGCGCTACCACGCCGTGGATGAGCGCATCGTCGGCCACAAGCCGCGGACGCTGGGCTTCGCCGAGGCCGCCGCGCTGCCGCTGACCACGATCACCGCCTGGGAGACGCTGTTCGACCGCTTCCGGCTGGACGCCGGCAGCACCGGAACCCTGCTCGTCCTCGGCGCGGCCGGCGGCGTCGGCTCGATGGTCGTCCAGCTCGCCCGCGCGCTGACCGGCCTGACCGTCATCGGCACCGCCTCGCGGCCCGAGTCGCGCGAGTGGGTGCTCGGCCTGGGCGCCCACGAGATCGCCGACCACCACGACCTGGTCCGCAGCGTCCGGGCCGTGGCGCCCCGGGGAGTGGACTACGTGTTCTCCCCCAAGACCGACGGCCAGATCGAGGCGTACGCCGAGCTGCTGCGGCCCGGCGGGCACATCACCGCCATCGACGAGCCGGAGGGGCTGGAGCTGCTGCCCCTGAAGTCCAAGAGCATCGCCTTCCACTGGGAGCTGATGTTCACCCGGTCGCTGTACGAGTCCGACGACATGATCGCCCAGCACGACCTGCTGGAGAGGGTCGCCGAACTGATCGACGCGGGCACCCTGCGCACGACCCTCACCACCGAACTGGCCCCGATCGAGGCCGCCACCCTCCGCAAGGCCCACGAGATGCTGGAAAGCGGCCGCACAATCGGCAAGGTGGTCATCACCGGCTTCTGACCGCCCCTGCCGCCGGCCCTTATGGCCGGCGGCATCCATGACCCATCGGATCCGAGAGAACCGGCTGTCGTCGGTGACGCTGCTGCGCCGGTTGGGCAACCACTCCCGCAAGAATCGCCTGTATCGGGCCTTTCGCAGCGGGCGCGCTCGCGCACGTTTCCGTTCCATCACCCCCGCGCCTTCGGCGGCGGGTCCACAACCGGAAGGAACGCCGCTTGTCGCCACCGCCGCCCGCACGGGCTCAGAACCGGTAGCGGAGAATGCGTGCCCCTTGCCGAGACAAGGCCGTACTGCGGGCGGTGAGACGGGTCAGCGCGCGCAGGGGTTGCGGGAACCCGGCTATTTCCGGTGCGCGGGTGAGGATCTGCTCCTCGATCAGTTCGAGGCCGGCGTCCCAGGACTCTGGTTCGCGTGGGTCGTCGAAGCCCTGGGCGGCTTTGATGCCCAGGGCCTTGATGGTCGGGTGGTACTTCATGGCCCAGGCCGCGAATCGGGTGTAGCCGTTGAGCGCGAGCTCGCCCGAAGGGAAATGGCCGGTCAGCGCGCGGGTCATCGCCTGGAAGGAGTCGCCGGGCACGAAGGGGAGCAGCCCCTCGGCGACGATCATCGCCGGCCGGTCACCGGGGATGGCTGTGAGCCAGTCGGAGCTGGTGAGGTCGGCTCCGACCAGGTGGGAACGGCCGGGCAGACATTCGGCCCGCAGGTCCACCACTTCCGGGAAGTCGATGTCGTACCAGTCGACGCCGGGCGGAGGATCACAGCGGAACATCCTGGTGTCCAGGCCGCAGCCCAGGTCGAGCACCACGCATCCGGGGTGCGCGGCGACGTAGGCGCGGACGACACCGTCGAGCTTCTTGGCGCGCAGTGCCGTGGTGAGGACGAGGTTGGGCTTGACCTTCAGCTTGCCGAAGTCGTAATCGATTCTGCCGGCCAGGTCGGCGGAGAGCGTGTCGCCGAGGATCGGGCTGGCTTGCCCGGCGTCCAGGGCTCTGGCGTGGAGAGTGAGCAGCAGCGTTTCCTGGATCAGTCCGAGTTTCGGTTGCCGGCGGTGCATTGGGTTCCTCAACGGTGTAGCGGATGGCGGGCCGCGAGGTTCTGCAGCCACGTCAGGGAGTCGTGGGCGGCCTTGATGCGCTCGGTGCGGTGCCCCTCGCCGCCCGCGATGTCGAGCCCTTCGTCGGCGATCTCGCCGAACGCGCTCAGGCTTTCGAGCTTGCGCTGGATGACCTTCTGCCAAGCGTCGTCTTCAATGCGGTAGTAGGAGACGCGATCGCCGGGCCTTCTCACCTTCTTGACCAGGCCGATGGCCGTGAGGAAGCGCATGTTGGAGGTGAGCGAGGCCCGGCTGGCCTGGATGACGTCCGCGATCTGGCCGGCGGACTGCTCGGCCGGGTCGCAGATCATGAGCCAGCCGAGGATGCGTCCGGTGATGGGCGGCAGCCCCCACTCCTCGACGCAGAAGGCGGCCACCCGTTCCACCCAGCGGAGCAACCGGTCCTGCGGTTCCTCAGTGCTCATCGTCGCGTCCTCTGTTGTCGATCGTGTGCCGGTTCACTCGAGGCTGTTGAAGGTCACATGTTCCATGGATCGCTCCCTACACAAGATAGCTAGCAATTTCAAACATGACTGAAATAGCTAGCAATGTCAATCTGGAAGGCCGTACAGGGTAAGGGAAGAGGTGGCGCACCGCCGCTCACGCCGGCGCATCGGCGGCATCCACGAGTGACAGGGTATTTCCATTACCTGTCACATCTGGCGTGTCGGCGCCGCGTCCGCCCAGCTCACCGCTCGCCCCGGCCGGGCCGGCGCAGCCGCTGACGGCAGGCATCTACGCCACGCGGTGTGTACCTGGCGTACCACGGCCGGACCCGATGAAGTCGACAGGTTCCGGCATCTTGATCGTGGACGTGGACCGCATCGGCCCGCGTCTGGCCGATGACGCGCGAGCATCGGGGGCTCACCCAAGAGGCACACTCACGGGCGCCCGGCCCTCTACGCCCCTTTGCCCAGCGGCTGGGAGTCAAGCCCCGCTAGTCCACCCCGAAACTGACACGCTCTGTGTCACTCCGATCACAGGCACCCCCAGTGGGGCGCAAGGTCGTGTGGCGGGAAGTCGAAGTCTGACCTTCCGGGCAGGTCAGATCACTTTGGGAGGCTCCGGTAGGCCGAGAGCCGCCCTCCTGGTGGTAGGGCGGCTCTCGGGGGTGGTTCTGTGTCGACGGCTCTGTCGGGTCACGGGCCGCTGTCAGGGGCGGGCCAGTCGGTCAGGCCAGGCCGTTTTTGGTCAGCCAGTCCTTGGCGACGGCCGGCGGGTCGTCCTTGTCGACGGCCACGCGCTTCATCATGTCGACGAGCCCCGCGGTGTCGAGCTTGGCGGAGATGGCGTTCAGCGTCGTGCGCACGGTGTCGTTCGCGCCGGCCTTGTTGACCAGCGGGGTGACGTTCTGGGCGCTGAAGACGCTCTTGGGGTCCTGCAGCGGCACCAGGCCGTTGATCAGGATCTTCGGGTCGGTGGTGAAGACGTTGCCGACCTGGACGGCGCCGCTCTTGATGGCGTCCGCGGTGGTGTCGCCGGTCGGCTTCCACTCCTTGAAGGTCAGGCCGTAGACGTCCTTGAACTGGGCCTCACGGCGCTTCTTGAACTCCGGCGGGCCGCCGACCGCGAAGTCCTTGGCGACCTTGGCCAGGTCCTCGATCGTCGTCAGGCTGTACTTGGTGGCGGTGTCCTTGGTGACCGACAGCGAGTCGTTGTCCTCGGCCGGGGAGGAGTCGAGGATCTCCAGCTCGGAGGCGAGCTTGGACTTCAGCTCGGTGTTGACGTCGTCTTTGCTGGCGGCGGTGCTCTTGGGGTCCAGGAAGCTGAGCAGACCGCCGTTGTACTCGGGCAGGACGGTCAGCGCGCCGTTCTTGACCTGGTCGTAGATGACCTCGCGGCTGCCGATGTTGAACTTCTCCTCCACCTGGACGCCCTTGGCCTGCAGGGCCTGGGAGTAGATGGAGGCGAGAAGGACGTTCTCCGGGAAGTTGGCCGAGCCGACGACGACCTTGGCGGCCGCGGCGGAGCCGGAGCCGGTCGAGCTGGGGGCCGCGCTGGCGCCGGTGTCGCTGAGCGGGTCGCCCCCGCCGCACGCGCCCAAGGAGAGCACCGCGGTCAGCGCGACCGCAGCGGTGGTAATAATTCGCCTCATAAGTGACTTAAATCCCTTCCAAATCGGGGGGTATTACAGGTTACCGGAGCCCGGAACGGCGGCTCACCCCAGGTGAGACCACCACACGCTGCAGTAACGCGAAACAGAGCTGCACGACCAGGGCGAGGGCGGCCACGAGGACCGCTCCCCCGATCGTGCTGGGGAAGTCCTTGGTCGCCAGCCCGTCGATGATGTAGCGGCCGAGCCCGCCGAGGCCGACGTACGCGGCGACGGTGGCCGTGGCCACCACCTGGATCGCCGCGACGCGCAGGCCGAGCAGGATCAGCGGCATCGCCACCGGGACCAGCACCTTCATCAGCACCTGGCCGCCGCGCAGGCCCATGCCGTACGCGGCGTCGCGCAGGTCGTCCTCCACGCCCCGGATGCCCTCGTAGGTGTTCACCAGGATGGGCGGGATCGCGAGCGCCACCAGCGGGAGCAGCACCGGCCAGGTGGTGCCGACCCCGACGAGCAGCACGATCAGCACCACCAGCCCCAGGGTGGGCAGTGCGCGGGCGGCGTTGGCGGCGATCACCACGAGCACGGCGCCCCGGCCGGTGTGGCCGATCAGCAGCCCGAGCGGGATGGCGATGAGCATCGACAGCAGCAACGCCACCACCGAGAACTCGACGTGCTCCAGCAGCCGGGCCGGGATGCCACCCGGCCCCGACCAGTTCGCCGGGTCGCCGAAGAAGTCGATCAGCCAGTTCACGCGGTCCTCCTGGCACGGGCCCACGGGGTGAGCAGGCGCTGGGCGAGCACGAGCAGGCCGTCGGCGAGCACGGCCAGCACCACGACCAGCACGATGCCAACGATGATCGGCGTGGAGAACTGGCGCTGCCAGCCGTCGATGAACAGGTAACCGAGCCCGCCTCGGCCGATCAGCGCGCCCACGCTGACCAGGCTGATGCTGGACACCGTCGCGACCCGCAGTCCGGCCAGCACGACCGGCACCGCGATCGGCAGGTCCACCTGGAGCAGTCGCCGCATCGGCCCGAAGCCCATGGCCACGGCCGACTGCCGCACGTGGTCGGGCACCGCCGCCAGCC
Organism: Sphaerisporangium rhizosphaerae; assembly: GCF_042665155.1. Taxonomy (NCBI): domain Bacteria; kingdom Bacillati; phylum Actinomycetota; class Actinomycetes; order Streptosporangiales; family Streptosporangiaceae; genus Sphaerisporangium; species Sphaerisporangium rhizosphaerae. The sequence goes on along the minus strand of NZ_JBHTCG010000042.1, from coordinate 46,739 downwards.
CGTCCACCACCGCCGGGATCAGCACCGCCAGCGAGTAGAAGGTCAGCGGGATGATCACCGTGGTGCGCTCGGCCAGGCCGGTCAGCGGGATCAGCACGATGAACACCGCCAGCGACGGCAGGGAGTAGACCACGTTCATCAGGCTCACCGTGGGCTGGTAGAGCACCCGCCAGCGCGCGCTCGCCAGGCCCAGCGGCAGCGCGATGAGCAGCCCGAGCAGCACCGGGACCAGCGCCATGACGACGTGGTCCACCAGCAACTGCTGGATGCTCGGCCAGTTGCGCCCGATCCACGCCCAGCGGATCAGCGGCTCGCCCTCACCCATGGGACGCCGTCCCCTCACCGGGCGACCGGCGCGCGCCGGCGCCGGCGAGCGCCTCGTCCATGGCCTGCCGGGTGACGACGCCCTCGAAGCGCCCGTCGCCGTCCACCGCGATCGCGCACCCGGACGGCGCGAGCAGCGCGGCGTCCAGCGCGGCGCGCAGGGAGTCGGTGCGCGGGTCGAAGGTGCCGAACGGCAGCAACCCGTCGGAGGCGGGCGACCGTCCCGGGTCGTCCGCGCCCGGAGATTCCTCGGCGCCGCCCGTCCCGGAGCGGGAGGCGCCGGTGGCCGAGCCGTCCGCGCGCCAGCCCAGGGGGCGGCCGTCCGCGTCGAGCACCACCGCCCAGCCGGGGACGTCCGGCTCGCGCCGCACCGCCACCCCCTCGGCCGGGACGAACGACAGCCGCCGGATGCCGCGGTCCCTGCCGAGGAACCCCTCGACGAAGTCGTCCGCGGGCTCGGCCAGCAGGGTCGAGGGATCGGCGATCTGGGCGAGATGACCGCCCACCCGAAGCACCGCGACGGTGTCGCCCAGCTTGATCGCCTCGTCGATGTCGTGCGTGACGAACACGATGGTCTTGTGCAGCTCGGCCTGGAGCCGCAACAGCTCGTCCTGCAGGCTGGTGCGCACGACCGGGTCGACCGCGCTGAACGGCTCGTCCATCAGCAGCACCGGCGGGTCGGCCGCGAGGGCCCTGGCCACACCGACGCGCTGCTGCTGCCCGCCCGAGAGCTGGAACGGGTAGCGGCCGGCGAGCTTGGTGTCGAGCCCGACGCGCTCCAGCAGCTCCATCGCGCGGGCGCGCGCCTTCTTCTTGTCCCAGCCGAGCAGGTACGGCACGGTCGCGACGTTGTCCACGATCTTGCGATGCGGGAACAGGCCCGCCTGCTGGATGACGTAGCCGATGCCACGGCGCAGAGTGGGAGGATCGATCTGGCGGACGTCCTGGTCGTCCAGCAGGATGCGCCCGGACGACGCGTCGATCATCCGGTTGATCATCCGCAGTGACGTCGTCTTGCCGCAGCCCGAAGGCCCGACGAAGACGGTGATCGCCCCGGTCGGCACTTGGAGACTGAGATTGTCGACGGCCACCGTCCCGTCGGCATAACGCTTGGTGACGCCTTCAAATGTGATCACGCACGACCTCGTGCTTCTCGGCCGGGCCCCGTGGCCCGGAAACGTCGAGTCGGCTGCGCACGGCTACCACCCGCTCGGCAGCCCCCACGGTAGGTGACGGCCCGACCGCGGGTCCACTTGATCTTTCCCGACACAGCCTATGGGGATCTTCGACAATCTGTCCCAAGACCTCGCTCATGCCTACTTGTCAGCATTTCCGAAAAGGGGCATCGCGCCGTGTGCGTGCCCTTCTTCCTGGTACTTTCGCGATATCTATCAAAGTGGCATCGATTAGTGCGGTCCTCGGCCGCCCCTTGACATGATTGGCCCCCACGCTTCCACTGACGCTCCCTCTGACCTCTGCCGTCACACCCAACCCCCCGACCCCGCTCGAGAATTCCAGAGGTACCGGCTGTGACTCCATCGCTCATCGATCGCCGCCCTCGTGGCGAGCTGGTCGCCGAGCTCTACGACCGTCACGCCGCCGGGCTGTTCGCGTACTGCCACGACCAGCTCGGTGACACCGCCTCCGCCGCCAACACCCTGGTGGCCGTTCTCACCGGCGTCCCGGCCATCGAGCCCCCGCGCGCCGCCCTGTACGCGCTCGCCCGCCGTGAGATCTACCGGCGCGATGTCGCCTACTCCTTCCCCTCGGTGGACCCCGCCGCCGACCCGGTGACCGCGCTGGTCGAACGGGTGGTGCGCGAGGTGCGCCCGCACCAGCGCGAGGTGCTGCTGCTGTCGGCGGTCTGCGGGCTCGACACCGTGGAGCTCGCATGGGTCCTGGACGTCGCGGCCGACACGGCCGAGCAGCTCATGATCAGTGCGCGTCACCGCTTCGCCCGTTCCCTGGCCTCGGCCGTCTCCTCCGCGCGGGCCACCACGCCCTCCGCGCGGCTCGCCGCCGAGTACGACGTGCTCGGGGTCGCGCCCGCCGAGGAGTCCCTCGGCCGGCTGCCCTGGCGCACTCCCGCGCCGTCCCTGCGCACCCGCGTCCTCGCCGCGGTGCCCGAGGAACCCGCACCCGACACGGCCAAGGCGTCCGCGCGAGCCCCGCAGCAGAAGCGGTGGCCCACCACGCCGCGCTGGCCTCTGCCGCTCGCCGAGCCCAACCCGGTCACCAACGCCGGCGTCTTCCCCGCGCCGGAGCTCACGCCTCCGGCCCCCGGCCGCAGATCCAAGCACGAGGCCACCACCGAGCCGATGCCCAGACTCCGCGGCGCCTCCCGCCCCGCCGGAAAACCGGCTCGCGCGTCTCGCTCCCGTTTCCGCGCCACCGAAGCCCCCACGCCATCCTCCACGCACGCCCCCTCCGGCACGGCCGACGGCCCCGGCGTCACGTCCCGCACGACCGACGCCCCGGGCGCCCCCTCTCACCCCACCGACGTCTTCGGCGCCGCTCCCCACTCCACCGATGTCTTCGGCACCGCTCCCCTCTCGCCCGACGTTTTCGGCGCCGCTTCGCACTCCACCGACGCCCTGAGCCCCACGTCCCGTACGACCGCTCCCTCGGACACCACGTCCCGCTCCACCGGCGTTCCGGGCACCGCATCCCACGTGGCCGGCGAAGCCCGGCCCTCCTCTCAGTCGGCGGACGAGCCCCGCACGTCCTCGCGTCCGGCCCAGGAACGGCGCGGCGCGTCTCGCCCGGACAGGAAGCGGGGCGCCCCTGGCGGCGAGGGCTCGCTGTTCAAGAACGCCCTGGCGAACGGCCAGTGGCCCACCCTGCAGCGCACCTTCAGTGTGGGCCCCACCTCCCCCCAGGAGCCCGCCGAGCACGGCCTCGTCCCATCCGCGCCCGCCCGGCCGGACCTGTTCCCCTCCCGGCCCGCCCCCTCCCGCGCCTCTCACGGCGCGGACGACCTCTCCGGAGGTCAGTCGCCTCCGCACCCGGCCGGTGCCGACCCGGAGTCGCGGGACAGGCCGAAGTCTCCCCTGGCGGCGTTCCTCGCCGGAGCGCGGAACCTACTCAGGCGCACGAAGACCCCGGCATCCCCCGCTCCTACAGCCTCCCCCACGACGCCTCCCGTGCCCGAGGCCTGGCCCATGGGATCGTCCACGGCCTGGCCCGCGGAACCATCCGCGCCTCGGGGAGCAGCCTCGGCGCCTCCGCTGCCCGCTTCCGGCGCCACCTTCGTCGCCCCTACGGCGGCCCACGACGGGGTACCCGCGTCATCCCAGCGCCCGTTCCCCGCCGTGCCCACGACGTCCCACGTGGCAGCGGCCTCTAGCGCGCCCCCGTTCCCTGAGGCTCCCCTGTTCCCCGAAACCGGCCCGGCCTCCGGTGCACCCCCGCTCCTCGATCTGGGGTCGGCCTTCGGCGCACCGCCGTTCCCCCCGGGCGGCTCGGCTTCGGGCGCACCGCCGGTCTTCGCGGCGCCGCCGCCCGCGTTCGGCGCGGCCTTCTCCGCGTTGGAGGCGCCGCCCGCACAGGACGGCTTCCCCGCCGCCGACGCCGACGCCGACACGAGCTTCGGGGACGGCCCTTCGACGGTCGAGATGCCCGCGATCTCCGCGTCCATCCCCGCCGCCCACGCCGAGGCCCCCGCGTCCACCGAACCGGCGATCGCGTCCACCTTCTCCCCTTCCCCGGAGATCCCGGCGCCGGACGCCGGACCGGCGGCCATCGGACCCGCGCCGGCCTCCATGACCCCGGAGCCCGCGTCCACGAACTCCGAACTCCCCACCACGGACCCCGCATCCACGCCCACGAAGAATGGGTCCGCGTCCACGGCATCCGGGGCCGCGTCCCTGGACTCCGGGGCCGTGGACGCGGACGGGGACGACCCCGCGTCCGAGGCCGCCCCGGCGAGCGTCACGGCCACGGCCACGACGTCCGGCGGAGTGACCCGGCCGCGCCGCCACGACCGGCTGAAGCCGATCAAGATCGGCGAGCACCACTACGACTGGCTCTGGGAACTGGCCGGTTTCCTGCTGTGCGTCGCCATCGCGATGCTCGTCTTCTTCACGGTCCCGACGATCGTCACCCCATAGTGCTGCGACCGGCGCACGTGCGCGGGTCACCCACCGCACACGCGCGCCGGATTCGCCGCCCCTCGTCCCGCCGACCCGGCGCCGGAGAAGGTCCAGCCATGGCGGGGAGAGCATCGCACCCCGGCGACGGCGAAGGCCCCGCCAGGGCCAGGCGAGCACCACCCCCAGCAAAAGCGCAGGCGCCCGCCAAGGCGGCAGTGCTTTGAGCCCCGCGAAGCTACACAAGGCCCCGCCGAAGCCAGAAGAACACCACACCCAGCGACAGCGAAGGCGCCCGCCACGGTTGGTGAGGGGTGGGGCACGAGCGGCCTGCGCCGGAGGGGGGTCGGGTGAGTCTCATCCGATCCACGAGGTCGAAAGCGAAAAACCGCCGACCGGCCTCGCTTGTCGGGCGGTCGACTCAGGGGGCGGACTTCCGGCGCGACAGGCTAAAGCTCCGGTGGCAGGCCGCATGCCGGGAACAGGTCGGCGTCGAGGAAGGCCACGACGTGCCCTACGCCCGCGGCGGTGACGGTCAGCACCTGCAGGGCGTGCGGCCGGTGGACGCCGTCGTCGCCTCGCGCGTAGGAGCCGAAGGCGGGTTGTTCGTTCACGCGCGCCGCGACCATCCGGTAGCCGCCTCCGGCCAGGATCCTGGCGCCGAGGAACCGTCCGACCGTCTCGCGTCCGCTGAACCAGGTGGGGATCGGCGGCATCTCCCAGACGACATCGTCGGCCAGCACCGCCATCAGGGCGTCGACGTCGGCGTTCTCGAACGCGGTCGCGTACCGGTCGAGCAGCCCGCGCTGGGCCGGGTCGTCCGGCTCGGTGAGCCCTTCCGCGGTGGGCGCGATCTGGCTGAGCTGCGCCCGGGCGCGCTGCAACGCGCTGTTGACCGCGGCCGTCGTGGTGCCGAGCAGGTCGGCGACCTCGCCTGCCCGCCAGGCGAGCACGTCGCGCAGGATCAGCACCGCGCGCTGCCTGCCGGGAAGGTACTGCAACGCGGCGATGAACCCCAGCCGCATGGTCTGCCTGGCCTCGACGATGACGGCCGGATCGTCGGAGGCGGTACCGAACAGTGCGCCGGGAGCCGGTTGCAGCCATGGCACCTCGGGCAGCCGGGAGCGCGGCGATGCGTCCGGGTCGTGGCTCGGGCCGCCCAGCCCGGAGGGCAGCGGCCGGCGGCCGTTGCCCTCCAGCGCCTTGAGGCAGGTCCGCGTCGCGATGCGGTACAGCCAGGTGCGCATCGAGGAGCGGCCTTCGAAGCCGGCGTACCCGCGCCACGCCTGCAGGTAGGTGTCCTGGAGCGCGTCCTCGGCGTCGTGGACCGAGCCGAGCATCCGGTAGCAGTACGCCAGCAGTTCCCGCCGGAAGGGTTCGCTGAGCCGGGCGAACCCGTCGTCGGACGCTCCGGACGCCGGGTCCGCCGGCAGCCGCGCCGTACGCGTCACGGCACCTCCGCTCATCCCATCGTCCAGAACATGAACGCCATCGCCGCGGCCATGAGCGCGTGAGCGACGTGGGAGATCCTTTCGGCGGCGCCCCGTGCCCCGTCGCCGGAAGCGGGTCGCGCGCCGCGGAACAGGAACCACAGTCCTGTGGCCGCGAACGCCAGTATGAGCGTCCATCTGAGTGGTATCGACTCGATCATCGCAGGACTCCATGTCCGGGACGGAGGGGTGACGCCCCGTCGGTGGGGGCCTCACCCGCCTTGCCGCCCGCGTGCTCAGTGGTGGTGGGCGTGGTGGTGGTCGTCGCCCGCGCCGTCGCCGTAGGTGTCGTGGTAGGGGAACTGGTTGACGTAGCGGTCCCGCCCGAGGGGCGTCAGGTCGAGGTAGTGGTAGGTGCTCAACAGCACCTCGGCGCCGCGCCCGTAGGTCGAGTAGGTGTGGAAGACGGCGTCCTGGTCGCGGACGAAGACGCTCAGGCCCTGCGCGTCGCCGTTGACCGCGTACTCCAGGCCCTCACGTTCCATGGCGGCCCTGTTCTTGTAGTTGTACTGGACCGGTGCGACGGACTCGTCGTTGGTGACGTGGAAGTCGTGGTTGAAGTCGCTCCCGGCCGAGGAGTACCACGGGATGGTCCATCCCATCCGCGCCCTCCACCTGTCGATCTTCGACAGCGGCGCGCGGGAGACGAGCGCGAACGTGGTGTCGCTGCCGTGCAGGTGCTCGAGGCGGCCCACGTTGTCGACCGCGAACGAGCAGCTCGGGCAGCCCTCTTCCCAGCCGTCGTTCCACATGAAGTGATAGACGATGAGCTGGCGGCGGCCCTCGAACAGCTCGCCGAGGCGCGCCTTGCCGGCCGCGCTCTCGAACTCGTACTCCTTGTCGATCTTCACCATGGGCAGTTCGCGGCGCTGTGCGGTGACCGCGTCCTGCGCCCGCATGACCTCCTTCTCCCTGTCGAGCAGTCTCAGCCGGGCTGCCAGCCACTCGTCACGGGACGCCGTCCGCGGAAGAGCCATCGTCTTCCCTCTCTACTGAAGTCGATCACGATGTGGGCGGACGGCGGAACCTGCGGCCGTGGCCTCGGCGAGCCTGACCGACCGGCCGGCATCGGACACCGGATCGCGCGGTCGGCGAGCCGTCCACATGTACAGAGGCGCCATGGCGCGAAAACTCATCGGAGAGGGTCCGGAGAGCGAGCGGCGTCCTGTGCGCGCCCTTCAGCGGGCCCGCGCAAGCCGGTCGCGTGAGGCCGGTCGCGCGTCGCGTGGCCGGGCGCGGGGATCGCGTGGTCGGGCGCGGGGATCGGTCGCGCGAGTCAGTCGCGGGAGAGGATGAGGCCGCTGGTGGGGACGCCGGTGCCGGCGGTGACCAGGACGTTCTGGACGCCGGGGACCTGGTTGACGGAGGTGCCGCGCACCTGCCGCACGGCTTCGGCGATGCCGTTCATGCCGTGGATGTACGCCTCGCCGAGCTGGCCGCCGTGCGGGTTGACCGGCAGATGGCCGTCGATCTCGATGCCCCCGCCGGCGATGAAGTCGCACGCCTCTCCCCTGGCGCAGAAGCCCAGCTCCTCGAGTTGGGTGAGCACGAACGGGGTGAAGTGGTCGTACAGGATGGCCGTCTGGATGTCCTGCGGCGACATGCCCGACATCTCCCAGAGGCCGCGCGCCACGACGCCCATCTCCGGAAGTCCCGCCATGTCGTCGCGGTAGAAGCTGGTCATCATCATCTGCCCGGCGCCCGACCCTTGCGCGGCCGCCGTGATGACCGCCGGTGAGCGCCGCAGGTCCCTGGCCCGCTCGGCCGAGGTGACGACCAGGGCCACGGCCCCGTCGCTCTCCTGGCAGCAGTCGAGCAGGTGCAGCGGCTCGACGATCCACCTGGACGCCTGGTGCTCCTCCAGCGTGATGGGCCGCTGGTAGAACCAGGCCGCCGGGTTGGCCGCCGCGTGACGGCGCATGGCCACGGCGACGCGGCCGTAGTCCTCGGAGGTGGCTCCGTAGGTGTGCATGTACCGCCTGGCGAACATCGCGACCCACGCGGCGGGGGTCAGCAGCCCGAACGGGGCGTGCCACCCCATCTCGACGCCGAGCGAGGACGGCTCGCCGCCGAGCCCGGCGTTCGGCTGGCCGAATCTGCGCCCGGACCGCTCGTTGAAGGCCCGGTAGCACACCACGGTGGAGGCGACGCCGGTGGCGACGGCCATGGCGGCCTGGAGCACCGTGCCGCACGCCGCGCCTCCCCCGTACTCGACGCGGGAGAAGAACGACAGGTCGCCGATGCCGGTCTCGCGGGCGACGGCGATCTCCTGGTTGGCGTCCTGGGTGAAGGTGACCAGGCCGTCCACGTCGGACGGCGAGAGGCCGGCGTCGTCCAGCGCGGCGAAGACGGCCTCGGCGGCGAGCTGGAGCTCCGTGCGGCCGGACTCCTTGGAGAACTCGGTGGCGCCGATGCCCGCGAGGGCCGCGCGGCCGGAGAGCGAGTGCACGTGGTGAGCCCTTTCTGGTGACGTCGGCCCTGGCGGGGAGCACACCCTCCTGCGGAGGGCGGGGCGCCGGTCAGCGGGGGAGGTTGAAGCGCACGGTGCCGATGGCGTGGTCGCCCAGGCTGACGGCGCCGCGGACCTCGACGGTCACCTCGCCGTCCCGCCGCTCGGTGACGACGCCGCTGAAGGTCAGGGTGTCCCCGGCGTACGCGGGCACGCCGAGGCGGACGTTGATGCCGCGGATCAGGGCCTCGGGCCCGGCCCAGTCGGTGACGTACCGCTCGACCAGCCCCATGGTGGTGAGGATGTTGAGGAAGATGTCCGCCGACCCCTGGGCCCTGGCGCCCGCGACGTCGTGGTGGACCGGCGTGAAGTCCATGGTCGACAGGGCCGTCGCGATGACGGTGGTCGGTGTGAGCTCGATGCGCAACGGCGGCAGCGCGGTCCCGCGCTCGATCTCGTCTTCGGTCAGTGTGCGCATCAGGACTCCCGGGGTACCCACATCGGCAAGGTCAGCTTGTCGTCCATTTCGCGGTATGCCACTCGTACCGGCATACCGATGCTCACGCTTTCCGGTGGGCATTCCACGACATTTCCGACAATTCGTATTCCCTCCGGCAGCGCGATCACCGCCACCACGAAAGGCGGGTCCAGCCCCGGCATCGGAGGAGCGTGGTGCACCACGAAGCTGTAGACCTCGCCGACCCCGCTCGCCACGGCGTACACCCGGTTCGCCGACCGGCAGGACGGGCAGATCGGTCCGGGCGGGTGCCGCAGTTCGCCGCAGTCACCGCATTTCTGGATGCGCAACTCGCCTTCCCGGACACCCTCCCAGAAGAACGCCGTGTCCCGGTTGACGGCCGGCGTCAGAGGGTAGGCCACGCGCTTCTCGGGCGCGGCTTTCTCCTCCCGCGGACGAAACTTCAATACCCGGAACATCATCTCCGCGACGGGTTCGTGATCGGAGTACCAGGTGACCAGCCAGGTCACGAAATATCCGGTTCCGAGCGCCGTGGTCTTCGGCCCGCTCAGCCCGGTCAGCCGCGTGGCCGGCACCAGCCGCTCCCCCAGCCGCACGTACCGGTGGTAGGTCTGCTCGCAGTTGGTGGCCACCACGCCGGTGAAGCCGCCCTCGTCGAGCGTGCGCAGCACGTCGTCCACCGGGGTGCCCGCGCCGCCGGGCGGGCCGAGCCCGGCCATCGTCCACACCTGCGCCATCGCGGGCGGCGCGACGATCTCCCCGTGCACGCTCGCGGCGGCGAACGCCTCGTCGGTGTAGACCGGGTTCGCGTCCCCCATCGCGGTGGTCCAGTGGCGGATCATCGGCAGGTTGACCGGATCGGCCGCCGGGGCGCCGCGGACCTCGCCCACCGCGATGCGCGCCTCCGCCAGGGCGACGAGCCGCTCGTGCAGGTCCTGCCCGGCCGTCGTGGTCATCTCCGTCCTCCGCCCGTGCTCGTCGTGCCCATCGCGCCCATCACCGTCTCGGCCCTCCCGCGTCCCTGTCGTCCTCGCGCGTCCCTGTCGTCCTCCCGCGTCCCTGTCGTCCTCGCGCTCACCGGGGCGGGCGGGGCAGCCCGAGGCCGAGCATCGCGATGAGCTCGCGCTGGACCTCGTTCACCCCGCCGCCGAAGGTCAGCACGATCGCCCCCTTGACCGACCGGTCGAGCTGCTCGGCGAAGGCGGCGGTCTCCGGGTCGGACAGGTCGCCGAACCGCGCCAGCGTCTCCCCGACGATCCGCCCGACCTCCTGCATGCGCTCGGAGCCGTAGATCTTGGTGGCGGAGGCGTCCGGCGCGCCGAGCCAGCCGAGGCCCATGTTCGCGGCGACCTGCCAGTTGAGGAGTTCGTTGGTGCGGAAGCAGGCGTAGACGCGGGCGATGGCCCGGCGCACGGCGGGCTCGTCGATGGCGCCGGTGCGCCGGGCCCAGGCGGAGAACCGGTCGTACACGCGGGCGAGGTTGCCGGCCGGGCCGAGGGTGACCCGCTCGTGGTTGAGCTGGTTGACGATGAGGTCCCAGCCCTTGTTCTCCTCGCCGACCAGCATGTCCGCCGGCACCCTGACGTCGGAGTAGTACGTCGAGTTGGTGTGGTGGCGGCCGTCCATGGTCACGATCGGCGTCCAGGAGTACCCCGGGTCGCGGGTGTCGGCGATCAGCATCGAGATGCCGCGATGCTTCTTGGCACCGGGGTCGGTGCGGGCGGCCAGCCAGATGTACCCGGCGTAGTGCGCGCCGGAGGTGAAGATCTTCTGGCCGTTGACGACGTAGTGGTCGCCGTCCCTGACCGCCGACGTGCGCAGCGAGGCCAGGTCGGTGCCGGCGCCCGGCTCGCTGTACCCGATGGCGAAGTGGCAGTCGCCGGCCAGGATGCGGGGCAGGAAGAACTCCTTCTGCTCCGTCGTGCCGTACTGCATCAGGGTCGGGCCCACCGTCTGCACGGTGATGATCGGGTACGGCACGTCGGCGCGGGCGATCTCGTTGGCGAAGATCTGCTGCTCCAGCGGCCCGTAGCCGCCACCGCCGTACTCCTCGGGCCAGCCGAGCCCGAGCTTGCCGTCGCGGCCCAGCCTGCGGCAGTGCTCCATGTACGCCTCGCCGAACGGGTCCTCGGAGATCTTGGCGCGATCTTCGCCGGTCAGGCAGGCGGCGAAGTACTCCCGCAGTTCCTCGCGGAGCCGCTTCTGCTCGGGGGTCAGGTCGATCAGCATCAGACGAGGGCTCCCATCATGTCGAGCCGGGCCTCCGCGCCGCCGAGCAGGTGCGCCCGGTGCTTGCCCCAGGCGAAGTGGCGGTGCAGCGGGTAGGTGACGTCCAGGCCGAGGCCCCCGTGCAGGTGCTGGCAGGTGTAGAGGGCGGCGAGGGCGGCGTCGGCGGCCGTGTGCGCGGCGACCTCGAGGTCCACGTCGGCCTCCTCGGCGAGCCCCTGGTCCACCCGCCACGCGCCCGACCAGACGGCCACGTCCAGCGCCCGCCCGGCGATATAGACGTCGGCGATCTGCATGGTCACCGCCTGGAACTCGGCCAGGGCGCGGTCGAACTGCCTGCGGGTCTTGATGTGCTCGGTGGTCAGGGCCAGCGCGCCCGCGAGGACGCCGGAGGCGCTCGCCGTCAGGGCGACCAGCGCCAGGCGCCGAAGGGCGGCGAACGCGGCGCCGTCCGGCTCGCCGAGCGGCTCGGCCGGGGTGTCGGAGAGGATCAGCGTCGCGGCCGGCTCGCCGGTGGAGGTGGGCGCCGGCGCCAGGGACGCCGCCCCCGGCTCGACGAGGAAGAGCCCGACGCCCCGCGGCGTCACGGCCGGGACGACGATCGCGGCGGCCTCGGCGGCGTAGGAGACCATGGTCTTGCGCCCGGAGAGCGCCCACCCGCCGCCGGCTCCGCCGGGACGGGCCTCGGTGAGCGGGAGCGTGCCGAGGTCGCGGCCGGGTTCCATGAGCGCGGCGGTCAGCACGACCTCGCCCTCGGCCAGGCGCGCGGCGAGCGCGCGCTGCGCGGCCGAGCCGTACCGGCCGATCACCATGGCCGCGACCAGGCCGTCCTGCAGGGGGACGGGGACCACCCGCGCCCCGGCCTCGCGCGCGACCACGGCCATCGCCACGGCGCCGAGCCCGGCGCCGCCGGCCTCCTCCGGCAGGCAGGCCCCGATGAGCCCCGCCCGCGCCACCGCCCGCCACAGTTCGGCGTCGTAGGGCTGCCCGCTCTTCTCGTGGGCGGCCAGGCGGTCGGGCCCGGCCTCCCGGCCGAACAGGCCCGCGGCCAGCTCTTTCAGCTCCGCCTGCGTCTCGTCGAGGTCGAAATCCATCACGACGCCTTCCGTGCGCCCGGTCGAGCCCGGTGGGAGTCCAGTGGCAGTCCGGTCAGCCGCAAATTAGAACAGATTCTAATCTGTGTCCATAGCGATTGCGCGTGACCCCGATCCGACACATGCGCGCAACACAAAGGTCATGCAAGACCGGCCTTCCTTGTGACCGGTGAGTAACAAGCCCTACCTGCGGGTCATCCGGTAACGTGTTCTCATGCGCACCTCGCATGCCGGCGCCGCCGCCGTCCCGGCCTCCGGTCCCGGCGGCGACGACCAGGCGGCGCCGCCGTCCCCGGCGGCCCGGGTCTCCTCCGGCGTCCGCACCCGCAGCCAGCACCAACGGCGCAAGCGCATCGTCCAGGCCGCCGCGGCCCTCGCCTCGCGGGGCGGCGTCGAGGCGATGCAGATGCGGACCGTCGCCGAACGCGCCGGGGTCGCGCTCGGCACCCTCTACCGCTACTTCCCCTCGAAGATGGATCTCGTCGTCGCGGTCGTCGGCGAAGAGATCGACCTGCTCGAGAACAGCATCGAGCGGCGTCCGCCGAGCGCCGAGACGGCGGCGGGGCGGGGGGTGGACGTGCTCATGCGCGCCACCCGCGGCCTCATGCGCGAGCCAGAGCTCGCCGACGCGCTCATCCGCTCGCTGATCATGGCCCAGGTCGAGGTCCCGTTCGGCGACCGCATGGCCGGGCTGCTGCTGCGCGTCTCGGGCAACGGCCTCACCCTCGAGGCCGCCTCCGAGGAGCAGTTCGCCCTCGTCGGCTCGCTGGCCGGGGTGTGGGTGAACGAGCTGCTGGAGATGCTGCGCGGCCGGCGCACCTACGAGCAGATCCAGCGTCGCATCGAGATCGCGGCCGAGCGCCTGCTCGCCGACTTCGACGACCGCGACGACCGCGACGACCGCGACGACCGCGACGACCGCGACGACTCCGACGCCTGAGAGGGCCTCGGGCATCCGCGAGGGCTTCCCGCTTCCGAGAAGGCTTCCGGCTTTCGGGAGGGCTTCCCGCTTCCACGAGGGTTCCAGGAGGGCTTCCCGCTTCCACGAGGGTTCCAGGAGGGCTTCCCGCTTCCACGAGGGTTCCAGGAGGGCTTCCCGCTTCCAGGAGGGTTCCGGGAGGGCTTCCGGCGCCCGGCAAGGCTTTCGCGGCAAATTAGAACCGGTTACAGTCGCGGCGGAACCTTGTTCTGATGGGAAGGAGGCCGCATGGGCAGGCCCGTGATCGTCGAAGCCGTACGCACCCCGATCGGCAAGCGCAACGGCTGGCTGGCGGGGGTCAAACCGCAGGCCCTGCTCGGGGCGGCCATGAACGGCGTCGTCGAGAGGTCCGGCATCGACCCCTCCGCCGTCGGGCAGGTCTTCGCGGGCTGCGTCACCCAGGCCGGCGAGCAGGGCGGCCACGTCGGCAGGCACGCCTGGCTCTACGCCGGCCTGCCGTACCAGACCGGGGTGACGACGGTGGACGCCCAGTGCGGCTCCTCCCAGCAGGCCGTGCACCTGGTCGCCGCGCTCATCCAGGCCGGGGTGATCGACGTGGGCATCGCCTGCGGCGTCGAGTCCATGTCCCGCCAGCCGCTCGGCAGCAACGTGCTGCCGGCCAACCCGCGCCCCGGTGACTGGTCGATCGACCTGCCCGACCAGTTCACCGCCGCCGAGCGCATCGCCCAGCGGCGCGGGTTGACCCGGGAGCGGCTCGACCGGTTCGGCGCCCGCTCGCAGCGGCAGGCGGCCAAGGCGTGGGCCGACGGCCGGTTCGAGCGCGAGGTGATCCCCGTGACCGCGCCCGTTCTGGGCGAGAACGGGGTTCCCACGGGAGAGACCCTCGCCGTGTCCAGGGACCAGGGCCTGCGCGAGACCACGGCCGAGGGGCTGGCCAGGCTGAGGCCGGTGCTCGGGGAGGACGCCCTGCACACCGCGGGCACCTCCTCGCAGATCTCCGACGGCGCCGCCGCCGTGCTGCTGATGAGCGAGGAGGCCGCGGCCCGGCACGGCCTGCGCCCGCGCGCCCGCATCCTGGCTCAGGCCCTGGTCGGTTCCGAGCCCTACTACCACCTGGACGGGCCGGTGGACGCGACCGCCAAGGTGCTGGCCATGTCGGGGATGTCCGTGCGCGACATCGACAGGTTCGAGGTGAACGAGGCGTTCGCGGCCGTCGTGCTGTCCTGGGCGGAGGTGCACGCCCCGGACATGGAGCGGGTCAACGTGAACGGCGGGGCCATCGCGCTCGGGCACCCGGTGGGCGCGACGGGCGCCCGGCTGGTCACCACGGCGCTGCACGAGCTGGAGCGGGCCGACCGCGCGACCGCGCTGGTGTCGATGTGCGCCGGCGGCGCCCTGGCCACCGCGACCATCCTCGAGCGCGTGTGAGGACGCGCCGCAGGGCCTACAGCGCCCAGCGTCCCGCCGACCTGGGCGGCGCAGTGTGGAGCGTGCCGGTGCCGATCCCCGGCAGCCCGCTCGGGTACACGCTGGTGTACGCGGTGGAGTCCCCCGCGGGGCCGGTGCTGGTCGACGCGGGCTGGAACCACCAGGACGCCTGGACGGCGCTGCGCGACGGGCTCGCCGCGTGCGGCGTGGACGTCCGGGAGGTGCGCGGGGTGGTCGTCACCCACTACCACCCCGACCACGCCGGGCTGGCCGGGCGGGTGCGCGAGGAGTCGGGCGGCTGGATCGCGATGCACGAGGCGGACGCCGCCATCGTGCGCCTGATGCGCGGCATGCCGGTGGACTCCCATCGCGAGTTCCAGGCCGAGATGATGCGCCGGGCGGGCGCGGGGGCGGAGGCGGAGGCCGTCCGGGCTTCCGAGCGGCCCGACCCGCCCGCGCAGCCCGACAGGGAGCTGCGCGACGGGGACCTGATCGACCTGCCGGGGCGCGTGCTGCGTGTGGTGTGGACGCCGGGCCACACTCCCGGGCATGTGTGCCTGCACCTGGAGGACGCCGACCGGCTGTTCACCGGCGACCACGTCCTGCCCGACATCACCCCTCACATCGGCATTTATCCGTACGACCGGCAGGACGTCGATCCGCTGGAAGACTTTCTCGGGTCCCTCACCCGGGTGGCCGGGCTGGGAGAGGCGCAGGCGCTGCCGGCGCACGAGGAGCCCTTCGCGGACGTCGCCGCCCGCGCGGCCGAGATTCGTGCCCACCATGAGGACAAGCTCCTACGTCTGCGCGACATGATGACAGGGGACGCGGCCGAGCCCCTGACGATCTGGCAGGTCGCCGAGCGAATGACCTGGAACAGGCCGTGGAGCGACCTGGCGCCCGTGCAGCGCGGCCTCGCCGCGGGCGAAGCGGCGGCGCATCTGCGGACGCTGGAGTCCCGCGGCGCCGTCCGCCGCGCACCTGGGGCTCCCGGCGATCCCGTCCGGTTCACCGCCACGTCACAATGACCCCATACACTCATAGACATCCGATGTCTGCGGATGAAGCGCGAAAAGCAGAGGTGGTGTCTCCGTGGCGGTCACGGACGCGGCGATCGACAAGATCAAGGGAATGATCGTCTCGGGCGAGCTCGGCCCGGGCGCGCGGCTCCCCAAGGAGGCCGACCTGGCCGAACGCCTCGGCCTGTCCCGCAACTCCCTCCGCGAGGCCGTCCGCGCGCTCGCGCTGATCAACGTGCTGGACGTGCGGCAGGGCGACGGCACGTACGTCACCAGCCTGGAGCCCCACCTCCTGCTCGACGCCCTGTCCTTCGTGGTCGACTTCCACCGCGACGACACCGTGCTGGAGTTCTTCCAGGTGCGCCGCATCCTCGAACCGGCCGCCACCGGCATGGCGGCGCTCGCCATGACCGACGGCCAGGTCGAGGACCTCCGGTCGATCCTGGACGCCCTGCCCGACGACCCGAGCATCGAGCAGCTCGTCGCCAACGACCTGGAGTTCCACCAGCTCATCGCCAAGGGATCGGGCAACACCGTGCTGTGCTCGCTCATCGAGAGCCTGTCCGGGCCGACCACCCGAGCCCGCGTCTGGCGCGGCCTCACCCAGGAGGGGGCCACCGTCAAGACCAGGGAGCAGCACGCCGCGATCTACGAGGCCATCGCCGGCCGTCAACCCGACGTCGCCCGCGCCTGGGCCACCGTCCACGTCGCCGGCGTCGAGGAATGGCTGCGCCGCGCTCTCTGAGCCCCCGCGCCGCAGAGGCCGAGAGAAATCTCCGGCGGAGTTCCGCCGTCCTGTCGATCCGAGGGAGACCCACGCGTCGGGATGGATGTCCGGCCCGCGAACCGGGGCGGACGAGCTCCGACGGACATGGACGAACACGGAAGGACCGCATCATGGCCAAGTACCTGGTTCTCATCTACGAGGACGAAGCCTCCTACGCCGCCGCCACGCAGGAGGACCACGACCGCGTCTACAAGGAGCACGTCGTGTTCGCCGAGCACAACGGGCCCAAGCTGCTGGGCGGCGACGCGCTGCACCCGACCGGCACCGCCACCTCCATCCGCAAGGACTCCTCCGGCGAGTTCCTGGTCACCGACGGGGCCTTCGTCGAGACCAAGGAGGCCATCTGCGGCTACTACCTGATCGACGCGGCCGATCTGGACGAGGCGATCGCCGTGGCCAAGCAGGTTCCGGCGCCCTACGGCGGCGTCGAAGTCCGCCCGGTGCAGATCTTCGACTGAGGTGACCCCGGAGGCGGCGGCCGCCGTCGCGGACGCGCACCGCCGCGAGTGGGCCTTCGTGCTCTCCGCGGCGGTGCGCGTCACCCGCGACATCGACCTGGCCGAGGAGTGCGTGCAGGACGCCTACGCCAGGGCGCTGACCGCCTGGAGCGCCCAGGGCGTCCCGGCCAGCCCGGGGGCCTGGCTGACGACGGTGGCCAGGAACCGCGCTCTGGACCTGCTGCGCCGGGACGCGACCATGCGCCGGTCGCTGCCGTTGCTACTGGAGGACCAGGTCGAGCCGGGGCCGGACGAGACGCCCGCCGCGCGGGCGGGCGACGACCGGCTCCGGCTGATCTTCACCTGCTGCCATCCCGCCATGGCCCTGCAGGCGCAGGTCGCCCTGACCCTGCGCCTGCTGTGCGGGCTGACCACGGCGGAGGTCGCCCGCGCCTTCCTGGTGAGCGAGCCGACCATGGCGGCCCGCCTCACCAGAGCCAAGAAGAAGATCGCCGCCGCGCGCATCCCCTACCGCGTGCCGCCGCCGGAGGCGCTCCCCGGGCGCATCGACGCGGTGCTCACCGTCGTGCACCTGCTGTTCACCACCGGGCACACCGCCCCGGCCGGCGAGTCGGTCGTCCGCCGCGACCTGGTGGAACGCTCGCTGGACCTGGCCCGCATGCTGCGGGTGCTGCTGCCGGACGACGCCGACGTCGCCGGCCTGCTCGCGCTGATCCTGCTCACCGACGCCCGCGCCGCCACCCGGGTGGCCGGCGACGGGCGGCTGCTCACGCTGGACGAGCAGGACCGCACCCGCTGGGACCGTCCGGCCATCGCCGAGGGGGTGGCGCTGGTCCGCGAGGCGCTGCGGCGCCGCCCGCCGGGCCGCTTCGCCCTGATGGCCGCCATCGCCGCCGTCCACTCCGAGGCGCCCACCTGGGACGACACCGACTGGCGCGAGGTGCTCGCGCTCTACGACCTGCTCGTCTGCGTCTGGCCGTCGCCGGTCGTGGCGCTCAACCGCGCGGTGGCCCTGGGGTTCGTCCATGGTCCCGCCCGCGGGCTGAGGGAGCTGGACTCGCTCGCCGGCGAGCCGCAACTGGCCGGGTACGGCTACCTGGCCGCCTCGCGCGCCGACTTCCTGCGCCGCCTCGGCCGCATCGCGGAGGCCCGCACCGCGTACGAGGAGGCACTGCTGCTCACCGAGAACGCCGCCGAGCGCCGCTTCCTCGCCGAACGCCTCCGAGGGCTCCGGCCTTAGGCGCCGCCGTGTCCTCCGGCCGGCGTCGGCGGCCCAGGCCACCGACACGGGAACAGCTCGAGCGTCGCCCACGAGACGCCGGTGACCACCGCGTCCCGGTGTTCCGCGCGGAAAACCGCTGGCCGCGCCGCCGGAGGCGTGGTTAGACTTCCCCGGCTCATCGCCGACCGTCCCTCATCCGGGGGGACCTGGCGTCTGGAGGGGGACGGGACATGGCGGGCGGCCGGCTGCTGATGGACGTGCGTCCCCTGCGGAGCTCTCCCGCGTTCCGCCGCCTGTGGGCGGGGACGCTGCTGTCGGCCGTCGGCGGGCAGATGACGACCTTCGCCGTGGTCCTGCAGGTCTACACGATGACCGGCTCGGCGGTCGCCGTCGGCGCGGTCGGCCTGGCGAGCGCCGTTCCCTCGATCGTGCTCGGCCTCGCGGGGGGCGTGGTCATCGACGCGGTCGACCGGCGCAAACTGGTGCTGGTGACCAGCGGCTGCCTGGCCGTTGTGTCGGCGCTGTTCGCCGTCCAGGCGTTCGCCGGGTTCGGCCAGGTGTGGCCGCTGTACTGCCTGGTCGTGCTGCAGTCGGCGCTCGCCGCGGTCAACAGCCCGGCGCGCGGCACGTTCCTCGCCCGGCTGCTGCCGCCCGAGCAGGTCCCGGCGGGCGCGGCGCTCACCATGTTCACCTTCCACTTCAGCGGGACGGTGGGCCCCGCCCTGGCCGGGGTGATCGCCGCCGGCTGGGGCCTGCGCACGTGTTACCTCATCGACGCGCTGAGCTTCGCCTTCGCGCTGTACGGCGTCGCGCGGCTGCCGGCGATGCCGCCGGAGGGCGGGGGCACCAGGCCGGGCCCGCGGGCGGTCGCCGAGGGGCTGCGGTTCATCGGGAGGAACCGCGTGATCGGCGGCGCCTTCCTCGCCGACATGAGCGCCATGCTCCTCGGCATGCCCTACGCGCTGTTCCCGGTGATCAACGCCGAGCGCTTCGGCGGGTCGGCCGAGACGCTCGGCCTGCTCACCTCCGCCGTCGCGGCCGGCGGCCTGGCCGGCACGGCGCTGTCGGGATGGGTCGGGCGGGTGTCCCGCCAGGGCCGGGCCATGCTGGTGGCCGGGGCGATCTGGGGAGCCGCCGTCGCCGGCTTCGGCCTGACTCCCACTCTGTGGCCGGCGCTGGCGCTGCTGACCGTCGCCGGCGCCGCCGACGTGGTGAGCGTGGTGTTCCGCACCTCGGTCGTGCAGGTGGCGACGCCCGACCGCTACCGGGGCCGGGTCGGCGCCGCCGAGTACCTGGTCGGCGCCGGCTGCCCGCAGCTCGGCAACTTCCGCGCCGGCGCGCTCGGCTCGGCGCTGTCGCCCACCGTGAGCGCGGTCGGCGGCGGCCTGGCCACCATCGTGGGCGCCGGGCTGATCGCCCTGGCCATGCCGGCGCTACGCCGATACGCCGCTCCCACGACGACGACCGCTCCCGCCGCGACGACGACCACACCGGCCGGGACGACGGCCGCTCCGGGCGGGACGGCCACCACGCCGGACGGCCCGCAGAACGATGTAGCACCACTACACGAATCACTTTAGAAGAAATAGCTGGACTGAACCGCGGCACGCGTCGAAACTCCAGGGGTGCGCCCCCTTCACTCCTTCCTCGCCATCGCCGTCGCCGTCCTGTGGGGCGTCAACTTCGTCGTCATCGACATCGGGCTCGAGCACTTCCCGCCGCTGCTGTTCGCGGCGCTGCGCTTCACCCTGGTCGCCGTCCCGGCGGTGTTCCTCATCCCGCGCCCGGCGATCCCGGTCCGCTGGATCGTCGTCGTAGGGCTGTTCCAGTGGGCCGGGCAGTTCGGGCTGCTGTTCACCGCCATGTACCTGGGCCTGCCCGCCGGCCTCAGCTCCCTGGTGCTCCAGGCGCAGGTGATCTTCACGGTGGCCGTCGCCGCCGTGGTCCTCGGCGAGCGTCCGGGACGCCGCCGGCTCGCCGGCATCGTGGTCGCCTCCGCCGGCATCGCGGTGATCGCGGTGGGCAGGGGCGCCCAGGTGCCGCTGTGGCCCCTGCTGCTCGCGCTCGGGGCCGCGGCCTCGTGGGGCGTCGCCAACGTGTGCGTCCGGCGGGCCGGGGCGCCCGGGGGGCTCGGTCTGCTGGTGTGGTCCAGCCTGGTGCCGCCGCTGCCCCTGCTCGGGCTGTCGGCGCTGTTCGAGGGCCCGGACCGCATCCGCGGCGCGTTCTCCTCCTTCGCCCCGGGGTCGGTCGCGGCGCTGGCGTACGTGGTGGTCCTGTCGACCTTCGTCGGCTTCGGCATCTGGAACGCGTTGCTGCGCCGGTACCCCGCCTCGGCCGTGGCGCCGTTCACGCTGCTCGTCCCGATCATCGGCATGGCGACGGCCGGCGTCTGGCTCGGCGAGCGTCCCGGCGCCGGCGAGTTGCTGGGCGGCGCCATCGTGCTGACCGGCCTCGCCGTCCTGGCCGTGCGGCCGTCCGCGCGGAGGGCCGCCGCGTCCCTCGGCACCCCGGAAGGCCCGCCGCCCGGCGGAGCCCTGCGCGGAGCCGGGGCCGGCTGACGCGCCGATGGTCCTCCGCGCCGGTTCCCGCTCAGAAGTCGACGTTGATGCAGGCGAGCCTGGCGCCCGCCTGGCCGGCGTGTCCGGGGTCGGTGTGGGTGTGGTCGGCGTGGACGATCACCGAGTGCGGGCGCCGGTCGGTGAACCTGCGCTCCAGCGCGGCGCGGGAGAACCCGTTGCCCTGGCCGTCGGTGGTGAAGTCGAGCCAGATCTCGTTGCGGGGATTGGCGAACTTCGGATCGGTGGAGGGCGTCTTCGGGTCCTGGACGTGCTGGAAGTGCGGCCCGGCGTCCTCGCCCTTGGACCCGCAGGCGTTGGTGTGCACGTGCGCGCCGTACCTGCGGTTGGGCAGCAGCCCCTGCGCCCTCAGCTGCACGCTGGCGTGCCCGTCGGCGATGGGGACATAGGCGACGGCCGCCGCCGCGCCGGAGGGGACGAGCTTGGGGTCGTAGGTGACGGCCGTCTGCCCGGGGCCGTAGCCCGCGAAGCGGCCGAGCGCGAGGACCGGCTCGGGGCCGCGGCTCAGCGGCTCCGGCTGGGGCCTGGCCGACGCCATGGCGCCTCCGCCCAGCAACGTCACCGGCATGACCATCGCCATGACTCCCGCGCGCACCGCCATCATGAGCCTCTCCCTTACCCTGTTCGGACCTTTCCGTCAGCATTTGCGGATATACCCGACGTCGCACCCAAAAGGGCCAATATGCGGCTAAGAATGAGCAATCAGCGTTAACCGCCGGGATTATCGCGCAGGGCGGGTAAATCGAAACCCTTTCCCCGCCGTGATTCACGAATGCTGCCATGAACGCCGGGCAAAGGCCCGCGTTTTCCGAGATCAGGACATGCTCTTGCGCCCGCCTGACCTCAGGCGGGCGCACGGGAAAGGGAAACGCGACCCCGGCCCCCGGGACCGCGCCGGCTCAGGAGGGCAGGTCGTACGCCACCCGGGCGTTGCCCGCGAAAACCAGCTCGCGCTCCGCGGCGGAAAGGCCGGCGGTCAATTCCCGGGCCAGATCGACGACCT
This sequence comes from Sphaerisporangium rhizosphaerae, assembly GCF_042665155.1. Taxonomy (NCBI): domain Bacteria; kingdom Bacillati; phylum Actinomycetota; class Actinomycetes; order Streptosporangiales; family Streptosporangiaceae; genus Sphaerisporangium; species Sphaerisporangium rhizosphaerae. Next base: position 25,157 of record NZ_JBHTCG010000042.1, on the reverse strand, counting down.
GTTCATACGAGGCCGCGAGCTCGCACACCGGCCAGTCGGAGCCGAACATCACCCGATCGGTCCCGAAACAGCCGAGGACGTGCTCGGCGTACGGGGCGAGGCGCGGCGCGTCCCAGTCGTGCCAGTCGGCCTCGGTGACCAGGCCGGACAGCTTGCACATCACATTGGGCGAGGCGGCCAGGGCCTTGATCTCGCTCGCCCACGGCTCGACGGCGCCGGACGCGATCGGCGGCTTGGCCGCGTGGTCCAGCACGAATCGCATGCCCGGCAGGTCGCGCACGAGGTCGCGGGCCGCCGGGAGCTGGTGCGCCAGCACGAGCAGGTCGTAGGCCAGGCCCGCCTGGCCGACCGCGCGGACGCCGTGCCGCACGTCCTCGCGGTACAGCCACTTCGGGTCGGTCTCGCCCTGCACCGGGTGGCGTATCCCCACCAGGAGCTCGCCGCCCGGCAGGGAACGCAGGCGCATGAGCTCGCCGGCCACGTCCGGCGCGGTGAGGTCGACCCATCCCACGACGCCCGCCACCAGCCCGTCCGAGGCCGCCGCGGTGGCCAGGAACTCCTCGGTCTCCGCCGTCTCGCCCACGGTCTGCACCAGCACCGTGTGCTCGACGCCGCGGGCCGCGCACCCGCGCCGCAGGTCCGCCAGGCCGTACGGGCGGCGCAGCGGGGCCATCGCCGCGCCGCTCAACCACGGGTAGTCGCGCGCGGCCGTGTCCCACAGGTGGTGATGGGCGTCGATCATGAGCTGCTCTCCATCCGGCTAGCCGAGGGTGACCAGGGACTCCTCGGCGAGCGCGGTCCACAGCTCGCCGGGGACGGGGACGGCGGCCAGGGCCGCGTTGCGCTCGACCTCCGCCGCCGAGCGGGCGCCGGAGACCACGCAGGACACCGCCGGGTGCCGCAGCGGGAAGGCCAGCGCCGCCTGCGGAAGCGTGACGTCGTACCGCTCGCACACCGCCGCGATGCGCCGCGCCCGCTCGACCAGCGGGCCGGGGGCCGGCGCGTACTCGTAGGTGCCGGCCGGCTCGTGGGTGGCCAGCAGCCCGCTGTTGAAGACGCCGGCCGCGAACACCGCGACGCCGCGCTCCTGGCAGAGCGGCAGCAGCCGCGCGCCGCCCGACTGGTCGAGCAGCGTGTAACGCCCGGCGAGCATGACCACGTCGAGGTCGGTCTCCTTGACGAAACCCTCCAGCATCTCCCACTGGTTCATGCCGGCGCCGATCGCCCTGACCACGCCCTGGTCGCGCAGCTCGGCGAGTGCCGGGTAGGCCTCGCCCACGGCCTGCGCCCAGTGGTCGTCCGGGTCGTGGATCAGCGCGATGTCGACCGCGTCCAGCCCCAGACGCGAGAGGCTCTCCTCGATGGAGCGGCGCACGCCGTCGCGGGAGAAGTCCCAGACCCGGCGCCGCGTCGCGGGCACGTCGAAGCCCTGGTCGTCGCGTCCGCCCTCCCCGGGCGGCTCGTGGCCGGCCGCCGCGTCCTCGGCCGGGACGATGAGCCGCCCGACCTTGGTCGACAGGGCGTAGGAGTCGCGCGGCCGGTCGCGCAGGGCGGCGCCGAGGCGGCGCTCGGACAGGCCGAGGCCGTAGTGCGGGGCGGTGTCGAAGTACCGCACCCCGGCCGCCCACGCCGCGTCGACCGCCTCGCGCGCCTCGTCGTCGCCCACCGCCGCGAACAGGTTGCCGATCGGCGCGGCGCCGAATCCGTACCTGGTGACCTGGACGCCGCGTCCCACGGTCCGGCTCTGCATCGCTTCTCCTTCGTCGGTCGCCGCCGGCTCAAGGAGCCGGCGCCTCCATCTGCCGGACCATGCGCATACCCGCGGCCGAGGGGTCGAAGTCCCCGTCCAGCAGGCGGTTCATCCGGCGTTGCCGCGCTGGGTCAATCTTGTGCCTTGCCACTGGTCACCCGGGCGAGCATCAGCGCGATGAGGATGATGCCTCCGTAGATCGCCTGGATCCACTGCGCGGAGACGCCCGCCAGCGTGAGGATGTTGTTGATCAGTCCGAGGACGAGCACGCCGCACAGCGCGCCGAACAGCGTGCCCTTGCCGCCGTCGAGGCTGACCCCGCCGATGACCGCGGCCGCGAACACCGTGAAGATCATGCCGTCGCCCTGGGCGGCCGCCACCGACCCGAGCCGGCCGGTCATGAGCAGGCCCGCCAGCGCGGCCAGCAGGCCGCCGATCATGAACACCGTCCACAGGACCCGGTCGGTGCGCACGCCCGCGGCGCGGGCCGCGTCGACGTTGCCGCCGATCGCGTAGATCGAGCGCCCGTGCCGGAAGTACCCGAGCGCGACGATGCCGACGGCGTAGGCGACCACGCAGATCCAGATGGAGGCCGGCAGGCCGAGCCAGCGGGCGTTGCCGAGGTACAGGAACGACTCGGGCAGCGCGAAGAGGTTCTGGCCACCGGTGAAGCCGATCTGCAGGCCGCGCAGCACGATCAGCATGCCGAGCGTCACGATGAACGCCGACAGCTTGAACCGCATGATGAGCATGCCGTTGAACGCCCCGACGAGCACGCCGATCAGCAGGCAGATCGGCACGCCCAGCCAGGTCGGCCATTCGGTGCCGAGCCCGTTGGAGGCCGCCGGGATGACCAGCCCGACGCCGAGCGCGGGCGCGAGGCCCACGGTGGACTCCAGTGACAGGTCGAACTTCCCGGCGATCAGGATGATCGCCTCGGCGAGCACGAGCAGCGACAGCTCGGTCTGCTGCTGGAGCACGTTGGTCAGGTTGTCGGCGCTGAGGAAGGCCGGCTCCAGCAGGGCGCCGACGACCATCAGCAGCAGGATGGCCGGCACCAGGGCGAGGTCGCGGAACCGCGCGAGCGGCACCCTCGCCGGGCCCCGCGGCGTGCCCGCCTCCGTGCGCGGGGACTCGCCGGGGCTGCCGGGGGAGGCCACGGTCGTTTCCGTCATCGTGCGTCGACACCTTCCATGACCGCCACGAGCTCGGCGTCCGCCCAGCCCCGTGGCACTTCCTTGACGATGCGTCCATGGAACATCACGACGACCCGGTCGCAGATGCGCAGGTCGTCCAGCTCGTCGGAGACGAGCACGGCCGCCGCGCCGCGCTCGGCCGCGTCCTCCACGGCTCCGAGCAGCGCCTGCTTGGCCCGCACGTCCACCCCGGCGGTCGGGTCGATCACGACCAGCGCCCTGGGGTCGTCGGCGAGCGCCCGCGCCATGACGACCTTCTGGGCGTTGCCGCCCGACAGGTCGCCGACCGGCTGGGAGGGCCCGGTCGTCTTGATGGTGAGATCCTCGATCATCCTCTCGGCCTTGGCGCGGCGCCGGGCCGGGGACACCGCGCCGAGGCGGCCGAGCTTGTGCGCGATCGGCAGAGTGGCGTTCTCGGCGATCGACAGCAGCGGCACGAAGCCCTCCTTGTGCCGGTCCTTCGGGACGAAGCCGAGCCCGGCGCGCAGCGCCGAGGCGACGTCCCCCGGCCGGGGCCGGGCGCCGTTGACGGTCACCGTGCCGCTGTCGGCGGCGAGCAGGCCGACGAGCGTCTCGGCCAGGCTCACCTTGCCGCTGCTGCCCGACCCGGCCACCCCGACGATCTCCCCGGCGCGCACGGTGAGGTCGACGTCCTGGTAGCGGCCGGCCAGCGTGAGCTTCTCGGCGCTCAGCACGGCCGGCGCGCCGGCGTCCGCCGCCCGGGCCCTGGCCTGGTAGCCGGCCGCGGCCTCGCCGGTCATCGCGGCGACCAGCTCGTCGTGCGGCAGGTCGTCCACCGCGCTGGTGAGGACGTGCCGGGCGTCGCGGAAGACCGTGACCGACTGGCACACCCGGTACACCTCCTCCAGGTGGTGGGAGATGAACATCATCGTGACGCCCTGCTCGCGCAGCGACCGCATGCGGTCGAACAGCCGCTCGATCGCCGGGCCGTCGAGCTGCGCGGTCGGCTCGTCCAGGATGATGAACCGGGCGCCGAACGACAGCGCCCGGGCGATCTCCAGCAGCTGGCGCTGCTCGACGTTGAGATCGCCGGCCAGGCGCCCGGCGTCGACCGCCACCCCGTACTGCTCCAGCACCTCGTGCGCCCGTGCCCGCAGCGTCCGCCAGTTGATCGGGCCGCGGGCCGACTGGCGGTTGAGGAACAGGTTCTCCGCGACGGTGAGCGTCGGGATGATCGTGGACTTCTGGTACACGCAGGCGACGTTGCGGCGCCAGCCGTCGCGGTCGGCGACCGGCGGGGCCTGCCGGCCGGCGAAGCGGACCTCGCCCGCGTCGGGGCGCTGGAGCCCGGTCAGGATGGACACCAGCGTCGACTTGCCGGCGCCGTTGCGGCCGACCAGGGCGTGCGTCTCTCCCTCGGCGATGACGATGCCCGCGTCGTCGAGCGCCGTCGTCGGCCCGTACCGTTTGGTGATGTTACGGGCCTCGACGGCCGGGGTGGCGGATGACGACATCATTTGACCTGGTTGCCCCAGAGATTGGGGTCGTCCACGTTGTCCTTGGTGACCAGCGGCGCGGCGAGCTGGTCCTCCAGACGACCGCCGCCGACGTCGACGATCGTGCTGTCGTGGTCGGTCTGGCCCGGCGCGAAGGTCTTGCCCTCCAATGCCGCCTTGGCGTAGAAGAGCGCCCACTTGGCGTACAGGTCGGCGGGCTGGGAGACGGTGGCGTCGATCTGCCCGTCCCGGATGGCCTGGAACTCCTGCGGGATGCCGTCGTTGGAGACGATGAAGATGTGCTTGGGGTCGGTCGGCGGCACCACCAGGTTCTTGGACTTCAGCAGCTGGAGGGTGGGCGCGAGGAAGGCGCCGCCCGCCTGCATGTAGATGCCGTTGATGTCGGGGTGCTGGGTGAGCCGGGTCTGCAGCGCGGCCGAGGCCTTCGGGCCCTCCCACTCGGTGGGCTCGGCGAAGACCGTGATGCCGGGGTAGTTGGACTTCATGCACGCGCCGAACGCCTCGGAGCGGTCGCGGCCGTTGACCGACGACAGCGAGCCCTGGAACTCCACGACCTTGCCCTTGCCCTTGAGCTGGTCGCCGAGGAACTTGCAGGCCTTCTCGCCATAGGCGCGGTTGTCGGCGCGGACCACCATGAAAGTCTTGCCCTTGTCGGGCCGGGTGTCCACGGTGACGACCGGAATGTTCTTCCCGGCGAGCTGGTCGAGGGTGGTGGCGATCGCGCCGGTGTCCTGCGGGGCCATCACGATGGCCTTCGCGCCCTGGCTCACCAGCGCCTGGGTGTTGGCCACCAGCTTGGCGATGTCGTTCTGCGAGTTGGTCGGCGGCATCAGGTCGATGCCGAGCTGGCTCGCCATCTGCGGGACGTACTTGTTGTAGGAGTTCCAGAAGTCGGTGTCGGCGCGCGGGAAGTCGATGCCGACCTTGCCGCCACCGGCGGCGGCGGTCGAACCGCCCCCGGCCGAGGACGAGGGGCTGGACGGCGTCGACGACCCGCACGCGGCGAGGGTCATGGTCGCCGCGAGAAGTGCCACACCGTAGGTGGCCGAGGATCGTATTGTCACTTGTCGCCTCGATTCAACGGGAAATGCGGGGGGTTGCGGGGCGCCTCGGTATGAGGGCGCGGCGCCCCGGGAGGGCGGGTGCGGGACGTCGGGGCCGCCCCGGGGACGTAGGGGCGGCGGGGTGGGCCTCCGGGGAGGTGAGGAGCGGCGGGCCTGGGGACGGTGGGACCGGAAGGCTAGGTCTTGGGACGCAGCCGCAGGCCGTGCATGCCGCCGTCCACGTCGAGCACGGTGCCCGTCGTGCTCGACGCCAGCGGGCCGGCGAGGTAGGCGATGGCCGCGGCGACCTCCTGGGCGCTGACCAGCCGGCCCATGGGCTGACGGGCCTCCAGCGCGCGGCGTTCGGCCTGCGGGTCCGGCGCCACGGCGAGCAGCCGCTGCACCCAGGGGGTGTCGGCGGTGCCCGGGTTGACGCAGTTGACGCGGATGCCCTCGCCGATGTGGTCGGCGGCCATGGCCAGCGTCAGCGACAGGATCGCGCCCTTGGACGCGCTGTAGAGCGCGCGGTCGGGCAGTCCGGCCGTGGCCGCGATCGAACAGGTGTTGACGATGGCCGCGTGGGCGGACGCGCGCAGGTGCGGCAGCGCGGCCCTGGTGACCCGGACGATGCCGAGGAGATTGACGTCCAGGACGCGGAACCACTCCTCGTCGGGGTTGGACTCGACCGTCCCGGCCGCGCCGATGCCGGCGTTGTTGACCAGGATGTCGATGCCGCCGAGCCGTCCGGCCGCCGCCGCGACGGCGGAGCGGACCGCGGCGTCGTCGGTGACGTCGGCCTTGACGCCGACGAACGGCTCGCCCGGCGGGTCGAGGTCCAGGCAGGCCACCCGGGCGCCGCGCTCGGCGAGCAGCTCGGCGGTCGCCAGGCCGATGCCCGAGCCGCCGCCGGTGACCAGCGCGGACAGCCCTTCCAGCTCGCTCATGCGGCCCCCTCCTCGACCTCGCCGCCGGCCCAGACGCGCCCGCCGGGGAAGGTGTGGGCGGAGATCGACTCCGGGCGCATAGCGGCGCTGAACCCGGGCGCGTCGGGCGCCTGGTAGCGGCCGTTCTTGACCACCACGGGGTCGACGAAGTGCTCGTGCAGGTGGTCGACGTACTCGATCACCCGGTCCTGCCGGCTGCCGCTGACCGCCACGTAGTCGAACATGGCCAGGTGCTGCACCAGCTCGCACAGGCCGACGCCGCCGGCGTGCGGGCAGACGGGCACGCCGAACTTGGCGGCGAGCAGCAGGATCGCGATGTTCTCGTTCACCCCGCCGACGCGGGCGGAGTCGAGTTGCACGATCGACATCGAACCGGCCTGGAGCATCTGCTTGAAGACCACGCGGTTCTGCACGTGCTCGCCGGTGGCCACCTTGATCGGCGCCAGGGCGCGGGCGACGGTGGCGTGGCCGAGCACGTCGTCGGGGCTGGTGGGCTCCTCGATCCAGTACGGGTCGTACTCCCTGAGCGCGTTCACCCAGGTGATGGCCGCGCCGACGTCCCAGCGCTGGTTGGCGTCGATCGCGATGCGGAAGCCGGGGCCGCAGACCTCGCGGGCGATGCGCATGCGGCGCAGGTCGTCGTCGAGGTCGGCGCCGACCTTGAGCTTGATCTGGGTGAAGCCCGCGGCGATCGCCTCCCTGCACAGGCGGCGCAGCTTGTCGTCGTCGTAGCCGAGCCACCCCGGGGAGGTGGTGTAGGCGGCGTAGCCGTTGGCCCGCAGGTCGGCGGCGCGCTCGGCGCGGCCCGGCTCGGCGCGGCGCAGGATCTGCAGTGCCTCGCCGGGGGTGAGCGCGTCGCTGAGGTAGCGGAAGTCGACCAGGTCGACGAGCTCCTCGGGGGACATCTCGCTCAGCAGTTGCCAGAGCGGCTTGCCCTCCAGCTTGGCCTTGAGGTCCCACAGCGCGTTGACGACCGCGGAGATCGCCATGTGCATGACGCCCTTCTCCGGGCCGAGCCAGCGAAGCTGGGAGTCGTGCACCATCTCCTTGTACAGGGCGCCGAGGTCGTCGGGGCGGCGGCCCACGACGAACGGCTCCAGGGCGGCGATGGCGGCGGTCTGCACGTCGTTGCCGCGGCCGATGGTGAAGGCGAAGCCGTGGCCGTCGACGCCGCCGTCGGTCCGCAGGACCACGTAGGCGGCGGAGTAGTCGGGGTCGGGGTTCATCGCGTCGGACCCGTCCAGCTCCTGGGAGGTGGGGAACCGGATGTCGTGGGTCTCCAGGGCGATGATCAGCGGTGCGCGGCTCATGCCTGACCCACCGTCTGGCGCTGGCGGCCCAGGCCGTCGATCTCCAGCTCGACCACGTCGCCCTTGACCAGGTACGGCTGGCCGGGCATGCCGAGGGCGACGCCGGCGGGCGTGCCGGTGTTGATCAGGTCGCCGGGCTCCAGGACCATGAACTGGCTGAGGTAGCGGACGATCTCGGCCACCCCGAAGATCATGTTCGCGGTGCTGCCGTCCTGCCGGGCCTCGCCGTTGACCCACAGCCGCAGGCCGAGGCTCTGCGGGTCGGGCACCTCGTCGGCGGTGACCAGCCAGGGGCCGAGCGGGTTGAACGTCTCGCACGACTTGCCCTTGTCCCACTGACCGCCGCGCTCGAGCTGGAACTCCCGCTCGGAGACGTCGTTGGAGACGGCGTAGCCGGCGACGCAGGCCAGCGCCTCCTCGTGGGTGCCGAGGTAGCGGGCGGTCCTGCCGATGACGACGCCCAGCTCGACCTCCCAGTCGGTCTTCACGCTGCCGCGCGGGATGAGGACCTCGTCCTCGGGCCCGACGACGGTGTTGGGGGCCTTCATGAAGATGATCGGCTCGCCGGGGATGGACGCCCCGGTCTCCTCGGCGTGGTCGCGGTAGTTGAGGCCGACGCAGACGACCTTGCCCGGACGGGCGATCGGCGCCCCGACGCGGCCCTCCGTGGTCCCGGGCGCGGCGTCCTCGTCGAGCGGCGGCAGTTCGCCGGCCCGCAGGGCGATCGCCACACGTTCGATCCGGCCCGAGGCGAAGAAGTCCCCGTCGAAGTCGACGCCCTGCCCGAGGACGCCGCGCAGGTCACGCGGGCGGCCGGCGTCGTCCAGGACGGCGGGCCGTTCCTCTCCGGGCGGTCCGACTCGCAGCAGCTTCACGCGTCTCCCCCATATTCATCGGATGTGTTGGAAAAGAAGACTACGCGGAGATGCGCGCACGTCAAGAGGGTTGGCGAGGCTGTCCGCCTATTCATCCGATGGCTGTGCCGTCATCGCGACAGTGCTTTCACCATCTCGTAACCTGACCCCTGGACGTGGTGGTACGACGGCCCGGCAGGGTATTCCCATCCTGGCGTGCCTTGACGGGCTCCGGCGGCCGTAATAGAACACGTTTCAGAAAACCTGCCGACCAAGCGCTTGATCAACTCCCCCGGGCGGTCATATGGAAATCAACCTCGTCGACCAGGACCACTACGCGCGCTCCGGCGTCCCGCACGAGCAGCTCAGGTGGCTGCGCGCCAACGATCCGGTCTTCTGGCACGAGGGCGAGCAGGAGCCGGGCTGGCCGGGCTTCTGGGCCGTCACCAAGCACGAGGACGTCGTGCACATCTCCCGCCGTTCCGATGTCTTCTCCTCCAGCAGGAGCCTGGCCCTGTTCAACGAGATGGCCGAGGAGCAGCGCCAGCTCCAGCGGATGATGATGCTCAACCAGGACCCGCCGGAGCACACCCGCCGGCGCTCGCTGGTCAACCGCGGCTTCACCCCGCGCCAGATCGGCATCCTCGAGGACCACATCCGCGACATCTGCCACGGCCTGGTGGACGAGGCGACCGCCAAGGGCGAGGTCGACTTCGTCACCGACGTGGCGGCCCCGCTCCCCCTGTACGTGATCTGCGAGCTGCTCGGCGCGCCGGTCGAGGACCGCGACAAGCTGTTCCAGTGGTCCAACCGCATGATCGGCAGCCAGGACCCCGACTACGCCACCAGCCCCGAGGAGGGCCAGGCGGCGGCGATGGAGGTCTACGCCTACGCCAACCAGCTCGCCGCCCGGCGCCGTGAGGAGCCGCGCGACGACATCGTCACCAAGCTGCTCCAGCCGGGTGACGACGGCGAGTCGCTGAGCGAGGACGAGTTCGACCTGTTCGTCCTGCTGCTGGTCGTCGCGGGCAACGAGACCACCCGCAACGCCGCGTCGGGCGGCATGCTCGCCCTGTTCGAGCACCCCGAGCAGTGGGAGCGGCTGGTCCGCGACCCGTCCCTCGCCCGCACCGCGGCCGACGAGATCGTCCGCTGGGTCTCGCCGGTCAACCTGTTCCGCCGCACCGCCACCCGCGACACCACCCTGCACGGCAAGCAGGTCAAGGAGGGCGACAAGGTCGTGGTGTTCTACTCCTCGGCCAACCGCGACGAGGACGTCTTCGCCGCTCCGGGCGGCTTCGACATCGGCCGCGACCCGAACCCGCACATCGGCTTCGGCGGCGGCGGCGCCCACTTCTGCCTGGGCAACCACCTGGCCAAGCTGGAGCTGCGGGTGCTGTTCGAGGTGCTGGCGCAGCGCATGCCCGACCTGCGCCCGGCCGGCGAGGCCAAGCGCCTGCGGTCGTACTTCATCAACGGCATCAAGAGCCTTCCCGTCCAGATCTGACCGGCCGGGCCGGTTCTCCGCCTCCGAGTGGAACGCCCGCCTCCTCCCGCCGAGCGAGGCGGGCGTTCCACTTCTCCATGCACTCCGGACGTACGTGCACAGGTGACGCCCGCGGCCGTCTCGCCTGCCCTCGTCACCGCTCTCACCGCCGCGGGGATGCTCGCGGACGCCCGCGGACGCCCGGCACGGCCGTGAAAGTTTCGCGCCGCGCTCCCGGGGGGCGTGGTGGCCGCCGGAGCGGCCGGGCGTCACCCCAGGTCGGATGGTTCGTTCTCTCTCCGCGCATGACGGATGACGCGTAATCGCTTGTCAGGAATTTGTCGGATATATCAGGGTGTCCTGGTGATGGAACGCACCCCACCACGCGAGCCGGTCCGGACCGCGTCCCTGCCCGCCGCCGCGTCCGGGCCCGAACCGGCCCCCGTGACCCCGCGGGACACCGGCACAGCGCCCGAGACGGTCGCCGAGCCCGTGCCCGAGAAGGCCCCCGCGCCTCCGCCCGAGGCCGCCCGCGAGCGCGTGCCCGAGACGTCCGGCGCCGACGGGTCCGTGACGCTCGCCCGAGACGAGGTCGAGACCGTCGCCGAAGACGAGGCGGCGGCCGGCGGACGCGCGAACGGGACGGCGACCGACGGACGCGCGGACGAGCGCGAGCACCAGCAGCAGGAGGACGACACGGGAGACGGCGGGACGGCCGTCCAGAGGCGGTGGTGGCCGCCGCGATTCGTCACCGACGCGACCGACCGCAAGGCGCTGCTCATCTGGCTGTGCTCGCACGTCGGCTTCCTGATCTACGCCTACCTGGCCGCACCGGGGCGCACCACCGACCCCTTCATCAACCGGCTCACCCGCTGGGACGCCGAGAACTTCATCGCCATCGCCGACTACGGCTACGACGGCCCGCCCGGCATGCAGGACAGCGCCAAGCTTCCCGCGTTCTTCCCCGGCATGGCGCTGCTGATCAGGCTGCTGAAGCCGATCGTCCACGACGGCCGCCTGGCCACGGTGCTGATCTCGCTGGTGGCCAGCGCGGTCGCCGCCGTGGCGCTGTCGCGGCTGGCCGAGCACATGCTCAAGGGCAGCGGCCCCTACGCGGTGGGCGCCCTGTTCTTCAGTCCCTTCGCCGCCTTCCTGTTCACCGGCTACTCCGAGTCCCTGTTCCTGGCGCTGGCCTTCCCGGCGTGGCTGCTGGCCCGCAAGGGCCGCTGGGAGGACGCGGCCCTGTGCGCGGCGGCGGCCGCGGCGGTCCGCATCTCCGGGCTGTTCCTGGCCGTCGGCCTGGTGGTCATGTACCTGGTGGCCGCCAACGGCCGCAAGGCTCCCGAGAACCGGCGCGCGTGGCCCTGGCTGGCCCTGCCCGCCGTCCCGGTGGCCCTCTACACCCTGTACCACTGGACGCGCACCGGCGACCCGCTGGCCTACAACAGCGTCCAGGCGCAGTACTGGGGCCGGCACACCGTGTGGCCGTGGGAGGCGTTCCTCAACACCTGGAACATGTCCGACGACGTCCCCTCGCTGACCACCTCCTACTACGAGGAGATCGCCGCCGCGGCGGTGCTGCTGGCCCTGGCGGTCTGGCTGGCGGTGCGCCGCCGCTGGCCGGATCTGGCGTACATGGTGCCGCAGGTGCTGTCGTTCCTGACCCTGTCGTCGTTCTACCTGTCCATCGGGCGGGCGTCGCTCACCTGGTTCCCGCTGTGGCTGGCGCTCGGCTGGGCGGGCGTGAAGCGACCATGGCTCTTCTGGACGATCATGGCGATCATGCTGCCCGTCATGGCGATCAACGTCGGCAACTTCACCACGGGCGCGTGGATCGGCTGAACGCCCTGAACGCCCTGATCGGCTGATCGGCGCGGCCGGTGCTACCGGTGCGCCGATCAGCACAGGATGGGCCGGCCCGGGATCGGCCGCGCCGACCGGCTCAGGGCCAGGAGGAGTCCTGCTCGGGGTCGGCGCCCTGCGACAGCAGCCGGACGTCGGACTCGACCATCATCGTGACCAGCTCCTCGAAGGTCACCGCGGGCTCCCAGCCGAGCTGGACGCGGGCCTTCTTGGGGTCGGCGCACAGCAGGTCCACCTCGGCGGGCCGGTGCAGCGTCCGGTCGGCGACCACGTAGCGCTCCCAGTCGAGCTGCGCCGCCTCGAACGCCGCGACGACCAGTTCGCGCACCGAGTGCGTGCGGCCGGTGCCGATGACGTAGTCCTCCGGGGTGCCGGCCCGCAGCATCAGCCGCATGGCCTGGACGTAGTCCCCGGCGAACCCCCAGTCGCGGCGGGCCTCGAGGTTGCCCAGCCGCAGCTCCGAGGCCAGGCCGAGCTTGATCCGCGCGACGCCCAGCGTCACCTTGCGCGTGACGAACTCGGCGCCGCGCCGCGGGGACTCGTGGTTGAACAGGATGCCGGAGACGGCGAACATGCCGTAGGACTCGCGGTAGTTCTGGGTGAGGAAGTGCCCGTACGCCTTGGCCACGCCGTAGGGGGAGCGCGGGTGGAACGGCGTGCGCTCGTTCTGCGGGGTCTCGCGCACCTGGCCGAACATCTCCGACGAGGACGCCTGGTAGAACCTGATCTGGCCTGAACCGGAGGCGCGCGAGGAGGTGATGCCCGAGCAGACCCTGATCGCCTCCAGCATGCGCAGCACGCCCATGCCGGTCACCTCGGCCGTCAGTTCGGCCTGCTCCCAGGACATCGGCACGAACGAGATGGCGCCCAGGTTGTAGACCTCGTCGGGCTGGACGCGCTCCACCGCGCTGATCAGCGAACCCTGGTCGAGCAGGTCCCCCCGGACGAGCTGGACGTCCTGCAGCAGCCGGCGCACGCGCGAGACCCGCGGGTTGGCCTGGCCGCGCACCAGGCCCCAGACGTCGTAGCCCTGGTCGAGCAGATGCTCGGCGAGGTAGGAGCCGTCCTGCCCGGTGATGCCAGTGATCAGCGCACGCCTGGCCAACGGGTCCTCCTTGTTCTCCGGGCTCGGCGGCTCGCGCGGCCTCACCCGAACTGTGAGCTGTAAGACGCGAATGTACCGCCAAGGGGTGCGTCGAGCGCCATGGGCTGCCGAGGCGCTACCCCTCCACCTCGGTAGAACAGGTTCTACCGAGTGACGTTCGGTAACTCTAACGTCCCAGCTCGTGAGGTGTGAGAGCCGTTTGGGGCCTAATTCCACATTAGGTGCTGGTTCACACCTAGATGGTAGGCTTCGCGGCTAAGATCGGCTTTGCGGTGTGCCCGGGCGGCGACCGCCGAGCACCGCTCTCGAAAGGGGTGTCCGTGGAGGTTCCAGACGACCAGCGGGAGCGGGAACCGGGCAGGCTGCGGGTCGCCCTCCTGTCGTACCGGAGCAAGCCCACCTGCGGCGGCCAGGGCGTCTACCTGCGCCACCTCAGCCGCGAGCTGGTCGCGCTCGGACACTACGTCGAGGTCTTCTCCGGCCCGCCCTACCCGGAGCTGGACGAGGGCGTCGTGCTCACCAAGGTGCCGAGCCTCGACCTGTACCGCGACGAGGACCCCTTCCGCACCCCCGCCCGCGACGAGTACCGCGACTGGATCGACGTGCTCGAGGTCGCCACGATGTGGACCGCCGGCTTCCCCGAGCCGCTGACCTTCAGCCTGCGCGCGCTGCGCGAGCTGAAGAAGCGCCGCGGCGACTTCGACGTCGTCCAGGACAACCAGACGCTCGGCTACGGCGTGCTCGGCATCCAGAAGCTCTTCCCGGTCGTCGGCACCATCCACCACCCGATCAGCGTCGACCGGCGCATCGAACTGGAGGCCGCGCCGCTGCGCAAGCAGCTCTCGATGCGCCGCTGGTACGGCTTCGTCCGCATGCAGAGCATCGTCGCGCCCCGCCTGAAGCCGATCCTCACGGTCAGCGAGTCGAGCCTGGCCGACATCCACCGCGACTTCAACGTCCCGCAGAGCAGCATGCGGCTCATCCCGCTCGGCGTTGACACCCGGTACTTCCACCCGCGCCCGCACCTGCCCAGGCGCAAGGGATCGATCGTCGCCGTGGCCAGCGCCGACTCGCCCATGAAGGGCGTCGCCACCCTGCTGCGCGCGGTCGCCAAGCTCGCCACCGAACGCGACGTCAACCTGACGGTGGTCAGCAGGCCGACGCCCGGCGGGCCCACCGAGAAGCTCGTCCAGGAACTCGCGCTCGGCGACCGGGTGCGGTTCGTGCACGGCATCAGCGACGACGAGCTCGGCGAGCTGATCGCGACCTCCGAGATCTCGGTGGTGCCGTCCCTCTACGAGGGCTTCTCGCTGCCCGCCGTCGAGCACATGGCCTGCGCGACCCCGCTGGTCGCCAGCCGCACGGGCGCGCTGCCCGAGGTGGTCGGCGACGCCGCCGTCCAGGTCGCCCCCGGCGACCCCGAGGAGCTGGCCGCGGTGCTGCGCCGCCTGCACGACTCACCGCAGGAGCGCGAGCGGATCGGCCGGGCCGGATACGACCGGGTGATGGAGCGCTATACCTGGCACGTGGTCGCCAAGCGGACCGTCGAGGCCTATCACGAGGCCATCGAGGCCCGCAGGAAAGGGGAGCGGTAAGTGCTGACCGTCGACTTCGGCAAGCTTCCGGTCGGACCCGGGGTACGGGTGCTGGACCTCGGCTGCGGCGGCGGCCGCCACGCCTTCGAGGTGCTGCGCCGCGGCGCCGACGTGGTGGCCTTCGACCAGGACGCGGCCGAGCTGGAAGGCGTCGCGAACATGTTCGCCGCCATGGACAAGGCCGGCGAGGTGCCCGCCGAGGCCACCGCCGAGACGGTGACCGGCGACGCGCTGGCCATGCCCTTCCCGGACGCCTCCTTCGACCGGGTGATCGCGGCCGAGGTGCTGGAGCACATCCCCGACGACATGACGGCGATGCGCGAGATCCTGCGGGTGCTCAAGCCGGGCGGCCGGGCGGCGATCACCGTGCCGAGCTTCCTGCCCGAGCGCATCTGCTGGGCGCTGTCGGAGGACTACCACACCGCGCCCGGCGGCCACGTCCGCATCTACACGCTGGCCGAGCTCACCGCCAAGCTCAAGTCGACGGGCTTCGTGGTGGGCCCGCACCACCACGCCCACGGCCTGCACTCGCCGTACTGGTGGATCAAGTGCGCGGTCGGCGTGAACGACGACGACCACCCGCTGGCCAAGGCCTACCACGAGCTGCTGGTGTGGGACATCATGAAGCGCCCGCCGCTGACCCGGGTCGCCGAGTCCCTGCTCAACCCCCTGATCGGCAAGAGCGTGGTGGTCTACGTCCGGAAGCCGGCATGACCGAACCGGTCTCGACGGGCGCCGTCCCGGCGGTACCGGGCATCATCACCGCAGAACAGGTCCTCGCGACCGCGCGCAGCATCGCCGCCGTCCAGCAGCCTGACGGCGGCGTGCCGTGGCCGGAAGGGCACGTCGACGCCTGGAACCACGTCGAGTGCCTGATGGCCATGAGCGCCGCCGGGCTCACCGCCGAGGCCAGGAAGGGCTACGACTGGCTGGCGCGGCGCCAGCGCGACGACGGCTCCTGGCCGATGAAGATGGTGCGCGGCGCGGCCACCGAGGCGAACGGCGAGAGCAACCACGCCGCGTACCTCGCCGTGGGCGTGCGCCACGAGCTGCTGGTCACCGGGGACGAGCACTTCGCCCGCGCGATGTGGCCGGTCGTCAGGAAGGCGCTGGACTTCGTCGTCGGCCTGCAGACGGCCCGCGGGGAGATCGTCTGGGAGCGCTCGGCCGCCGGAGTCCCCGCGCAGTACGCCCTGCTGACCGGGTGCTCGTCGATCTACCAGGGACTGCGCTGCGGCGTGCTGCTCGGCGAGCACCTGGGCGACCCCCAGCCCGACTGGGAGCTCGCCGCCGACCGGCTCGGACACGTGCTGGCCGCCCACCCCGAGGCGTTCGCCGACAAGAGCCGCTTCTCGATGGACTGGTACTACCCCGTGCTGGGCGGCGCGGTGCGCGGGACCGACGCGCTGGTGCGGCTGGAGGAGGAGTGGGACACCTTCGTCGTCCCCGGCCTCGGCATCCGGTGCGTGTCCGACCAGCCGTGGGTGACCGGAGCCGAGTCGTGCGAGCTGGCGCTCGCGCTGGACGCGGCCGGCGAGCGGGAGCGGGCCCTCGCCGTCTACCGCGACATGCAGCACCTGCGGCACGACGACGGCTCGTACTGGACCGGCTGGCAGTTCGTGAACGGGGCATGGTTCCCGCACGAGCAGTCCGCCTACACCGCCGCCGCGGTCGTCCTGGCCGCCGACGCCCTCTCGGGCGCCACACCGGCGTCCTCGCTGTTCCGCGACGCGGGCCGCTTCGCCGTCCCGGTGATCGACCCCGACGCCTGCGGCTGCTCCCCCGCCTCCAGCCGCACCTGACCGCCGCCGAAAGGCGGTCCGGGGAACCGTGACGCCTGCGCCCGGGGGCTCGCCGCCATATTGAAGACTTGCCTTATATAAGGCATGGCTGATACACATTACTCGTGCATGCGTTCGATGTGCTCGGCGACCCGGTGCGCCGCAGGATCCTGGAGCTGCTGCTCGCCGACGGAGAGAAGACCTCCGGCGCGGTGAGCGCGGTCATCCAGGATGAGTTCGGCATCTCACAGCCGGCCGTCTCACAGCACCTGCGGGTGCTGCGCGACGGCGGGTTCGCGACGGTGCGCCCCGAGGGCGCCCGCCGCCTCTACGCGGTCAACCTCGACCCGCTTCGCGACATCGACGCATGGCTCGACCGCTTCCGGCGCTACTGGACTCCGCATCTGGACGCGCTGGCGACAGAGGTGGCCCGCGGCAAGCGCGAACGCCGGCTCCGCGGCCCAGACCAAGAACCAAGGCAAGGAGATACCCGATGATCGACGTCAACCAGCAGATCAACGCCGTCCGGCGGCAGGTCGGCTCCCGTGTGATCGAGGCCGGCGAGGCCGTCACCGTCACCATCGCCCAGACCTACGACACCACCGTGGAAGAGCTGTGGGAGGCCTGCACCGACCCCGAGCGCATCGCCCGGTGGTTCCTGCCCGTCTCCGGCGACCTGCGCCTGCACGGCCGCTACCAGTTCGAGGGCAACGCGGGCGGCGTCGTCGAGCGCTGCGACCCGCCGAAGGGCTTCTCTGCCACCTGGGAGTTCGGCGGCAACGTGAGCTGGATCGAGGTCCGCCTGACCCCCGAGGGCGACGGCCGCACCCGGTTCGAGCTGGAGCACATCGCCCTGCCCGAAGACCACTGGGAGCAGTTCGGCCCCGGCGCGGTCGGCATCGGCTGGGACATGGGCCTGGTCGGCCTGGCCCTGCACCTGTCCAGCGGGCAGCCCGTCGACCTCGCGGCCGGAGCGGCCTGGGCGGCCTCCGAGGAGGGCAAGACCTTCACGGCGCTCAGCAGCGACCGCTGGGCCGACGCCGACATCGCCGCCGGCACCGACGAGGCCAAGGCCCGCGCCGCGGCCGCGCGCACCACGGCCGCCTACACCGGCGCCCCGGCCCCCGACGCTCCCGCCGAGTCCTGAGCTCAGGCCTCGGTCACCGACGTCCCGACCTCAGCGCACGGGAGTCCGTCCGTGGCGCGGGAGGGCGCTGACGCCGCCACCTCGTCGCCTCTCCGTCCTGTTCGTCCTGTTCGTCCTGTTCGTCAGGCGGAGAAGCCGACGCGCTGGAGCACGCGCAGCGAGCCCTCGGCCGCGACCTCCTTGAAGTCGCCGGAGGCCAGCGCGCGCTCGAAGACGCGGAGCGGAGCCTGGCCGCCGTCGGCGGGGTCGGGGTAAATGTCGTGGAACACCAGGGCCCCGCCCACCATGACGTGCGGCGCCCAGCCCTCGTAATCGCTGGTCACCGGCCCCTCGGAGTGCCCTCCGTCGATGAACAGCATCGCCAGGCGGGTGTTCCAGTAACGGGCCACCGTCTCCGACCGTCCCACGACGGCGATGACCTCCTCCTCCAGCCCGGCCTTGGCGATGGCCGCCCGGAAGAAGGGCAGCGAGTCCATCTTCCCGAACCGCGGGTCCATCAGGGTGGGGTCGTGGTGGGCCCAGCCGGGCTGGATCTCCTCCGAGCCGCGGTGGTGGTCGACGGTGAAGACGACCGACCCGACCTGCCGGGCGGCGGCGCCGAGGTAGATGGCCGACTTGCCGCAGTAGGTGCCGATCTCGCAGATGGGACCGAGGGATCCGTACGTGTACGCGGTCTCGAAGAGGGCCTGGCCCTCGTTGGAGGGCATGAAGCCCTTCGCGCGCTCGGCCACGTGACGCAGGTCCGCCGGCATGGACACGTGAGTCATGATTTTTCCTCTATGTGCGGCCAATGCGGATGCACCCTATCTATCAACACCGCAGCCGCCTGAAAGGTGCCCCCCTTCCCCACCCAAACCCCACCGAATAATGTTCCAGTGAGCCTCTCTCGGGTGGGGGGGTGGGGGCGCATCCTGTGCCGATCATGGCCGCGGCCGGCACCGCGATGATCACCGCCGGAGGCGGGCGCGCCCAGGTCGGCTGCGCACCACACCACGCACGCACCACGCACCCGGAGGCCCATCACGACTCCGCGCCCGGGCCCACACCTTTGACCGACCGGAAGAGCCACGTCAACCGGGGGCGCTCACCTCGAACCAGACGGTACGGCCGGTCTCGTCCTCCCGCACGCCCCAGGCGGAGGCGATGTGCTCGACCAGCCACAGCCCCCGGCCGTTGTCGCTCTCGGAGCCGGCCTCCCGGACGCATGGCGCACCGTCCCGCGATCCCTCGTCCAGCACGTCGACGCGCAGGGAGTGGCCGTTGTCGGTGACCGTCAACGCGACGAGCCCGTTCGGGCGGCGACCGGAGTCCGAGTACCGAACGGCGTTGGTCACCAGTTCGCTGACCAGCAACAGCACGTCGTCGACTTCGGCCCATCCCGCCGCCCCCAGCAGCTCGCGCACGAAGGCCCGCGCCACCGGCACCGAGATCACCCGGCCTGGCAGATGGACGCCGCCGAGCAACCCGACCGTCCTCACTGCGCCACCTCCCAGACCCGGTCGGCCGCGTCGTCCGCCAGCGCCCGGACCCGGTGGGCGCGCCCGCGCCCCCAGGTGAAGAACCACCTGCCGTCGAGCGCGACGGCCATGATCCTCACCGGGCCGGGCATCCGGGCAAGCAGCAGAACGGGCTGTTCCCGGCTCGGCACCTCGATGGCCACCCCGAGCCCCCGTTTCCGCAGGTCCCAAGCGAGCCGTACCAGATGAATGAACTGTTGTTCTTGCGGCGCGGGAGATGCTGCCACCTTGCGACCCCTCCATAACGGCCGATACTGCGAACGGCAAGACGGTCACGTTCGGTCGCGGCTAACATACTGACTGTCACGAAGCCGTATTGGCAAGGTGCCAAAAACAACTTCCCACTCATCCATCTGTGTCCTTGTGGAACTCCCTCCGGGACCGTCCGACCGCTGTGAGGTGACAGCGTTGACCGCTGGAAGCAGCCCCACCGTCAGGCGGAGAAGACTCGCCGCCGAGCTTCGCCGCCTGCGCAAGGAGGCGGGACTGACCGCCGAGACCATCGCCGAGAAGCTGGAGATCGACCCTTCCTGGATCAGCCGCATCGAAACGGGACGACGGCGCATCCGCCCCATCGACCTGCGCGCCCTCCTCGATGTCTACGACGTCCAGGGCACGGCCAGGGAAGAGCTCCTCGTCCTGGCCCGGCAGGCACGACAGCGCGGCTGGTGGCACACCTACGGCGACGTGATCCCCGAGTGGTTCCAGATCTTCGTCGGCCTCGAAGCCGAAGCCGCGGAGCTGCGCAGCTACGACCCAGAACTGGTGCCCGGCCTCTTGCAGACGCCGGACTACTACCGGGCCTACATCAGCACGGCTCCGATGGCCACGAGCCAGGAGGAGATCGACCGGAAGATCGACTTCCGGATGGCCAGACAGGCGCGCCTTACGGCCCCCGACCCCTTCCGCCTCTGGGTCATCATGAACGAAGCCGCGCTCCGTCGCCCCATCGGGACTGGCCTCACCATGCGGGCACAACTAGATCATCTGACCGGCATGTCGGAACGGCCGAACATCACGGTGCAGATCCTCCCGTTCACCGCTGGACCGCATCCGGCCATGGACGGCGGGTTCGTCATCCTTGCCTTCCCCGAGGCTCCCGATCCGGATGTCGTCTACGTGGAGAACCAAGTAGGCAGCCTGTATCTAGAGGAGCCTTCTGCGATTGATCGATATAACCTGGTCTTCAACCACCTGCGAGCGAAGGCCCTCGATCCCGATCGCAGCCGAGGTCTGATCGCTCAAGCGGCGAAGGAAGCGTGATGACCCATGAGTGTTCTCCGCTCTCGGTTACAGACCGATCCGTTCAGTCCCGAATGGCGCAAGAGTAAGTACAGCAACAACGGCGGCAACTGCGTTGAGGTGGCCAGACTGGACACCGGGTCGACGGTCGGCATCCGGGACAGCAAGGTGCAAGGCCCCGCCGTCCTGTTCGTCCCCTCCCTCGAGTTCGCCGCCTTCCTCCAAGGCGTACGCTCCGGCACCCTGGGCCCCTGACCCTCACGCCGTAACCTCGCATGGTCGGGTCACATCCCGCTCGACCATGCGACCATGCACTATCAAGAACATTCGTGACGCTGGTCAGGGTGGTGGACCCACCCGTTGCCCATGCCGCCACTCTTGAATGCCGCGCCCACCCGACCTCACCGCCTCCGGCGGCGACGGTCGCGGCGTGACGAGCGGGGCCACACGCTCCGCTCGACGGGAGTGCGACGCCGCCGGGCCCGCCGTAGCGGTCGCCAGGTGGGCGGTCCGCTCGACGGGAGTGCGACGCCGCCGGGCCCGCCGTAGCGGTCGCCAGGTGGGCGGTCCGCTCGACGGGAAGCGACGCCGCCCGGGTTCACCGTGGCGGGCGTCAGGCGTCTTGGCAGTGTTGGAAGGATGCCGCCTGGCCCACGAGGACTCCGTCTTCCACCAGGTTCCACATCGTCACGTTCTCGATCCAGAAGCGGCGTCCGGACTTGGCGATGCGCTGTCCCCGGTAACCGGTCGCGAAGCCGTCGCGGTGGACGGCGTCCAGGAGCCACTGGCGGTCCTCCCGCCGGTCGGGTTCCGCCGACAGGCGGGAGGGCATGCCGACGAACTCCTCCCAGTCGTATTCGAAGCATCGCTGGGCGGCGAGGTTCGCGTAGGTGAAGCGGGGGTCGTCCCCAGCGTCGTGTGCCAGCACCCCGAAGGGCGCGTCCTCGTACAGCCAGCGCGCCGTGGTATCGGGGCCTACCAGCGGGGTGCCGACCAGGCGCAGGTGACAGCCCGCCAGCAGGTCGAAGAAGTGGGAGTTCACCGGACAAA
This sequence comes from Sphaerisporangium rhizosphaerae, assembly GCF_042665155.1. NCBI lineage: Bacteria > Bacillati > Actinomycetota > Actinomycetes > Streptosporangiales > Streptosporangiaceae > Sphaerisporangium > Sphaerisporangium rhizosphaerae. Next base: position 3,796 of record NZ_JBHTCG010000042.1, on the reverse strand, counting down.
CCGTTCTTTTAGTGCATTTCCGGTGCAAATGGTAGGGCATCGGGAAGCGCCCCCAGACGGCGAGACCGCCGTCGGCGGCCGCCGGCTCAACCGCCGCCGACTTGTCGGCGTGCTCTCAGGCTCGGACGTATGGCCGAGGAGGCAGCCCCATCGCACTCCCACTGGCCAGGGCGTCCTCAAGGTAGGGTGCATCTACGTAGATGGCATCTACATAGGAGGGGCATGCCGAGGACGGCGTTCGTCGGGCGCGGGGCGGAGCTGGGAGCTCTGGGGAAGCGACTGGAGCGCGTACGGGCCACGGGCGCCGGCGCCGCGGTCGCGATCCGGGGGCGCCGCCAGGTCGGCAAATCACGGCTGGTGCAGGAGTTCTGCGATCGCGCGCAGGTGCCCTACTTCTTCTTCACCGCCACCAAGGGCATGTCTCCGGTCGAGTCCGTCGACGCCTTCTGCGCCGAACTGCGTGAGTCCCCGTTGCCCGCCCGACCCGAGGCCGTGCCCCAGGCGGGCGCCGGCAACTGGCCCGACGCGTTCCGCATCCTTTCGACGACGCTTCCCGATCACCCGTCGGTCGTGGTGATCGACGAGGTGCCGTGGCTGGCCGAGCAGGACGAGTTGTTCGACGGCGCCTTGCAGACGGCGTGGGACAGGCTGCTGAGCGACCGGCCGGTCCTGTTGCTGCTGCTCGGCAGCGATCTGCACATGATGGAGCGCTTCACCGCCTACGACCGTCCGTTCTTCGGCCGGGCGGACGCCATGGTCCTCGGGCCGCTGAACCCCGCCGAGACCGCCGACGCGCTCGGGCTGAGCGGCGCCGACGCCATCGACGCCTATCTCACCTCCGGCGGTCTGCCGGGCATCCTCCGCGCCTGGCCGCACGGCACCCCCGCCCTGGAGTTCATCCGGCAGGAGTGCGCCGATCCGGCCTCCCCGCTCTTCAACGTCCCCGAGGCGTCCTTGCTCGCCGAGTTCCCCACGCCTGATCAGGCCCGCCGGGTCCTGGAGGCGGTGGGCAGCGGGGAAAGGACACAGGCGAACATCGCGGCGACGGCCGGGGGACGCCAGGGCGCTCTGGCCTCCGGCTCTGTTTCCCCCCTCCTGCGCCGCCTGACCGAAGAGAAGCGCGTGCTGGCCGTTGAGGAGCCCTTGTCGACGCAGCCGGGCAAGCCCCCCCTCTACCGGGTGGCCGATCACAACCTGCGCCTGTATCTCGGGGTTCTGCGCGCCGCCGCCGAAAGGTCGCGACGCGGCCAGTTGGACGCCGCGGTCAAGCTCGTCGAACGCCGCTGGTCCTCACTGCGCGGTCGCGCGGTCGAGCCGGTGATCCGGGAGGCGCTGACGATGGCCGCCGCGGCCGAGCGCCTTCCGTGGGACGACGTGGAGGCGGTGGGAGGGTGGTGGAACCGGCGCTTCGACCCGGAGGTGGACCTCGTGGGCGCCGACCGGGCGCCGGTCGCACGTCATGTGCGCTTCGCCGGTTCGATCAAGTGGCTGGGCACGGCCTTCGACGCCCATGACCTGCACCGGCTTCGTGAGTCCGCCGCCCAGATCCCCGGCCACGACTCGGGCGGGCTCGTCGCGGTGTCCCTGTCGGGGGTCGTTTCCGGGCTGGATCTGGACCTGGTGTGGGGGCCGGACGACGTCGTCGCGGCCTGGAGGTAGGCACCGTTGGGGGTGACCGGCGGGCGATCCGAACAATGTTCCGTCGGGCCCTTGTCGGGTGCGGTGGAACGTGTTCTACTTCCTGGGTGAACCAGCGTGCTCGCATAGTGATGTCCGATGACGAGGTGGAGGCGTTCCTGCGGGAGTCGCGGAAGTTCCAGCTCGGGACGATCAACGCGGACGGGACGCCGCACATGGTGACGATGTTCTACGGGCTCACCGAGGGCCGGCTGACGTTCTGGACCTATGGCAAGGCCCAGAAGACGCGCAACCTCGCCCGCGACCCTCGCGCGTCCTGCCTGGTCGAGGCCGGCGACGACTACGCCGAGCTGCGGGGCGTCCTGCTGTACGGCACGACGCGCCTGGTCACCGAGCCGGAGGCCGTCCTGGACATCGGCATGGACATCACCAAGCGCATGACAGGACTGACCGACGCCGACGTGACTCCGGAGCTTCGCGGGTACGTCGAGCACACCGGCCGCAAGCGCGTCGCCTACATCGTCGAGCCGACCCGGGTGGTTTCCTGGGACCATCGCAAGCTTTCGGCGCCCGCCACGGCCTAATCTCGGCTGTGAAGGGTCCGTATTGCGAGGAAGGCTCCGATGAAAATCAAGGTCGACTACGACGTCTGCGAGGCCAACGCGGTCTGCATGGGACTGGCCCCCGAGGTCTTCGAAGTGGACGACGACGACAACCTGCACGTTCTGCTCCCCGAGCCCCCGCCGGAGATGCTCGACCGCGTGCGCCACGCGGTCCGATCCTGTCCCAAGGCCGCGCTCTCCCTCGAGGACGAGTAGGCCGAACCTCAAGGAGGTCCCCCCATGCGAGCCGCCCTGCTGCACGCCGTCGGTGACGACAAACTCGACATCCGCGACGACTTCACCCTCACCCCGGTGGGGCCGACGGACGTCCGGGTGAGGATCAAGGCCACCGGCGTCTGCCACTCGGACCTGTCGGTGCTGACCGGCGTGCTGCCGATGCCCCTGCCGGTGATCCCGGGACACGAGGGCGCGGGCGAGGTCGTGGAGGTCGGGGACCACGTCACCACCGTCCAGCCCGGCGACCACGTGATCATCAACTGGACGCCGGCCTGCGGCACCTGCCCCAACTGCCTGGTCGGCCAGCCGTACCTGTGCATGACCTACGTCATGGAGAGCTTCACGCTGGCGCGGTTCCGCTACGGCGGCGAGAGCTCCGCGTTCGGCATGGCCGGCTGTGGCACGTGGGCCGAGGAGATCGTCGTCCCCTGGCAGGGCGCGATCAAGGTCGACCCGGAGGTGCCGTACGAGGTGGCGGCGCTGATCGGCTGCGGCATCACCACGGGCGTCGGCGCGGCGATCAACACCGCGAAGGTCCGTCCGGGCTCCAGCGTGGCCGTGATCGGGTGCGGCGGCGTGGGCCTGTCGGTCATCCAGGGGGCCCGGGTGTCGGGCGCGACGACGATCCTGGCGGTGGACCCGCTCGAGTCCAAGCACGCCCTGGCCAAGAAGGTCGGCGCGACGCACGCCTGCACCCCCGACCAGCTCATGGGCGCCATCGGTGAGCTGACAGGGGGACGCGGGTTCGACTACGGCTTCGAGGTGGTCGGCAAGTCGGCGTCGATCATGTCGGCCTGGCAGGCCACCCGCCGGGGCGGGGACGTCATCGTGGTCGGGGCCGGCGCCATGGACGACACGGTGCCGCTGTCGGCGTTCAGCCTCCTGTTCGAGGGCAAGAACCTGCTCAGCTCGCTGTACGGGGGCAGCGACGTGCGCCACGACTTCCCGTTCTTCGCCGAGTTGTGGAAGGCCGGGAAGCTCGACCTGGAGAGCATGATCAGTTCGCGGATCAAGCTCGCCGACCTCAACGACGCCGTCGCCGCCCTGCGGTCCGGCGAGGTGCTCCGCCAGATCGTCGTCTTCGACTGATCCCCTCCCCCTCGGCGGCGCCACCGGCCGGTGGCGTCGCCGAAGGCGTGCCCGGAGGGCGGGTCAGTCTGAGGAGAAGGCGGCGTCGAAGGCGGCGGTGGGCGGGGTGATGGCGTTGAGGCCGCGGACGTAGGCCAGGGCCTCGGGGGCGCCGGCCAGGCGGTCCATGCCCGCGTCCTCCCATTCCACCGAGATCGGCCCGTCGTAGCCGATGGAGTTCAGCGCCCGGA
>NZ_JBHTCG010000041.1:0-65915 GCF_042665155.1 Sphaerisporangium rhizosphaerae | reverse complement strand
GACGCCGCACCGGCAGATCCAGGAGATCCTGCGCTGGTCACGGTGGCGCCGTCGACACCAGCATCAAGCCAGACGATCCCACTACCAGCGGAGATCCCAACGCTGATCTCAAAAGGTCACTGGAGTATTAGCCGATCCCCTTTCGGCGCCACACCTCCGCCCGGCCCCCTCCCCCGGCCCGCGCCATGCCGTACTCGGCGCGTCATGGCGGCGGTCACCGCCGGCCGGGCCGGAAGCCGGTGTACCTGGGCCGAAGCCGGGATATCGGTCACAACCCGGCTTTCCGTCACCCGCCTCGAACCACCGCCGACCGGACCGCCTGACAGGTTGTCACCACTCGGCGCGCCAACAAGTCCGTTCGGCGATTCGTGATCCGCGCGACCGCCCGGCGTAATTACGCTTACCGGTCAACCGAATGACTAGCCCCATCAGGCTAGTCACGTCTCTCTTCTCCCTAGGAGAGTGCGTTGACCACGCCACCTAGCGATCAGCGCCCGGTCCGCGGCGATCGCAGCCCGTGGAACTGGCTGCTTCTCGTGCCCATCGTGATACCGCTGATCCCCGCTTTGTACAACGCGGACGAGCCGCGCCTGTTCGGGTTCCCGCTGTTCTACTGGCTGCAGCTGGCCTTCATCATCCTCGGCGTCTCCGCCACGACCATCGTGTACCAGACGGGCAAGAGGAGGGACAGGCGATGAGCGGCCACGTCACCGAGATCGTCGTCTTCGCCGTCCTGTTCCTGGTCGTGAGCGGCATGGGGTTCGTCGCGGCCCGCTGGCGGCGGCCGGACAACCTGGCGAGCCTGGACGAGTGGGGGCTGGGCGGCCGCAAGTTCGGCTCGTGGGTCACCTGGTTCCTGGTGGGCGGCGACCTTTACACCGCCTACACGTTCGTGGCCGTCCCCGCGCTGCTGTTCGGCGCCGGGGCCACCGGCTTCTTCGCCCTGCCGTACACGATCGTGACCTACCCCCTGGTGTTCCTGCTCCTGGCCCGGCTGTGGTCGGTCGCGCACGTGCACGGCATGGTGACCCCGGCCGACTTCGTGCGCGCCCGCTTCGGCTCCCCCACCCTGGCGCTGCTGATCGCGATCACCGGCCTGGTGGCGACGATGCCCTACATCGCGCTGCAGCTGGTCGGCATCGAGGCGGTGCTGAAGACGATGGGCGTCACCGGCGACCTGCCGCTGATCATCGCCTTCGCGATCCTGGCCGCCTACACCTACCAGTCGGGGCTGCGCGCGCCCGCGCTCATCGCGTTCGTCAAGGACTCGCTGATCTACCTGGTGATCCTGGTGGCCGTCTTCTACATCCCCACCCGGCTCGGCGGCTGGAGCTCGATCTTCGACGCGGCCCAGGCGAAGTTCGCCGCCACCCCGGCGCCCGGCGACGGCACCCTGCTGAACCCCAACAACCAGCTGCAGTACGTCACGCTGGCGCTCGGGTCGGCCATGGCGCTGTTCCTGTACCCGCACAGCGTCACGGGCGTCCTGGCGGCGCGCAACCGCGGCGTGATCAAGCGGAACATGTCCGCGCTGCCGGCCTACAGCCTGCTGCTCGGCCTGATCGCCCTGCTCGGCTACATGGCCATCGCGGCGGGGATCAAGCCGATCACGGCCAACGGCAAGGCCGACGTCAACACGATCGTGCCGCAGCTGTTCGACAAGATGTTCCCCGACTGGTTCGCCGGCGTGACCTACGCCGCCATCGGCATCGGCGCTCTCGTCCCCGCCGCCATCATGTCGATCGCCGCGGCGAACCTGTTCACCCGCAACATCTACAAGGAGTACATCAAGCGGGACGCCACCGATGCCCAGGAAGCGAGGGTCAGCAAGATCGCCTCGCTGGTGGTCAAGGTCGGCGCGGTGCTCGTCATCCTGCTGATCGACCCGCAGTTCTCCATCGACCTGCAGCTCATCGGCGGCGTGATCATCCTGCAGACCCTGCCGTCGGTGGCGCTCGGCCTGTACACCCGGTGGTTCCACCGGGGCGGCCTGATCGCCGGCTGGGTGGCGGGCATGGCCGCCGGAATGCTGATGCTCTACAGCATCTCCAACCCGGCGACCAAGCACGCCCACTTCGGCGGCTCGGCCTACCCGCTGGCGAACCTCGGCCTGGACACCAAGATGACGGTCTACGCGGGCTTCCTGGCCCTGCTGGTCAACGTCCTCGTCGCGGTCGCCGGCACCCTGATCGCCCGCGCCGCCAACCTGGCCGACGGCCCCGACGCCACCAAGCCGTCGGAGTACTACGCCGACGAAGGCGACCCCCGCGTCCACGAGGTGGAACTCACCGGCTCCCACTGAACACCCGATCTCCGCGACCGCATGCCCGGCCCTCCACGGAGGCCGGGCATGTCCGCGAAGTGGTCCTGCGCCCGCCAGGCCGGCTCGCGCGTGCGCACGCTTCTCAGCCGGAACGGCCGGTGGTCGCCGGGTCGGCGGAGTCGGAGTCGTCCGTGTCCTCGGCCGCCGTGCCTGCGCCGGACGGCTCGCGGAAGGTGCTGGTCAGTGTGGCGAGGACGGCGGTGGTGAGGGTGTCGACGACCTGGGAGCGGTCTACCTCGGGGTGTTCGAGCCACCAGTCGCCGGTGGTCTGGACCATGCCGACGAAGGCGTGGCCCAGGATCTGGGCGCGCACCGGGTCGGTGACGGTGCCGTCGGCGGCGATGACCGCGCCGAGCTCCTCGCCCAGGTTGCGGACGATGGCCGCCATGTGGGTGTGGGTGCGGCTGTCCTCGGCGCCGGCGCGGTGGAACAGGAAGCGGTAGAGGTCGAGGTTGGCCGAGATCATGTCCAGGTAGGTCTCGATGGTGGCCCGGGCGCGGACGCGCAGGCCCGCGCCGGCCTCGGCGAACCGCGGCCGCAGCAGCTTGACGACACTGCGCACGTGGCGGTCGGCCAGCGCCTGGTACAGGCCGCTCTTGTCGCCGAAGTGGCGATAGAGGATCGGCTTGGTGATGCCCGCCTCAGCGGCGATCGCGGCCATCGAGGCGTGCGGGCCTTCACGGCGGATCACCCGGTCGGCGGCGTCCAGCAGCGCCCGGCGCCGGTCCGGATCTCGCCCGACGTTGCCCGCCACGGTCGCCATGCCGGAAAGCATAGGGCCACTTCACCGTCACGTACCGCTGCCGGGGGAACCCGTCCGGCGGGCGTCCCGCCGGACGCGCCCGGTCCCCTGTCGCGTACCACAGCGTGATACCTGGCCGATATGGCATGGATCATTCCGATAGTGTGCCGCTCTCTGACCTTGCTGGAGGTGGAAGGTGGCCGAGCCTGGAGCACCGGAGGTGCCGGGCTACGAGGTGGTCGGGGTCCTCGGGCAGGGCGGCTTCGGCGTGGTGTACCGCGCCCGGCAGCTGGCCGTGCGCCGCGAGGTGGCCCTCAAGGTCGACAACCGGGTGCTGCTCTCCGAGCGCGACCGGCGCCGGTTCATGCGCGAGGTCAGCTCGGCCGGGGCCCTGTCGGGCCACCCCCACGTCGCCGACGTGTACGACGCCGGGGTGCTCACCGACGGGCGCCCGTACATGGTGCTGGAGCTGTGCCCGGGCGGGTCGCTGGCCGACCGGCTGCGCGCGGAGGGTCCGCTGAGCCCGGCGGAGGTGCGCGACATCGGCGTGCGCATCGGCGACGCGCTGGCCGCCGCGCACGCGGCCGGGGTGCTGCACCGCGACGTCAAGCCGGCCAACATCCTGGTCAACGGGTACGGCCTGGTGGCGCTGACCGATTTCGGGCTGGCCGCCGCCGCGCACGCCGACGGCGACATGTCGGTGACGCGCGAGTCGCTCACCCCGGCCTTCGGGCCGCCGGAGGCGTTCGAGTTGGCCGCGCCGAGTCCGGCCGGGGATGTGTACTCGCTGGCGGCCACCCTGTACGCCCTGCTGAGCGGCAGGCCGCCGCGCTTCCCCGAGGGTGGCGTGGTGAACCTCGCGATGATCATGGCGATGCACCGGCGGCCGATCCCGGAGATCCCCGGCGTGCCGGCCGAGCTGACCGCCGTACTCCGCGCCGGGATGGCGACCGACCCGCGGCTGCGCATCCCCTCGGCGGCGGCCCTGCGGGACGGCCTTTCGGCGCTCCCCGCGAGGCTCCTGCCGTCCACCGGCGCCCGTGGCGCGGCGCCTACGGGACACGGCACTTCCCTGCCCCACTCGGCCCCGGGCGGACGGCCGTCCCCCTCGTACGGTCCGGGCGCCCGTCCGGGCCCGCCCGTGCCCGGCGTCCCGGACGGGGGGACAGGCCCGTCCGGCAGGCCGGAGATGACCGGGCCGGGGATGCGCGCGGAGGCCACCGGTCCGGACGGCAGGAGGATGGAGGCGACCGGGCCGAACGGCGGATCCGGGGCCCGGCGATGGGACGCGCAGAGCGGTCCGGCCGGGACGGAGCACGGCGGTCCTCCGGGAGGAACGGGGCAGAGCGGTCCCGGCTGGAGAGCGCATGTCGCCGGACCGGGCGGCAGGGCCGACGTGCCCGGCTCTCGTGGACGGGCCGACGCGTCCGGGCCACGCGGCCGGGCGGACGCTTCCGTGGCGCGCGGACGTGACGCGCTGGCGACGATGCCTCCGCCGAAGCAGCACGCGCAGACGGGCTTGTACCTGGCGGTGGCGGGCGTGTTCGCGCTGCTGCTCACCGCCGGGACGGCCATCATGATCTGGGAGGGCCGCGACCCGGGCGCCACGACGCCGTCAGGGCCGAGCGGCGCGGCCGGCACTCCGGCGGCCGCTTCGCCCGCCTCTACCGGCGCGCCGGCGGGCGGCGCGTTCGGGAGGGTGGCGACCACCACCGTCTCCTGCGCGGCGGCGGCCGTCCCGGGCGCGAACGCGGCCTGCGGACGCGAGGCGGAGTGCTGGGGCGGCATGGTGGTGATCACCGGTGACGTGTCGATCAAGCGCCGGGGCTGCGAGGAGGCGCACACGTGGGAGACCTTCGCCGTCGCCCCGCTGCCACCTGACGGGGTGACCGCCGATCTGTCGGAACTGGAGAAGCACCCGGTGGTGAAGAAGCTGTGCTCGCTGCCGGTGCTGCTGCGATCCAGGTACGGGGCGGCCAGGAACATCGCCGCCGGCAAGTGGATGGTCTCGGCGCTCCCGCCCAGCCCGGAGGCGTTCAAGGAGGGCGTGCGGATCTACCGCTGCGTGGGCGCCCGCCTCGGCGACGAGCGTCCGGGCGCCTACTTCCGCCCGCTGAGCTGAGCCCGTGCCCGCCGCGCTTCCTCGGCGCTCCCCGGCGCGGTCCGCAGCCGGGCACGGACTCGGCTCACCATGCCTGTCGCGGCCGGACTCCGGCCGCGACAGGCACATCGGGCAGGCACATCGGGCAGGACATCGGGCAGGGACATCGCGGGCACGGGCAGCGGCCGGCGGGAGCGCCATCGCGGCGCGGGGTGCGAACCCGGTCACCGCTTCGCCGACCGCGAGGCCGGTGACCGCTCACGCCACGCCGGTCACGGGTGAATGCGGGAAATCCCTGGAACTCCAGGGAACCACTGGTACGCTCCGGGCGTGAGTGAAAGGCTGGACGATCTCGAGCGGCGCATCGACGCGCTGCGCCGCGAGATCAGGCGGGCCGTGCGCGCCCGCGAGAACGTCCTGGCCAGATCGCTGCGCGCCGAGCTGCGCCGGGCCGAGCAGGCCTGGGACCAGGCCCTGGCCGACGACGAGGCGCCCGGCGGCGAACCGGCCCCCGGCTCGCTGCTGCCCATCCGCGAGCAGGTCCACCAGGCGCTCACCCTGCTCGGCGTGCCCGCCGCGGCCCGGGTGGTCGTCGCCGTGCACACCGCGCTGCGCGCCGGCTCGCTCCGCGGCTCCCAGCTCACGAGCCTGCGCCGCGACGAGGAGCGCTCATTCCGGGGCGCGCCGTTCACCCGGCCGTACTACCTGTGCGCCGCGCTCACCGACCGGCTGTCGGCCTCCCGGGGGCTGCTCGCGGTCAGCACCTGGCCGCTCGAGCGGCGGGTGATCGGCCCGCTGAGCCCGCGCGTGGACTTCCTGACCACGGCGATCCGGGTGGCCGAGCATGTCGAGCGGAGCGCCGGCGCCGGCGGGCACGCCCCGCCGGGCGCCCGGCGTCTGCTGGCGCGGCTGGCGCACAACATCCCCGGCGCCGGCGGCGGGCCGCGTACGCGGGGCCTGCCGCCGGTGGACGTCCTGACGCCCGCGGGCCCGTTCGGGGAGGGCTTCGACGGGCCCGAGCCGGCCGACGTCGTCCGGGCGGCCCGCGCCGAGCTGGAGGTGCACGCGGCCGCGGACGCCGCCGCGCGCGCCGAGATCGCCGGCCGGGCCCGCGAGCGGCTCGCCGACGCCGAGCGGCTGTTCGGAGGCGCGACGTTGCGGGTGGCCACGGCGTGAGGAAAGAGAGGCGTGAGGTGGATCCACTCGACAGGCTGCGCGGCCCGGTGCCGCCGCGTCCCCACGACGCGCGGGCCATCGCCGCGCTGGCGGCCAACCCCGGGTGCGCGCGCCGCGCCGTGCTGGACGCCGCGGGCATCGACAAGGACGCGACGGCGACCCATCTCGGCTTCCCCGCGCCCTTCGGCCAGTCGCCGTTCGCCATCACCCGGGGCAACGCGTTCGAGGCGCTGGTCAAAGAGAGCGGCTGCGCCGAACTGCTGAGGATGCTGCGCGAACTGCTCGGCCTGCCCATCGCGCAGGCCGCCTACACCGACCTCGGCGACGTCGGCGGCAACCCCTCCGCGCACCTGCGCCACTCCCACACCCGCGGCCTGCTCGACCGGGCGGCGCGCGACCGCGACGACGCCGGCACCCTGTACGACCACCCGCTGCTGCGGCTGGAGATCGCCGGGCAGAGCGCCTACCTGGAGCCGGACGTGGTGGCCTTCCAGCTCGGCGGCCGGTTCCACATCATCGAGATCAAGTCCTTCGCGGTCGTCGACGGGCAGGCCGAGCCGGACAAGGTCGCGGCGGCCGCCCGCCAGGCCGCGGTGTACGTGCTCGCGCTGAGGAACATGCTCCAGGAGCTCGGCCACGACCCCGGCCGGGTGTCGCACGAGGTCGTCCTGGTGTGCCCGGAGAACTTCGCCAACCGGCCGTCCGCGACGCTGGTGGACGTCCGCCGACAGCTCGCCGTGCTGCGCCGCCAGCTCGCCCGCATGACCCGCGTCGGGAGCATCGTGGACGCGCTGCCGCCCGGGCTGACCTTCGACCTCGCGCGCGACGCCGACGGGGCGCCCACCCGCCCGGTGGCGGAGCTGCGCGAGGCGGTGCGCGGCGTCGGCGCCCGGTACGCGCCCGACTGCCTGTCCACCTGCGACCTGTGCCTGTTCTGCCGGGACGAGGCCACGGCCGAGGGGTCCACCGACCTGCTCGGGCGGCAGGTGCGCGACGCGCTCGGCGGGGTCGCCACCGTGCCGGAGGCGCTCGGCCTGGCCGACGGCTCGCTCCCACCGGGCGAGGGCCAGGAGGAGATCGCCCGCCTGCTCCGGCTGGCCGACCGCATCTACGCGGAGGTCTCGTGAGCATCCCCGCTCCCAAGGGCGGCTCGGTGACCGGCCGGGCGGAGTCCCGGTGAGCACGCTGGCGGCCCTGGCACGGCTGCGGGCGCTGCGCGACGGGACGGCGCAGCGGCTGGCCACCGTGCGCCACGTCCACCTGTCCGAGCGTCCCATGGTGCTCATCCCGCTGCGGCTGGCGGGCGAGGCGGCGGCGCCGCTGGCCGCGATGGCCGGCACCGACCCCGCCCACCCGCGGCTGCTGGTGGTGCCGCAGCCGCGCGACCGCGACCTGCGGTTCGCCTTCGCCGCCGAGCTGGCCGAACTCCTGCTCCCCTACATCGAGAGCCTGCAGAAGGACACCGAGACGGTGGAGCGGCGCGGCGCCGAGCCCTACGAGCGGTGCGTCGACGCCCCGCAGCTCATCGTCCCCAACCGGGGCGCGGCGGCGTTCGTGCAGTTGCTCGGCCGCTCGACCCGCTTCCGCCGCGCCGAGGGGCCCTACGCCGTCCACGCGTCGGTGCCGCTGCTCGGACGGTGGCTCACCTTCCTGGCCCAGCGCGGCCGCCACCCCGGCTCGTCGCTGATGCCGGCGGCCACCGAGGCGCTGTCGCTGCACTGGGCGACCGGGCAGAGCGCCTTGGAGGACGCCAACCTCGCCTCGCTGATCGGCTGGATCGACCCGCCGCCCGGCATGACCGGCGCGGCCGCCGCCAGGCAGGCGGAGGACCCGCTGATCTGGCCGCCCGCGGGCCCCGCCAGCGACCCCGGCTTCGACGCCGAGGTGCTCGCTCCGGCCATCCGCGCCTACGAGGAGACCCGCACCGAGCACGCCGAGGCCCGGGTGCGCGAGGCGGTGCGCTCCCAGCTCGAGCCGACCTGGCGGCTGATGTGGCGGGCCGTCGGCCTGCTCGCGGCGCTGCCCGCGGGGCCGGGCTGCGCGGGCCGCTGGGAGGCCGACCGGGCGGCGTTCACCTCCTTCGCCGCCCAGCTCGCCGAGGGCGCCCCGCCGCAGCCCAGACGCGACGGGGCCGTCGGCGCCGCCTCGCGGCTGGCCCGCATGGAGCGGGCCCAGGCCTCCTACGACGCCCAGCGCGCCTACGACGACCCGCTGGTCATGGCGGGGTACCGGCTGACCGGCGAGGCGTTCACCGGCACGGTCGCCCACGCCGACCCTGAGCGCACCGAGGGGGAGGGGCGGGGGCGCAAGCTCCGGCCGCTGGTCACCGTGCGCACCACCGACCCGGTGCGCCTGGCCCCCGGCACGCGGCTCGGCACGCCCGAACGGCGCGGCCAGCAGGCCGAGCTGGTCGCGATCGACGGCGAGCACGTCACGCTGAAGATCGTCAAGGGGATGGGGCGGGGCATGGCCGCGACGCCCGGCGCGGTGCCCGGCGCCGGCGAGCGGGTGTGCTACGCCGCCCTCCTGGACGACTTCCAGCCGCCCGCCGCCCTGCCCCCGCCCGAGGAGACCCCGTGGACGCACGGCGGTCCCCCGCCCGAGTACGAGCCGCCCTCCGATGAGGAACCCGACGAGGAATGGTCATGAGCACGGCGAAGCCGCCCGCGCAGGAGGCCGCGCAGGTCGTGGACGCGGTCCTGGCCGATCTGCCCCGGCATCGCGGCGTGGTCGTCGACTCCCCGCCCGGCGCGGGCAAGTCCACCCTGGTGGTGCGCGCGGCGGGCCACCTGGCCGCCACCGGCGACCCCCTGATGATCGTCGCGCAGACCAACGAGCAGGTGGACGACCTGATCGTCCGGCTGGCCGAGGAGCACCCGGGCCTGTCGGTCGGCCGATTGTCCGCCGCCGACTACGCCGTGCCGCGGCGCGTCGAGGGCAAGGCGGCCATCGGCACGAAACTGCCCGACCTCGGCGACCCGGCCGTCGTGGTCGCCACGGCGGACAAGTGGGCCTGGGCGGGCGGGCGCACCTGGCCGTGGGCGATCGTGGACGAGGCCTACCAGATGCGCTCGGACAAGCTGCTGCGCGTCGCCGGGCTGTTCGAGCGGGCGCTGTTCGTCGGCGACCCCGGCCAGCTCGACCCGTTCTCGGTCGTGGACGGCGAGCGCTGGGCCGGGCTGTCCTGGGACCCGTTGCAGAGCGCGGTGGCGGTGCTGCTGCGGCACAACCCGGACCTGCCGGTGCACCGGCTGCCGGTGTCCTGGCGGCTGCCCGCCTCGGCGGCGCCGGTGGTGTCGGAGGCGTTCTACCCGTTCACCGGATTCCGGGCGGGCACCGCGCCCGGCGAACGGCGGCTGGCGTACACCGCCGACGGCATGCGCACCGCCTACGACCACGCTCTGGAGGAGGCGGCGCGGTCGGGGTGGGCGCTGTACGAGCTGCCGAGCCGGCACACGGTGCGCACCGACGCCGAGGCCGTCCAGGCGGTGGCCGTGCTGGCCACCCGGCTGCTGCAACGCGCGCCGGTCGCCTTCTCCGAGCGCGGCGAGCGGCCGGTGACCCCCGACCGGGTCGCCGTCGGCGCCGCCCACCGCGACCAGGTGGCGGCGATCCAGGCGGCGGGCCTGCCCGAGGGCGTCACCGTGGACACCGCCAACCGGCTGCAGGGCCGCGAGTACGACGTCACGATCATCCTGCACCCGCTGTCGGGACGCAGGGACGCCACCGCCTTCCACCTGGAGTCCGGACGGCTGTGCGTGCTGACCTCGCGGCACCGGCACGCGTGCGTCGTCGTCGCCCGCGCGGGCATCCCCGAACTGCTGGACGCCCATCCCTCCGCCGAGACGGTGCAGCTCAACGTGCCGGTGAAGTTCCCCGACGGCTGGGAGGCCAACCAGGCCGTGCTCGCCCACCTGTCGAAGCACCGGGTGGAGGCGGCCCCGCTCCGCTGACGGCCCTGCGTGAATGGGCGGCCCTGCGTGGGCGGGCGGCGCGCCGGCGCCCGCCGCCTCCGGCGCGAACGCGAGGTCCGGAAGCCGCTCGCATGACAGGGCCGATCGCCGCCGGTCCTCGCACGGGCGTTCGAACTACCTTCGTGGGCGTCACACCGACGAAGGGAATCTCATCGTGGATCTGCAGCTTTCCGGCAAGGTCGCCGTCGTCACCGGCGCCTCCAAGGGGATCGGCCTGGCGGTCGTCCGCGTCCTGCTGGAGGAGGGGGCCCGCGTCGTGGCCGCCTCCCGCAAGAGCGGCCCGGAGCTGGAGGAGCTGGCCGGGCCCCGCCTCGCGCACGTCGCGGCCGACCTGATGGACCCCGGCGCTCCCGCGCAGGTGGTCGCCCATGCCGTCGAACGGTTCGGCGGACTGGACATCCTGGTCAACAACGCCGGCGGCCCGCCCCCCGGCGCCCGCCTGCCGCGCTTCTCCTTCGAGGGGCCGACCGACGCCGACTGGCGGGAGATGTTCGAGTTCAACCTGTTCGCGGCGGTCAGGGCCATCCGGGCGGCGATCCCGCATCTGGTCGCCCGGGGCGGCGGCGCGATCGTCACCGTCTCCTCCGGCGGCGCCCGCCAGCCGGCGCCGATGAACGTGGACTACAACGCGGCCAAGGCGGGGCTCAACACGCTGACCAAGGCGTTGTCGGAGGAGTACGGCCCGCGGGGCGTCCGGGTGAACACCGTCTCCCCCGGGCCGGTGCGCACCGCGTGGTGGACCGAGGAGGGCGGCGCGGCCGACATCATCGCCGCGCAGGCCGGCACCGACCGCGACACCGTGATGGACACCGTCGCGCCGCAGATGATGAAGCTGGTCACCGGCCGGCTCGTCGAGCCGCGGGAGGTCGCCGACATGGTGGCGCTGCTGGCCTCCCCGCGCTCGGCGAGCACCACCGGCGCCGACTTCGCGGTGGACGGCGGCTTCCTCAAGGAGCTGTGACCTCCCCGCCGTCCCGGCGGGCGGCCGACGCGGGCCGCCGACGCGGGCGGCCGGCACACGCGGCGGACCAGGCGGTGGGAGACGCGGCCGGCGTCCGTCGCGGGCGCCGGCCGTTCGCGGCCGCCGGGGCGGTCAGGAGCCCCAGATCTCCTCGGCGGTCTCCACGATCAGGCGGAGCTTGGCGAACTGCTCCTCCCTGGTCAGGGAGTTGCCCTCCACCGTCGAGGAGAACCCGCACTGCGGCGACAGGCAGAGCTGGTCGGCGTCGATGTACTTGGCCGCCTCCTCGACCCGCCGCTTCAGGTCGTCCTTCGACTCCAGCGCGCCGCGCTTGGTGGTGACCAGGCCGAGGACCACCGCCTTGCCCTTGGGCACGAACCGCAGCGGCTCGAACCCGCCCGAGCGCTCGTCGTCGAACTCCAGGAAGAAGCCGTCCACGGCCAGCTCGCCGAACAGGGCCTCGGCCACGAAGTCGTAGCCGCCCGAGGCCACCCACGAGGAGCGGAAGTTGCCGCGGCACATGTGCGTGGTGACCGACAGCCCTTCGGGCTTGCCGGCGAGGGCGTCGTTGATCTGCTTGATGTACCGCAAATGCAGGTGCTCGGCGTCGTCCCCGCGCTCGGCGATCTCGGCGCGCTGCGAGGGGTCGTTGAGGTAGGCGAGGCTGGTGTCGTCGAACTGCAGGTAGGTGCAGCCGAGCGCGGCCAGCCGGCGGACCTCCTCGGCGTAGGCGGCGCTGAGGTCGCTCCAGAACGCCTCCATGTCGCCGTACACCGCCGGGTCGACGGAGGCGCGCCCGCCGCGGTAGTGGACCATGTTGGGCGAGGGGATGGTCAGCTTGGGGGTGGCCGTGGTCGCCTGCTGGCGCAGGAACGCGAAGTCGTCGCCGAAGATCGTCTCGTCCAGGCGCACCCGGTCGTGGACGCGCAGCGCGGCGGGGGCGAACTCGATGACCCCCTGCTCGTTGCGGAACTGCACGTTGATGCGCTCGTCGGCGGCCTGGCCGATGCCGCCGAGCCGGTAGATGAAGTCCATGTGCCAGGACGCCCGGCGGAACTCGCCGTCGGTCGCCGAGCGCAGGCCCACCTCCTCCTGGGCCCGCACCACCTCGCGGATCGCCTCGTCCTCGACCTCTCTGAGCCGCTCGGCGGGGATGGCGCCGGCGGCGAAGGCCTCGCGCGCCTCCAGCAGGGCGGCGGGACGGAGCAGGCTGCCGACATGGTCGGCGCGGAATGGGGGTCTTGTCCGCATGGCGATCCTCCAGATGATCTAGCGCGACTACCGTCCTATCAGCTTTTGAGCGGTTTCGCCGTAGCGACGGAGCGGATAAAGCCATGCGTCGCGCGCGTAGGCCACTCCGTGCGGCACCCATCCCGGCCGGGGCATCCCGAACGGCCACAACAGCCGCTGCCCGCCCTCCCGCCCCGTCCTGCCGGCTCCGGCGTCCGGCGTCGTCCCCCCTCCCCCGGCGCCGCGCCCGGGGACGCCGGGCACCGGACCGCGGGCGGGCGGCTCAGGGGCCTTGGCCGGCCTCGGAGCCTCGGACGGCTCAGTAATCGCGGAGGGCCGGGGAGCCTTGGACGGCCCAGAAGCCTTCGACGGCCTGGGAGCGGCGTCGGACGGCGTGGGAGCCTCGGAGGGCGCAGGGGTGTCGGACGGGCGGGGAGCCTTGGACGGCTCGGGGGTCTCGGACGGCTCGGGGGCGGCGGCCGGGGTGCGGGGGACCGGGCGGCCGTCGGCGCCCAGTTCGGGCTCGGGGCTGGTGGTCGAGGCGAGCAGCGCCAGCGAGATCAGCCCCATCACGGCGATCAGCACCAGAGCGAGTCCCATCAGCGCCAGGACGACCAGCAGCGTGTAGACCGCTCCGATGAGCGCCATCATCGCCGTTCCTCCTTTTGTGCCGCCGCGGTGGACACCGTGCCCGGGACGGGCATGGTCACACGTTTCATCACGCAGGTGGACGTATCGATTCTCCCGTGTGCGCGGAGCGATCGCGCACACGGCCGGGCACGGTGACCCCGGCGGCCGTGATCGCGGACCTCAGGCGCCGGGCATGGTGTCCAGGCGGCGCAGGATCACCCCTTCGCGCAGGGCCCACGGGCAGATCTCCACCTCGGGGACCTCGAACAGGTCCATCGTCGCGTCGGCCACGATCGCCCCGGCGAGCAGTTGCGGGGCGCGACCGGCGGAGACGCCCGGCAGGCCGGCCCGCTGGGCGTTGTCCATCGTGGCCAGGCGCCCGGTCCAGTGGGAGAGGTCATCCTGGCGCAGCACCCGCTTCACATAGGACCCCTCGCTGGAGGGCGCGGCGCCGGCGATGCGCGCGAGCTGCTTGAAGGTCTTGGACGTGGCGACCGCGTGGTCGGCGTGCCCGTACTTCACCACATCGCCCACCACCCTGCCGATCTGCGCGCGCACCTGCCGGCGCATGCCACGCACCTCCTCGGCGGGGGGCGGGGCGCCGGTGAACCACTGGCGGGTCATCCGCCCGGCGCCCAGCGGGAGCGAGATCGCCACGTCGGGCTCCTCCTCCATGCCGGAGGCGATCTCCAGGGAGCCGCCGCCGATGTCCAGGACCAGCAGCCGCCCGGAGGACCAGCCGAACCAGCGCCGCACCGCCAGGAACGTCAGCCGCGCCTCGTCCTGCCCGGACAGCACCTGCACGTCGATCTCGGTGGCGGCCCGCAGGCGGTCCAGGACCTCCTCGCCGTTGGCGGCCTCCCGCACGGCCGAGGTGGCGAAGGCCATGATGTCCTCCACCCCCTTGTCCTCGGCGATGCGCAGCGAGTCCTCGACGAAGCGGCGCAGCTCGCGCTCACCCTCGGGGGACAGGACGTCGCCGTCGTGCAGGTGCTCGGCCAGCCGCAACTCGACCTTGTGCGAGTAGGCGGGCAGCGGCTGCGCGCCCCTGTGGGCGTCCACCACCAGCAGGTGCACCGTGTTCGAGCCGATGTCGAGAACGCCGAGTCGCATGAGCAGACGCTACTACCCGCGCCCGCCCGGGAGATCCTCCCGGTCCTGCCGGTCCTGCCGGTCCTGCCGGTTCCGCCGAGGCGCCGTCGCTCAGGGGCGGCCGAGCGCGCGCAACTGGCCGGTGGTCAGCGCGGAGACGTTCTGGTCGATGGGGACGTCGGTGTACTGGTGGATCGCCCAGCTCTTCCAGTCGGCGGGCGGGGTGACGTCGCCCTTTTCCCTGCCGTAGTAGGCCACCCACAAGGGGTACTCGGCCAGGCCGTGGCCGTAGGTGTCGGCGAAGTTCCAGCCGCTGTAGAACAGCGGGGTGACGCCGGTCTCGTCCTTCACGTGGGCCAGCCAGGTCTTGGCCCAGGCGTTGACCTGCGCGACCGACCGGCCGTCGCTGGTCTCCAGGTCCAGCACGAGCAGGTCGCCGGTCTCGGCGGGCTGGGCGTCCACCACCGACAGGAAGTGGTCGGCCTCGGCGATGGGGTCGTTGCCGGGGTGACCGTAGTGGTAGGCGCCGCGCACGATGCCCTTCTTGCCGAGTTCGGCCCAGTGGCGGGCGAACGCGGAGTCGCGGAAGGTCAGGCCCTCGGTGGCCTTGATGATGCCGAACTGCGCCTGGCTGGCGTTCCAGTCGTGGTCGGACTCGTAGGCGGACACGTCCTGACCGTAGGGGCGCTCCGAGGAGGCGCTGCTGGGGGCGGCGTCCGCCGGGCCGGTCACCACGACGGCCGCCACGATGGCGAGCACGGCCACGATCACCCCCGCCATGGCGGAGTAGAGGCGCGCGCCGGACAGGTCCAGCCGGTTCTTGAGGTGGGAGAAGATCGAGGAAAGCCGGTCGATGGGCATGAAGGGCTCGCTCCTTGCTTCCACGCGCCTACCGGGTCGGCTGATGGGTTCGGGCGGAAGTGCCCTGTGGGTCCGTCCCTTCGAGGGCCGGTGCTCCGATTCACTCCGCGAAGGGGGTCCCCGGTTCCGCGAGGTGTGGATGAGGCGGGCGTGTCTCCGCGGCGGGACGCCGTCCCGCCGGGTACGCGCGATGTGGGCAACGGACGGCAACGGGCACGACGGCGTGGGACCATCGGCACGCATACCGCTTCCCAACAAGGTACATACCACATCAAAAGAGCACAAATGCGACAAAGTACGCGCCGTCGGCGTCACGCGGGCGGACACGACCGGCCTCCCCCGACGTGATCACCCCGAGGAAGCGCATCCGGCCGGAAACGACCCGGTCAGGCGTCCCGGTCCCGGCGGGCCAGAGGCGCACCCGAGGATCCGGTCAGCGGCGGGGCGGGGGCTGCGAGGAGCGGGATGACTCGGCGTGCCGCCAGCGCCGTCCGAGCTCCTCGCCGGTCGGCGCGGAGGCGGGCAGCGGGGTGGCCGGCGCGCCGGCGCGCAGCCCGTCCAGCAGCAGGGTCAGATAGCGGTGGCGCAGCACGGCGGTGCGATCGGCGTCGCCGGCACGGACCGCGGTGATCTGGTCGAAGATCATCGGAATGTCCTCGGCGACCACGTCCGGCCGTAGCGCGCCGGCGGCCTTGGCCCGGTCCACGACGCGCCCGGAGAGCGAGCCGGCGTGCGCGGCCAGCTCGTGCATCTCCCGCGTAGGGGTGAACGTGCCGGCCAGGTGCACGGTCAGCGAGTGCACGTCGGAGTCGACGACCTCGCGCAGGAACGTGGCGAAGGCCTCCCACGCGTCGCCGTCGCTCGCCAGCGCGGACTCGGCGATCGCCGTGAACCGGCGCAGGCCGTCCTCGCAGAGGGTGCGCAGCAGCTCCTCCTTGCCGGCGTAGCGCCGGTACAGGGCGCCGACGCCGACGCCCGCCTCGTGCGCCACCGCCGAGATCGGCGCTTTGGGGTCGGCGACGAACACCGCTCGCGCGGCGTCGAGGATCGTGCGGTCGTTGCGGGCGGCCTCGGCCTTGCGTCCCCTCATGCCTGCTGTCGTGGGCTCCATGCGTCCATTCTAGCTTGAACGGAAGGCTCCGTTCCGATATAGTTTGAACAGAACGATCCGTTCCGCTTCAACTCGGAGGTTTCGCATGACCACCACGTCTTGGTCGCTGCTTGAGCAGGCCCACAACGCGCTGCGCACGACCATCGCCGAGGCCGCCGAGGCCGACTGGGCCGCCAAGACCCCGTGCGAGCAGTGGAACGTGGCGCAGGTGCTGCGGCACGCCGCCGGCGACCAGCGCGCCTACGCCGCCGCGATCACCGGTGCCGGCGGCCCGAAGGAGAACCCGTTCGCCCCGGCGGCGCAGGCCCCCGGCGCCCCGAAGGACCTGCTCGAAAGCGCCCTGGAGGTCGCGGCACGGGGATTCGCCACCGTGGCGCCCGGCGCGGAGGCCGTACCGACGCCGCTGCCGCAGGGCGCGCTGCCCGCCGAGGTCGCCGTCGGCGCCGCCGCGCTGGACGCCGCCGTGCACGCCTGGGACATCGCGGTCGCCACCGGCCGTCCGTCGCCTCTGGACGCCGAGCTGTCCGAGCGCCTGCTGCCGGTGGCCCGCGTCCTCGCCGAGCCGCTGCGCGGCTTCGCCTACGCCCCCGCCCTCGACCCGCACCCGGCCGACGACGCCACCGCCGAGCTGCTGCGCTACCTCGGCCGCGACCCGCAGTGGACCCGCTGACCCGGGAACCCGCCGACGGCGCGGCCTCCTCCCCCCGAGGCAGGCGGCGCCGGCACGGAAAACGTCCCGCCGGTCATTCGACCGGCGGGACGTTCTGCCGCCGTCCACCTCTTCTCTCCGTTATCGAGCGACGCCGCCGGTCAACCCGGTGAATACGCGGTGTTCACGGAATGCTCAGCAGTTCGGGATATCTCTGCCGTTATTGTCCTTCGCCTCGTCGTTGCCCCATTTGGCGAGATAATAGGCGGAAACGTAGGCGCCGCGGCCGTTCTTACCGGGGTTCGTCCGGTCGAGGTCGGTGCGCAGCCACCAGTGGTTGAACGCGGACCCGTGCCGGACTTCGGCGCCCCGGACGCGGCAGTAGACGTAGTTGGTGCCCTTGTCGAGCGTGCCCTGCGGGTCGCCGGTGTTCGGCTCGCGGTAGCCCGTCGCGTCGGCGAAGGTGTCGACCCAGACCTTGCCACCGGGCGACGGGGTCCCGCCGCCGCCGAAAACCCGGGGCCGGCGGGCGTGGAACTCGCTGCCCGGCCGCAGGCCGTAGGTGAGGACGCGATGGTCGGTTCCGTAGCCGCCGCGCTGCTCGTAGGCCCAGTAGGACGTGCGCCCGGGGTTCGCCCACTGCTCGAAGATCACGACGTGCCGGTTGTTGTTGTCGCCGATGGCGTCGATGACCAGGTCGCCGGTGAGCAGCTCGGACATCGCGATCGGGCTGCTCGCGCCCGGCGAGGCGAGGGCCACGGTGTTCAGGCCCGGAGCGCTCAGCCCGAGCGCCATCGAGGCGTAGCCGGAGCAGTCGGTGCGGTAGCCGTTGTGGTACTTGCCCTGGCTGTACGGCACCCGCTGCGGGGTGCCCGGGTTCCAGGTCTTGGCCCGGTCGATGACGCTCTGCCGGGTCACGTCCGCCGGACGGGCGTGGGCGGCGCGAGAGGGAGCGGCGGCGGACTGGGCGAAGGCGCCGGCCACGGCGAGCGGCGTGGGCGAGGCGACGGCGACACCAAGGATAGCGAATTTGATGAATATCTGCTTACTGGACATACCACCCCTTGTAAATCCGTGTTGTCGGCCGCCAAGACTAATGGCGGCGACACATGGTTCGCAGGGGTGAATTCCAGGATCCACGCCGGCCGGTGGAGCGATTTCCCCCCGAAAGGAAACGGGCACCGTCGCGGGCACAAGAAATCACGCCGCGCCGACCGGTCGCGAGTCGGCGTGGACGTGGCGGCGCGCGCATCCGGGAAAGCTCCGTGCCTTTCCCGCCCATTCCCCGCCCATTCCCCACACGGGACGCCGGCCGGGAGGAAGGCGCGGGGCTTGCCCGGCCCCGGCACGGGTAGGGGCCTCGGCGTGCCCGAAGGTCCGAGTTCTTTCCGC
Source organism: Sphaerisporangium rhizosphaerae (assembly GCF_042665155.1). Lineage (NCBI taxonomy): Bacteria > Bacillati > Actinomycetota > Actinomycetes > Streptosporangiales > Streptosporangiaceae > Sphaerisporangium > Sphaerisporangium rhizosphaerae. The sequence goes on along the minus strand of NZ_JBHTCG010000041.1, from coordinate 47,673 downwards.
AGCAGAATCCCGGTCGCCGCCCTCGCCCTGTGCGGGTGCGCCATATCGGTCTATCTGGCGCTGTTCCAGTACGGAGTGGTGCACTCCGTGTGGGACCCCATCTTCGGGGACGGCTCCCGCAAGGTGCTCACCTCCGCCGTCTCCCGCGTGCTCCCGGTGTCGGACGCGACCCTCGGCGCCGCCGCCTATCTGGTGGAGGCGGTGCTGGAACTGTCGGGCGGACGGCGGCGCTGGCACGACCGGCCCTGGATCGTGGTGCTGCTCGGCCTGACGGCCGCCGTGCTGGCCCTGACCGGCGTCGGCCTGGTGATCGCCCAGCCCATCCTCACCGGCACCTTCTGCACGCTCTGCCTCACCTCGGCCGGCATCTCCTGGCTCGTCGCCCTGCTGGTCGCACGCGAGGTCGGAGCGGCCGTGCGGCGGGTGCGGGAACTGCGCGACGCCGGACTCCCCCTGCCCGCGGCCCTGCGAGGACGCGAGCCGCAGCGCTTCGCCCGCTAACGGCGCGCGGCCCGCCAGGCGAGGGCGGTGACGCCGGCGGCCACCGCCAGGGCCGCGGCCAGGGTCGCGTGGTGCTGGGAGGCCCACACCTGGACGCTGCGGCTCTTGGCCCTGCGGTCGAAGGAGCCGTGCGCCCCCTGATCGGTGTTCGGGGGCGCGTCCGCGGGCCGCCAGAGGTTGGGCGGCAACCGGCGGGTCACCTTGGAGGTCTGCTGGGAGGAGTAGCCCTTCCAGGCCAGATAGCGGTCCAGGACGCCGGGGACCACCGCGTTGGCGATCAGCGTCGCCGCCGTCGACCCTCCGACCCAGTACTCCCGGCGGCGCGGGTGGTCGGCGGCGTAGACGATGGCGTCGGCGGGGATCTCCGGCTGGTAGATCGGCGGCACCGGCTGCGGATGGCCGGGCAGCCGCGACAGCACCCAGTCGAACTGCGGGGTGTTGACCGCCGGCATCTGAACCATCGTGACCTTGACCTTGCTCCTGTCGTGCAGCAGTTCGCACCGCAGCGCCTCGTTGAAGCCCTGGACGGCGTGCTTGGCCCCGCAGTACACCGACTGCAGGGGGATGCCCCGGTAGGCGAGCGCCGATCCGACCTGGACGACCACTCCCCTGTTCCTGGGGAGCATCCGCTCGAGGGCGGCCCGGGTGCCGTTCACGAACCCGAGGTAGGTGACCTCGGTCGCCCGGCGGAACTCCTCCGGTGAGACCTGCGTGAACGGGGCGAAGACCGAGGAGAAGGCGACGTTCACCCAGACGTCGATCGGGCCGAGTTCGCTCTCGCACCTGCCGGCCGCCGCCTCGACCTGTTCGTGGTCCGCCATGTCCGTCTCGATGGCCAGCGGCGCCCCTCCGGCCTCGCGCACATCGCGGGCGGCGCCTTCCAGGCCGTCGGCGCCGCGGGCGAGCAGCGCGACCGCGTCGCCCCTGGCGGCGAAGCGGCGGGCCGTCGCCCGTCCGATGCCTCCGCTGGCGCCGGTCACCACCACGACGCGTCTTCCGTCTCGTGTCGTCATGCCGAACTTCCGCGTCCGAGTCGTCGGGTCAGCCAGGGGCCATGATCAGTCCTCGCACCCCGGCACGAGTCCCCTACCCGACGAAAGCCGACGAACCACTACAAAAGTTGCAATCTCCAGCACAACTCCTGCCGGACGGAAGGCGGGCCTGCGTCCGGACACCCGCCTCCGCGCCCCCACCGAACGTACCGACGGCCGTGACCCACGGGGGTCACGGCCGTCAGGCGTCGCGCCGGGTCAGTCGAACGCCGCCACGGGCGTCGCCGCCGGGGTCTGGTCGCCGTCCTTGGGACCGGCGCCGGGGGCGGACGGCCCGCTGCGCAGCGGGATCTCCTTGATCAGGGCCGACAGGACCGGCACCAGCACGGCGAAGAAGATCGCCCAGAAGAAGATGCTGGAGATGGAGGACGCCAGCGAGTCCAGGAAGCCCTCGCGCACCTGGGCGGGAAGCCGGGCCAGCGACGCGGGGTCGAGCCGGCCGCCGCCGCTCTCGGCCATCCGCGCCGCCTGCGGGCCGAGCTTCTCGGTCAGGTTGGAGGTGAGCTGGTTGTTGAAGATGGCGCCGAAGAGCGACACACCGAAGGAGCCGCCGATCGAGCGGAAGAAGGTCGAGGCGCTGCTGGCCACGCCCAGGTCCTTCTGCTCGACGCTGTTCTGCGCGATCAGCATCGTGGTCTGCATCAGACCGCCCATGCCGAGGCCGAGCACGGCGATGAACAGGCCGGTCTCCCAGCGGGCGGTGTGGGCGTCCATGAGCGAGAGCAGCCACATGCCGACGACCATGACGGCGCCGCCGGCGATCGGGAAGATCTTGTACTTGCCGGTCTTGGTGATCGCCTGGCCGACGAAGAGCGAGACCACCATCATGGCCGCCATCATCGGCAGGAGCAGCAGGCCGGAGTTGGTCGCCGAGGCGCCCTGGACGGTCTGCTGGAACAGCGGCAGGAAGTTGATCACGCCGAACATCGCGAAGCCGAGCAGGAAGCCGATCAGCGAGATCAGCGTGAAGTTGCGGTCGCGGAACACGTGCAGCGGCATGATCGGCTCGGCGACCCGGCGCTCGACCGGGATGAACAGCGCGAGCGACACCACGGCGACGGCCACCAGGCCGAGGATCTGCCAGGAGCCCCAGTCGTACTCGTTGCCGCCCCAGGTGGTGATCAGGACCAGGGCGGTGATGCCCACCCCGAGCAGGCCGGCGCCCAGCCAGTCGATGCGGTGCTCGGTGCGGTACTTCGGCAGGTGCAGCCGGAAGACCAGCAGGATGAACGCCACGGCGCCGATGGGCAGGTTCACATAGAAGGCCCAGCGCCAGTTGAGGTGGTCGGTGATGAACCCGCCGACCAGCGGGCCGGCGACCATCGCCAGCGACATCATGGCGGCCATGATGCCCTGGTAGCGGCCGCGCTCACGGGGCGGCACCAGGTCGCCGATGATGGCCATGGCGTTGACCATCAGGCCGCCGGCGCCGAGGCCCTGAAGGGCGCGGAAGCCGATGAGCTCCATCATGCCGTCGCCGGTGCCGCCGAACAGGTCGGACCCGGCCATGCCGCACAACGCCGAACCGACCATGAAGATCGCGATCGACGACAAGAAGATGGTCTTGCGGCCGTAAAGGTCGCCGATCTTGCCCCAGATAGGGGTGGAAACGGTGGTCCCCAGGACGTACGCGGTGACCACCCACGAGAGATGGGTCAGGCCGCCGAGCTCGCCGACGATGCGGGGCATCGCCGTGCCGACGATCATGTTGTCGAGCATCGCCAGGATCATCGCGAGCATCAGCCCCGGCAGGACGACCATGACCTCCCGCCGACGGCCGGGAACTGCCTCGGCCTCGGTCTCCGTCATTCTTTTACGCCCCCTTGGTGAACGGTCACTTACTTGCCGACCGGCTAGTGACTATACTGCCCAAGGTAGAGTGCCTACTTACCGGCCGTCAAGTTAAATAGGGGACCAGGGAGCGTCTGAAGACATATGAGGCCACACACCGACACGCGGGCCCGCATCCAGGAGATCGCCTTGCAGCTCTTCACCGAGCAGGGCTATGAGGCGACCTCGCTGCGGGAGATCGCCGAGCTGCTCGGGGTGACCAAGGCGGCACTTTACTACCACTTCAAGACCAAGGACGACATAGTGGCGAGCCTCGCCGAGGACCGGCAGGCGGCCATCGAACGCCTGGTCGCCTGGGCCAAGGAGCAGCCCCGGACGATCGAGAGCCGGCGCGAGCTCATCCGGCGCTACGCCGCCGAGGTCTACAGCGGCCAGCACCACGCGTTCATGCGGTTCATGGAGCGCAACCAGACGGCGCTGCGCGGCCACCCGAAGTTCGACAAGATGCGCAACCTCATGACCACCCTCAGCGGCGTCCTGTGGGACGAGGGCGCCAAGGTCGACGAGCGGCTGCGGTGCTCCATGGCGATCTTCACGCTGCACGCCGCCTGGTTCGTGCTGAAGGACGAGAAGCTCTCCGACGACGAGCGCAAGGACGCGGCGCTCGGCCTCGCCCTCGAGCTGCTGGAGTCCGCCCAGCCCTCCGTCTCCTGACAGGGGACGGCTCGGAGCGCCGGGCGTTCTCACCGGCGTGAACGGCTCAGGCCAGGGCGCCGTGCACGAAGACCTCGGCGAGCTCCTGGGCGCGCACCGGTTCGCGGTCGCCGCCGCCCAGCCCGGGACGGGCGTACAGCATGCTCAGGTAGATGGCCGCCAGCCGCTCGGGCGGCAGGCGCAGCGAGGCGCGCTCGGGCTCGAACAGCTCGGCCACGGCGGCGATGGTCCGCGCGACGGACGCCTCCCTGCCCGAGGTCCCGGCCGGACGGTCCCGCCCCTCGACGGCGCCCGGCTCGTCCCCGCCGGCGGCGCCCGCTCCATCCCCCGCCCCGGCGGCATCCGCCTCACCTCTCCCCCGGCCGGCATCCGGCCCGCCCCGTCCTGCGGCGGCGACGGCCTCGCCTTCACCTCGCCGCCCGTCCCCGGCGGCGTCGCCTCCGGGAGCGGGACGGCCGGCCCTGCCGGTGGCGTGCAGGGCTCCGATGACCGCTCCCATGCGGTCGAGGTGGGCCCGCAGGGCCTCGGCGGCCTCGGCCAGCCGGGCGGCGAGCGGCTGGTCGAGCGGCACCTCGGCGATCTCGCGCAGCGCATGGGCGGGATCGAGGGCCTGCAGCACGCAGGCGTCCAGTAACGCGTCCTTGTCGGCGAACACCCGGAAGATGGTCGCCTCCCCGATGGCGGCCGCCCTGGCCACCTGCGCGGTGGTCACGGCGGCTCCGTGCTCGGCGACGAGCGGCAGCGCCGCCTTGACGATCATGTCGCGCCGTTGTTCCGGTGTCATCCCCGGCGCTCTGCGCCGTGTCTCTGTCATGACTCCCAAGCTACGGAGTGAGCACTCACTCCGTCAATGGGATAACAGTGGCGGGCGGCACATCACACCGGCCAACAAGTGCCGCAAGGCGGGTTAGACCAGGCATTCCTCGGTAAGTTCATGGCAGCTGGGCGATAGAGCAAGGAGGACACGTGGGCGTTTCCGGCGAGGGCCGTGCCGCCGCAGAGCCCCGGCTGAGCACACGTTCCTGGTTCACCATGACGCTGGCGATCATGGCGGTGCTGCTGGCGGTCTCGGCGGTGCTCGGCACCTGGGCGCTGAGCCGCAGCACCTCCACCTTCGACCAGATGACCACGCGGATCTCCCCCGGCCTGCTGTGGGCCGAACGCCTGCGCGGCGCCCTGCTGGACCAGGAGGCCGGCGTCCACGGCTACATCGTCAGCGGGCGGCGGGAGTTCGCCGACGGCTTCGACGAGGGCCAGGTCACCGAGCGGACGGCGGTCGCGGAGCTGCGGCGCTCGCTCGCCGGAAGCCCGCTGCTCGCCGACCTCGACGCCGTCGAGCTGCGGGCCGGCGACTGGCGCGCCGCCTACGCCCGCCCCACCATCGAGACGGTGCGCACCCGAGGGCCGGGCACGACCGACCCCGCACAGGTCGGGAACGGCAAGGCCCTGTTCGACCGCATCAGGGCCGCCATGGACGAGCAGACGGGGAACCTGACGCTGGCGCAGCGGCGGGCCACCGCCGACATCGGCCAGGCGCGCATGTGGCGTAACACGGTACTCACCGGCGTGCTGGTGATGTTCGTGATCACGCTGATCGCGGTGGCGCTCCTGCTCCGGTACGCGGTGCTGGGTCCCCTGGACCGGCTGGGCACGGCCGCGCGGCGGGTCGCGGACGGCGACTTCGGCCACGAGATCGACATCCGGGGGCCGAAGGACCTGAGGACGCTGGCCTCCGACGTCGACGCGATGCGGCGGCGCATCTCCGAGGCGCTGGGGGTGTCGCGCGACGCCCAGCGGCTGCTGCAGGAGCAGGCCGACGAGCTGCGCCGCTCCAACTCCGAGCTGGAGCAGTTCGCCTACGTCGCCTCGCACGACCTGCAGGAGCCGGTGCGCAAGGTGACGGCCTTCTGCCAGCTCCTGCAGCGCCGCTACGCCGACAAGCTGGACGAGCGCGCCAACGAGTACATCGCCTTCGCGGTGGACGGCGCCAAGCGCATGCAGTCGCTGATCGCCGAGCTGCTGACCTTCTCCCGGGTGGGACGCGACGACGCCGAACGGGTGCCCGTCCCGCTGGATCGGCCGCTCGACCAGGCGCTGGCCAACCTGGAGTCGCTGACCGAGGACACCGGCGCGGTCTTGATCAGGTCCGAGCTGCCCGAGGTCGTCGGCGACCCCGCCCTGCTCGCCATGCTGTGGCAGAACCTCATCGGCAACGCGATGAAGTTCCGCTCCCCCGACCGCCCGCCGCAGGTCCAGATCACCGCGGAGCGCGCTGGCGACATGTGGGAGGTGGCGGTGGCCGACAACGGCATCGGCGTGGAGGCGCGGTTCGCCGACAAGATCTTCGTGATCTTCCAGCGGCTGCACAACCGCGCGGAGTACGAGGGCACCGGCATCGGGCTGGCCCTCTGCAAGAAGATCGTCGAGTACCACGGCGGGGAGATCCGCCTGGACGTCGAGCGCGGCGAGGGCACCCGCTTCGTCTTCACCCTGCCCGCGGTCCAGGTTCCGGGCGAGATCGCCGCGGCCCCCGGTCCGGTCGGCGTTCCCGGATGACGGTGACCCCGCCGGCCGGGACGGTCGCGGCGCCGGCGTACTCCGCCCCGTCCAGGACGCCGCTGCCCGTCACGCCAGGGACGGTCACCGGCTCATCGGCGTGGTTGATCAGGAACAGGTGCCCGGCCCGCCGGACGACCTCCAGGGTCTCGGGCAGGTCGCGCGGCCGTTCGACCCCCGCGGCGTCCAGCGCCTCGGCCAGCGCGGGACGCGGGTCGGCGACCCCGGTGGCCAGGTACCAGGCGGCCCCGGCCCCGAGGTCGTGGCGGGTGAAGGCGGGGTGCCCGGCGTCCGGTCCTGCGGCGAACCTCCACAGCACGCGGGCCCCGGCCGGGCGGACGCGCTCGGACCAGACGCGCCCGGCCAGGTCCCGCCCGGGCGTCAGGGGGACGGTCTCGTTCTCGCGCAGCGGGTGGAACTCCTCGACCGACAGGCCCAGCACGTCGCGCAGCGCCCCCGGGTACGGCCCGGCGTGGACGGCGTCGTGCTCGTCCACGATGCCGGAGAAGTAGGACACGAACAGGTGGCCGCCCGCCTCGACGTACCGGCGCAGGTTCTTGGCCCCGGCCTCGGTGAGCAGGTAGAGGCTCGGCGCCACCACGAGCCGGTATCCCGACAGGTCAGCGGCCGGGTGGACGAAGTCGACGGTCACGTGTGAGCGCCACAGCGCCTGGTAGTAGGCGTCCACCCGCTCCCGGTAGGCGAGGTCGACCGACGGGCGCCACTCCAGCTCCAGCGCCCACCACGACTGCCAGTCCCACGCGATGGCGACCTCGGCGCGCACCCGCCCGCCGCGCACGCCGCCGAGCCGGGCGAGGTCGACGCCGAGGCCGACGACGTCGCGCCACACGCCCGAGTCGGCGCCGGCCTGCGGGACCATCGCCGAGTGGAACTTCTCGGCGCCGAACCGTGAGGCGCGCCACTGGAAGTACAGCACCGAGTCCGAGCCCCGGGCCACGTGGGCGAGGCTGTTGCGGCGCATCTCCCCGGGCCGCTTGGCGATGTTGCGCGGCTGCCAGCTCACCGCGCCGGTGGAGTGCTCCATCAGCATCCACGGTCCCCCGGCCAGCGACCGGGCGAGGTCGGCGGACATGGCCAGGTCGATGTGGTTGTCGGGCCGCTCGGCCGTCAGGTAGTGGTCGTTGGAGACGACGTCCACCTCACGGGCCCAGGCCCAGTAGTCCATCGACTTGCAGTTGGTGGTCATGAAGTTGGTGGTCACCGGGACCGACGGGGTGAGGCGCCGCAGGATGTCGCGCTGGAGGCGGAAGCAGTCCAGGTGCTCGTCGGAGGTGAAGCGCATGAAGTCCAGCCGCTGGGCCGGGTTGACCACGGTGTGGTTGGCCCGCGGGGCGTCGATCTCCTCCCAGGCGGTGTAGCGCTGGCCCCAGAAGGTGGTGCCCCAGGCGTCGTTGAGCGCGGGCAGGTCCTGGTAGGTCCGCCGGAGCCAGCGGCGGAACGCCTCGACGCTGTTGTCGCAGTAGCACTCGCCGAGCGGGGCGCCGTACTCGTTGTGCACGTGCCACAGCGCGAGGGCCGGGTGCCCGGCGTAGTGCTCGGCGAGCGCGGCGGCCAGCCCGGCGGTCGCCTCGCGGTACTCGGGTGAGCTGGGGCAGGCCGACTCCCGGCCGCCCACGCCGATGCGGTGGCCCTCCCGCGTGACCGGCAGGGAGGAGGGGTACAGGCGGGAGAACCAGGCGGGCGGGGCGGCGGTGGGCGTGCCGAGGCCGACCTGGACGCCGGAGGCGTGCAACCGGTCGACGATCTCGTCCAGCCAGCCGAACTCGTAGGCGCCCGGCGCGGGCTCCATCAGCACCCAGCCGAAGATCCCGACGTTGACCAGGTTCACCCCGGCCTCGCGCATGAGCCGCAGATCCTCGCGGCGGGTCTCCTCCGGCCACTGCTCGGGGTTGTAGTCCCCTCCGTAGGCGATGCCCCGCATCGGTCCCCCTCGATCTCTGTCTGTGAACGTGCACAGTAATCCAAGAGCGGGTCACCCGGAAGCACCGGCCAGACCGAAGTGCTGTTTAACGACCCCGTAACGGCCCTTGACGGAGCCGTATCGGTTTTCTCACTCTGTGAACGTTCACAGACATGTGGGCATCCGAATCTCGGACTTGGAGCTACGCATGGGTACACGACGGCTCTCGGCGGTGGCGGCGGTCGCGCTCGCCGCCGCGCTCGCCGCGGGATGCTCCGGAGGGACGGCCGGCGAGACCGGATCCCCCACCGCGTCGTCCGGCGCAACGGGCCGGCCGGCCCAGCCGGTCAAGCTGACCTACTGGACCTGGGTCCCGAACATGGACAAGATCGTCCAGGCCTGGAACGCCGCCCACCCCGACATCCAGGTCACGGTGAGCAAGCAGGCCGGCGGGGACGACGCGGCGGCCAAGTTCCTCACCGCCGCCAAGGCCGGCAACCCGCCGGACCTGGTGCAGGCCGAGTACCAGATGCTGCCCTCCTTCGTGGCCGCCGACGCCGTGGCCGACATCAAGGCCGAGGCCGAGCCCGCGAAGGCCGCGTTCGGCGACGGCCTGTGGGGGCTGGTCACCCTGGGCACCGACGCGGTCTACGCCATCCCGCAGGACAGCGGGCCCATGATGCTCTACTACCGCGAGGACCTGTTCGCCAAGTACGGCCTGAAGGTGCCCACCACCTGGGAGGAGTACGCCGAGGCGGCCCGCGCCGTGCACAAGAGGAACCCCAAGGTGCTGCTCGGCACCTTCTCCAGCAAGGACCCGGGCTCGTTCGCGGGACTGGCCCAGCAGGCGGGCGCCCAGTGGTGGTCCATCGCCGGGGAGTCCTGGAAGGTGAACATCGCCGACGAGGCCACCCTGAAGGTCGCCGACTACTGGGGCGGCCTGGTCAAAGAGGGCGTGATCGGCGACAAGCCGTACTTCACCCCCGAGTGGAACAAGGCGCTCAACGACGGCACGCTGCTCACCTGGCCGTCGGCCGTCTGGGGTCCAGGGGTGCTGTCCAGCAACGCCCCCGACGGCAAGGGCAAGTGGGCGATCGCGCCGCTGCCGCAGTGGAGCGCCGGCGAGCGGCACACCGGGTTCTGGGGCGGCTCCTCCACCGCCGTCGCCGAGAAGTCGCCCAGCAAGGCGGCGGCCGTGCGGTTCGCCACCTGGCTCAACACCGACCCGGCGGCCCTGGCACTGCTGGTGGAGCAGGGCGCGGTCTACCCGGCCGCCACCAAGGGGCAGGCGTCCCTGACCAAGGCTCCCGAGTACTTCGGCAACCAGCCCGACTTCTGGAAGACGGCCGCCGCGATCAGCGCCACCGCGCGCGGCTTCACCTTCGGGCCGGACGTCAACGTCACCTACAGCGCCTTCAAGGACGCCTTCGACAAGGCCGTCCAGGACGGATCCGCGTTCTCCGGTGCCGTGCGCACGATGCAGGACGCGACCGTCGCCGACATGCGCAAGTCCGGGTTCCAGATCGCCCCATGAGCCCCCGGCGGACGGCAGGCGCCCGCACCCACCGTGCGGGCGCCGCGCCCTACCTGTTCCTGGCCCCGGCGATGGTGCTGTTCGTGCTGTTCATGGCGCTGCCCATCGCCTACACCGTCTATCTCAGCCTGCACCGGACCAAGGTCTCGGGGCTCGGGCTCGGCAGGGGCGCCAAGAAGGAGATCTTCGCGGGTCTGGAGAACTACGCCTCCGCGCTGGGCGACGGCGAGCTGTGGGCCGGGTGGGCCCGCGTGCTGGTGTACGGCGCGCTGGTGCTGGTGGTGATGCTCGGGCTGGCGCTGGTCTTCGCGCTCCTGCTCGACTCGCTGCACGTCCGCTTCGCCCGCTTCTCCCGCGTCGCGATCTTCCTGCCGTACGCGGTGCCGGGGGTGGCGGCGTCGCTGCTGTGGGGCTTCCTCTATCTGCCGAGCCTCAGCCCGGTCAACGACGCGCTGTCGGCGCTCGGGGCCGAGGTGAACCTCCTCGGGGCGGGCACCGTCACCTTCTCCATGGCCAACATCGCCGTGTGGGGCGGCGTCGGGTTCAACATGCTGGTGCTGTACACGACGCTGCGGGCCGTGCCGCGCGAGTTCTACGAGGCCGCCCGCATCGACGGCGCGAGCGAGACCCAGATCGCCCTGCGGATCAAGATGCCCATCCTGACCCCCGCCATCGTCCTCACCACCGTGTTCTCGGTCATCGCCACCGCCCAGGTGTTCACCGAGCCGATGACGCTGCGCCCGCTGACCAACACCATCAGCACGACCTGGAGCCCGCTCATGAAGGTCTACCGGGACGCCTTCGTCACCGGCGACCTGTACTCGGCCGCGGCCACCGCCGTGGTCATCGCCGCCATCTCGGTGGTGCTCTCGTTCGGGTTCCTGCGCCTGGTGCGCGACCGCGCCTTCAGGGAGGGCTCATGACACCGGCCACCGCCGCCGTGCCCGCCGGCAGGAGGGCCGCCTCCGGCCGGCGCCGCGGGCCGCTCGGCGCCGTGCCGACGGCCGTGCTGGTGCTCGGCGCGCTGTACTGCCTGTTCCCGGTGGGCTGGGTGGTGATCGCCGCCGGCAAGTCCACGGCCGAGCTGTTCTCCACCTCGACGCTCGCGCCGGGCACCGGCCTGCTGTCCAACCTGGCCGACCTGGCCGCCTACCGCGACGGGGTGTTCTGGCTGTGGATGCTGAACACCGTCCTGTACGCCGGCGCCGGCGCGCTGCTGTCCACCGCGGTGTCGGCCGTCTCGGGGTACGCGCTGGCGAAGTTCCGCTTCCCCGGCCGCGACCTGGCGTTCAACCTGCTGCTCGGCGGCATCCTGGTGCCCGTGGTCGTGCTGGCCGTCCCGCAGTACCTGCTGCTGTCCAAGGCCGGGCTGGCCGACACCTACTGGTCGGTGCTGCTGCCGCAGATCCTCAGCCCCTACGGCGTCTACCTGGCCCGCGTCTACGCCGCCGCGGCGATCCCGGACGCGCTGCTGGAGGCCGGGCGTATCGACGGCGCCACCGAGGGACGGCTCGCCCGCGACGTCGCCCTGCCGCTGATGCTGCCCGCGATGGTCACCATCTTCCTGTTCCAGTTCGTCGCCATCTGGAACAACTTCCTGCTGCCGTTCATCATGCTCGGCGACGACCACAGGTTCCCGATGACGGTGGGCCTGTACACGATGCTCGCCGCCGGGGCCAACCAGCCGTCCCTGTACAACCTGATCATCACGGGCACGCTGCTGTCGATCATTCCGCTGGTCGCGTTGTTCCTGACCATGCAGCGGTACTGGCGGACCGACCTGTCCAGCGGCGCCGTGAAAAACTGATGCGCGTGTCCAGAAGACGTCCCACCATCCACGACGTGGCCGCCGCGGCGGGCATCTCGCGCGGCACCGTCTCGCGCGTGCTCAACGGCGACCGGTACGTGAGCACGGCGGCCCGCGCCGCGATCGAGCGGGCCATCGCCGAGACGGGCTACGTGGTCAACCGCAACGCCCGCAGCCTGGTCACGCAGCGCACCGGTTCGGTGGCCCTGGTGCTGTCGGAGCCCCAGGAGAAGCTGTTCGAGGATCCGAACTTCAGCGTCATGCTGCGCACCGCCACCCAGCGGCTCGCGCAGCGGGACGTGTGCGTCGTGCTGATGATCGCCGGGGACGCGGGCGACCGCGAGCGGGTGGTGCGCTACCTGCGCGGCGGGCACGCCGACGGCGTCCTGCTGTTCTCCACGCACGCCGGCGACCCGCTGCTGGACGCGCTGGAGCGCTCCGGGGTGCCCGCCGTGGCCTGCGGCGCCGTCCTCGGCCGTGAGACCGTCATTCCCTATGCGGCCGCCGACGACCGCGAAGGGGCGCGGCAGATGACCCGTTACCTCGCCGGCCAGGGCCGCAGGCGCATCGCCACGATCACCGGGCCGCTCGACACGCCCGGCGGCCTGCGCCGGCTGGAGGGCTTCGCGGACGTCCTCGGCAGGCGGGCGACCAAGAAGCTCATCGCCCACGGCGACTACACCCGCCGCGGCGGCGAGCTGGCGATGGCCGAGCTGCTCGAACGCTCGCCCGCCATCGACGCGGTGTTCGTCGGGTCCGACCTGATGGCGGCCGGGGCGCTCGCCGCGTTGCGCGCCGCCGGGCGGCGGGTCCCCGAGGACGTCGCGGTCGGCGGGTTCGACGACTCGGCCGTCGCCGTGTCCACCCACCCGCCGCTGACCACGATCCGCCAGCCTCTCGAACAGGTGGCGAAGGAGACCGTCCGCCTCCTGCTGGACCTGGTGGACGGCGCCGAGAGCGTCGAACCGGTGATCCTGCCCACCGAGCTGGTGATCCGCGAGTCCGCCTGACAGCCGGGCAGGGCGCCTCGGCGAGGGCCGTCCGCGAGCGAAGGCACCGCCCCGTACGGCGCGCCGGAGCGGCGCCGGGCGGGCCGCCTCGCCGGACGTCGCGCGGGGTCAGGCGGAGGGCAGGGGGCGGACCATGACGCCGATGAACTGGTCGTCTCGTACGAAACCGAAGTCGCGGGAATCCCAGCTGGTGTCCGGGTTGTCGCCCAGCACGACCAGGGCGCGCGGAGGCACGACGGCGCCGGGCACATCGCGGAGGGCCGGGAACGCCCGTCTCGGCACGGGGTCGCCGGCCACCGCGACCACCCGTTTGACGAGCAGATGCCAGCCGGGGTCGGATCTCTCCGGCACCTTGTCCGCGTCCCCGGGGTCCAGGCCCGGCGGCAGGCCGTCCACGGCCGGAGGGTTGGGGATCTTGACGACCACGATCTGCCCGGCGCGGACCTGCCTGGTCCTGCGGACGAGCAGCCTGTCGCCGGAGCGCAGGGTGGGTTCCATGCTGGGCCCCTCGACGGTGGCGACCAGGTAGCGCCGGCGGATCCACCACAGCGACATCCCCAGCGCCAGCAGTCCGGACGCCGGAACCAGGAGCTTGCCGATCTTCACTGCGCCTCCTGGTATCCCGCGGCCTGGAGCCGGAACAGGCGGGCGTAGTGGCCGTCCGCGGCGAGCAGCACCTCGTGCGGTCCCCGTTCGGCGATCCGCCCGTCGTGGAGCACGGCGATGAGGTCGGCGTCCCGCACGGCGCTCAGCCGGTGGGAGATCAGCAGGCTCGTGCGGCCCGCCCGGTGCTCCCGGATGCCGGCGTGGACCTCGTGCTCGGCCTCGGGGTCCAGACCGGAGCTGGGCTCGTCCAGGATCATCAGGTCCCTGCCGTCACGGACCAGGGCTCTGGCCAGCGCGAGGCGTTGCCACTGCCCGCCGGACAGCACCACTCCCGTCTCCGGATCCCCCTTGTCGGCCTCGGAGAAGAAGACGCGGGTGAGCAGCGTGTCGTAGCCGCGCGGCAGGCCCGAGAGCGTCTGGTGCACCCCCGCCCGGACGGCCGCCTCCTCGATCCGGGCCGGGTCCTCCAAGGCGGGCAGGTGGCCGAGCCCGATGTTCTCGGCGGCGGACATGTCGTAGTTCATGTGGTCCTGGAACACGGCGCTGATCCGCTCCCGGAGATCGGCGGGCGGGATGTCCCGCAGATCGACGCCGTCCCACAGGATCCGGCCGCGGGTCGGGTCGTACATCCGCGACAGCAACCTGATGAGGGTGCTCTTGCCGGCGCCGTTCAGCCCCACGAGGGCGACCGACCGCCCGTGCGGGATCGTCAGGTCGACCCCGCGCAGCACCCAAGGGTGGTCGTCGCTGTAGCGGAACCAGACGTCCCGCAGTTCGATGCCCTGGCACAGCGCGGGGGCCGTGCCCCGGTCCGCGCTGGGCAGGTCCGGCTCGGCCCTGATCACCGCCACGTAGTGGGAGAAGGTGAGGAGCCGCTGGTGGACGGACGCCAGGGACGAGACGAGCGTGTCGAGCGCGGCCTGCACCCCTGCGACGGCCGCGACGAACATGGCGACGTCGCCGACGCTGAGGGAGCCCCGGCGGGCCGCCGTGACCGCCCACCACAGGCCGGCGCCCGCGACCGCCGCGCTCAGCGTGGTGAGGCCCCCCTGGGTGACCAGCTCCCGGCGGTCCATCCGCGCTTCGGCGACGTCGGCCCTGCGCCGCTCGGCCATCATCCGGGCGCGCAGGAACGCGCCGATGCCGAACAGCCGGATCTCCGTGGCGGCCTGGACGCCGGTGAGCAGCCGGGAGTAGAAGAACTCGCGGCGGTGGATCCGCTCGATGTCCCATTGCATGGTGGCCCGCCTGCGCGACAGCAGCAGTTCGGCGATGAGGGCCGGGACGGCGGCCAGCAGCACCAGCGCGGTCATGGCGGGACTGAGGATCAGCAGGGAGGCGACGAACCCGGCGAGCGACAGCACGCCGTTCAAAGTGCCGCAGACTCCGCTGACGAGGTCGCCGGTGGTTCCGGCGCCCTCCTGCGCGAGCCGCAGCCGGTCGAGGAACACCGGATCCTCGAAGCGCCGCAGGCCGACCTGCCGTTCGGCCGCCGCGAACAGCCGGTCGATCGCGTCGGCGCGCGCGAGGCGTCCGGTCTGGGCGCGCAGGTAGCGGCCGATCCCGGGGAGGGCGGCGGCGGCCAGCCCGGCCGCCGCCAGCCCGGCCGCGAGGCCCGCGACCGCGCCGCCGGGAGTGGTCAGCCGGTCGATGACCGTCTTGGTCAGCCACGCCGTGGCGATCGGGGCCGCCGCCTCGGCGAGCGTCAGGAAGCCGTAGCCGGCGACCCCTCCCGGCGCCGCCCGCCAGGTCAGCGCCATGGCCTCCACGGCGGCCGGGGCCAGTTCGCGGGTCCCGGTCCGCCGGCTCGCGCCGGGATCGCTCATGCGGTCGAGGCGAGGGGAAGGTCCTCCAGGCGTCCGCCGGCGGCGACGACGTGGTGATCGGAGCCGAGCAGGTAGAGCGCGGGGGTCCACGTGTTCTGGAACGCGCCCGCCACCGGGCCGTCGAAGTCCTCCACGATCACGCGGGCCACCGGCGCGAGCGCTTCGACCGCCTGCGCGTCGTCCCCGCCGACCACCGCCAGCACGTTCTCCCGCCCGAGGGCGCGGGCGTGCTCGGTGAAGCGGGGAAGCAGCTTGTGGCAGGGCTCGCATCCGGCGGAGAAGAACCCCACCAGACCGGTGACCGTGTCGTGGGACACCGGTTCGCCGTCGATGGTCACGGCGGCGAACGCGCCGATGGGCGAGCCGGGCCCCAGGACGAGGGGAGGCCCGGCGTGCTGGACGCCTCCCCCGCCGGTCCGCCGCATCTGACGGACGAGGCCGAGGGTGAGGATCAGGTTGAGCACGCACAGCACGCCGATGAGCACGACGGCGGCGGTCAGGTAGGGCATCAGGCGTTCCTCGCGAAGAGATCGGCGATGTCGTCGAGGGAGGCGATCAGGAGCGCCCCGATGAGTCCCGCCGCACCTGCGATGACCGCCCCGGCGAGGGCGGGCGCGCCGCCCGGCGACAGCCCGCCGAGGACGGCCGCGGTGATCAGCAGGCCGTTGCGCACCAGGTGCCGGGGGCCGAGGGGGGCCGCGGACGCACCGAAGCAGCGGCAGGGGGCGGTCTGCCCCCGTCCCAGCGCGCGGGCGATCGCCACGGTGAACGCGACGAGCAGGGCGCAGGCCAGCGCGAGGCCGTAGGAGGTGGTCGGCGGCACCGCGACCATGATCGGGACCAGCGCCTCCAGCACGACGACCGCCATCGCCAGCGGCCGCAGGAGTTCACGCCGGGCAGGGACGAGCGCGGGCAGGGAACGGCGGAATCCCTCCAGATCCCGCAGCTTCGACACCGCGCTCATCGCGAAGACCAGTGCGACCAGGCAGGCGCATCCGATCCGTACGTACTCCATCCACGCACCTCCACCGCCATGGCGGGCGGCGGCGGCCGGCCGCCGCCCGCGGACGCTTATCGCGGCGACGTCAGCAGGTGCCGACCCTGACCGTCGTGCACCCCTCGTTCAGGCAGCACTGGCGAAGGTACCTGACCCCACCCGAGCAGTAGTAGTAGTTGCTGCACCCGGCCTCCACGGTCACCTTGTGGGCGACACGCGTCAGCAGACGGTCGACGAGACCCAGCATGATGTCTCCTCTCCGGCCCCGAGGGGCGAGATGATGGTGATCACGATGATCCGGTCTTCCGAATTACGGCGCAACGGTCGAGATCATTTTCATGAACGGTGCACAGGATGTCCAGGTTCGCCCGTTTTTGGCCATCAGATATCCCGCCGACGGAAGGGCCGGAACCCGGTCACCGGTTGGACACCGGCGTTCCGGCCCGGCACGGCCGCCCGGGTATCCCGTGTCCCGGCGGCAGGGCATGCCCCCTGGGCGGCCCGATGAGACGATCATGGGAGGATCGCATAATGCGCTATATCATCATCGGCGCCGGTGCGGTCGGCGGGACGATCGGCGGCCGGCTCGCGGAGAACGGGCACGACGTCGTCCTGGTCGCACGGGGCGCCCACCTGGAAGCCCTCCGCCGGGACGGCCTGCGCCTGATCTCCCCGCACGGCGCGGCGACCGTCGCGGTCACCGCCGCCGGTGGGCCCGAGGAACTCGACCTGCGCGAGGACGACGTGCTCGTGCTCGCCGTCAAGACCCAGGACACCGCCGCGATCCTGCAGGAGTGGGCGCCGCGCCCGGTCGCCGGCGGCGGCGCGGCGGCCGACGCGCTGCCCCTGGTCTGCGCCCAGAACGCCGTCGAGAACGAGCGGATCGCGCTGCGCCTGTTCCGCCGCGTCTACGGCATGTGCGTGTGGCTGCCGGCGCTGCACCTGGAACCCGGCACGGTCGTCTCCCACGGGGCGCCGCTGTCGGGGATGCTCACCCTCGGCCGCTACCCCCGCGGCGCCGACGAGACGGCCGAGCGCATCGCCGCCGACCTGCGCGGCAGCATGTTCGCCGCCCCGGTGGACCAGAACGTCATGCGCTGGAAGTACGCCAAGCTGCTCGGCAACCTCGGCAACGCCCACCAGGCGATCTGCGGCCCGGTTCCCGGCTCGCAGCCGCTGATGGAACGCCTGCTGGCCGAGGGCAGGGCCGTGCTCGACGCGGCCGGCATCGCCTACACCCCTCCCGAGGAGGAACGCCGCACCCGCGGCGACCAGGTCAACGAGACGGCGGTCGACGGGGCGGACCGGCCGGGCGGCTCGTCGTGGCAGAGCCTGGCCAAGGGCAGCGGCTCGATCGAGGCCGACTACCTCAACGGCGAGATCGTGCTGCTCGGCCGGCTGCACGGCGTGCCCACCCCGGCCAACGAGACGGTGCGCAGGGTCGCCGGCGAGTTCGCCCGCGAGCACCGGCCACCCGGTTCGATGACCATCTCCGCCCTGCTCAAGCTCGTCGAGGAGGAGGCCGCGGCCCCGCCGCTCATGTGACGGCCGGTCCAGCGGGCCGGTCGCCTAGGCTGCTGGTATGTATCGGGGAAGGATCGGCGGGCTGTACCGCTGGCCGGTGAAGTCGCTGCGCGGCGAGCGGGTCGCCGCCGCCCTGCTGGACGCCCGCGGGATGGCGGGCGACCGCGCGTACGCGCTCGTCGACGAGCGTCCCGAACGCGCGGGCACGCGGCTGACCGTGCGCCAGATCCCGCGGATGCTCGACTGGGAGGCCGCCTACCCGGCGACCTGTGACGGCTCTCCGGAACCTCCAGGGCCGCCGGTGCTGTACTCGGCGAGCGGTGCGGCCTGGGCGTGGGACGACCCCGACCTGCCCGCCGCGCTGGCGGACGCCTTGGAGATGCCGGTGTCGCTGCGCGCGGCCGACGGGCAACAGGACCGCGGGCCGACGCTGCTGGTGACCTTCGAGGCCTCACGCCATGCCCTCGAGGTGGAGATGGGCGCCCCGGTGGAGATCGAACGCTTCCGTCCCAACCTGCACCTGGAGCTCGACGCCCCGGCCTTCGCCGAGGAGTCCTTCAGCGGCGCGGTCACGATCGCCGTCGGCGACGTCGTCCTCGGCACGACCGGCCGGCACACCGGGCCGTGCGTCAGGTGCGCGGTGCCGAGCTGGGATCCGCACGGGCGCGAGCGGTGGCCGGAGCTGCAGAAGCACTTGATCTCCGGCCACGACAACACGTTCGGCCTGATCATGCGGGTGGTACGCCCCGGCGCCGTCCAGGTCGGCGATCCGGTGACCGTGTCGCTCGAGGCACCCGCGGCGGACCACCACACCGGGTGAGAAGCCGAACCGCGTTCGGCGTCCGTGAGCGGTCACCGAACCGGGCAACGCCCCCAGAGGCGGTCAGAACGCCGGGCGGGGGCCGCCGGCGCCGAAGTGGGTCTCGTGGTCCCACAGGTGGGTGCAGCCCGGGCACTGCACGTGCAAGACGCTCCCCGTGGTGCTGAGCAGGTAGCGCCAGTGGTCGCGGCAGTTGCGGCCCGAGCCGCAGTCGGCGCAGTGCCGGTCGTCGCGGCATCGGGGGCAGGGGATCCAGGCGCGGCGGCCGATGTCGGCGTCGGGGTCAATCGGCAGCACGGCCGGCCTTCCGCCGCGGGAGCACCCCGGCGGCCACGAGCATGTCGTAGGTCTGCGACTGCCGCGCGTCCAGGCCCGAGTAGAGCAGATCGTAGGCCTCCCGCTCGCCCCGCATCGCCTCCAGCGGATCCCAGTCCGGGCCGAGCGCGGCGACCACCTCGGCGCGGCGGCGTACTTCGTGGAGCGAGAGGTCCATCTCGAAGAGGATGGGCGGATGACCGGTGTCGTGGCTCATGACGCGACTTCCCGTGGGCGACCGATGACAAGACATTTGTCCGTTTCAATACCATATGTCGCCTTTGGGGGTGATGCTAGCTCCTTTGCGTTGCCACGGCGTGACGCTCCTCACGCCACCGCGTGACCGGCCCCCGACGGGGACGGCGGGAACTGCGGGGACGGCGGAGCTCAGACCGGGCCGGCGGAGCCGTCCTGGGCCGCCAGGGAGTGGTCGATCGTCGTGAGGTACACGGACTTTCCGGGCCCGAGCGCCTCGCCGGCGATGCGCGCCAGCACGCGATGCGACAGAGAGGTCAGCATCAGCGTCTCTTCGGGGGTGAGCAGGTCGATGAACAGCCCGCGGACGACCTCGACGTACCCGGGCACCGCGGCCGCGATGGCGCCCGCGCCCTCCTCGGTCAGCCTGATGATCGTGCCGCGCGCGTCACCGGGGCAGTCTTCCCGGGCGAGCAGGCCCCGCTTCTCCATGCGCCGGAGCTGGTGGGAGAGCCTGCTGCGGTCCCAGTCGATCTTCAGGCGCAGCTCGCGGGCGCGCAGCCGCCGATCGGGGGCCTCCATCAGCGGCAGCAGCAGCTCGAAGTCGGCGGTCGAGAGGCCGGCCTCGGTGAGCCGGCGCTCGATCGCGGCGTCCAGCCGGTGACGCATGTCGCCGAAGGCCCGCCACATGAGCTGTTCCCGCTCGTCCAGCCACCCCTCACGCGTCACATCGCCGATCCTACCGACCACCGCCCCGCTCGCGTCCCGGACGGCCGGGCCGTCCCGCGGCCGCGCGCACCGAGCGGGATCGGGCGCGCATGCGGCCCGCTCGTCGGCACGGCCGTGTACGCGGGCGCGCCGAGGGCAGCAGGAACGGGGGCGGCGGCGTATGGGCGAGGGCGATCGGGAACACCGGGGAACACCGGGAAACACCGAGGGACATCGGGGAACATCGGGAACTCGGTGGCCGCGCCGGTAGTTGGACGTCCTAGAATTTATTAGGACGTCCTAGTAACTTGCCTGAGGAGATCCGGTGCACGTACCTGCCAACCCCGTGCGCGTGGTGACCGCTGCCGCGCTGTTCGACGGGCACGACGCCGCCATCAACATCATGCGCCGCATCCTGCAGTCCCAGGGCGCCGAGGTCGTCCACCTCGGTCACGACCGCTCGGTGCAGGAGATCGTCACCGCGGCCGTCCAGGAGGACGCCCAGGGCGTGGCGGTCAGCTCCTACCAGGGCGGCCACGTCGAGTTCTTCACCTACCTCGTGGAGCTGCTGCGCGAGCGGGGCGCCGGGCACGTCAAGGTGTACGGAGGCGGCGGCGGGGTGATCGTGCCCGAGGAGATCGCCCTGCTGGAGAGCCGCGGCGTGACCAAGATCTTCTCCCCCGAGGACGGCCAGCGGCTCGGCCTCGCCGGCATGATCAACACGCTGGTCGAGGCGTGCGACGTCGACCTCGCGGCCGACGGCGAGCCGCCCTCGGTGCTCGGCGGCGACCAGCGGGCCGTGGCCCGCGCGATCACCTACGTCGAGGCCGGTAAGGCCGGCGCGTCCTACCTGCAGGCGCTGCGCGAGGCGGGCGCGGCCCGCCGGGTGCCGGTGCTCGGCATCACCGGGACCGGCGGGTCGGGCAAGTCCTCCCTCACCGACGAGCTGGTCCGCCGGGTGCGCGCCGACTACGAGGACAAGCTGCGCGTCGCCGTCATCGCGGTGGACCCCACCCGGCGCAGGGGCGGCGGCGCCCTGCTGGGCGACCGCATCCGCATGAACAGCCTGGGCGGCGACCGGGTGTTCTTCCGCTCGATGGCCACCCGCGGCTCCCACGAGCTTCCCGATCACCTGAACGACGTGATCGCCGTCTGCCAGGCCGCCGGGTTCGACCTGGTGATCGTCGAGACGCCCGGCATCGGGCAGGGCGACGCCGCCATCGTCCCCTTCAGTGACGTGTCGCTGTACGTCATGACCCCGGAGTTCGGCGCGAGCTCCCAGCTCGAGAAGATCGACATGCTGGACTTCGCCGACGTGGTCGCGATCAACAAGTTCGACCGGCGCGGCGCGCAGGACGCGCTGCGCGACGTGCGCCGCCAGCTCGTGCGCAACCGCCAGGCCTTCGGCGCCTCCCCCGAGGAGATGCCCGTCTACGGCACCGTCGCCTCGCGCTTCAACGACGACGGCGTCACCGCGCTCTACCACCGGCTGCGCGACCTGCTCGCCGAGCGCGGCCTGCCCGACAGCTTCGGGCTGCTGCCGAGGACCCCGGTCACCACCTCCAGCCTGGCCTCGGCCATCGTGCCCCCCTCCCGGGCCCGCTACCTGGCCGAGATCGCCGACACCGTGCGCGAGTACCACCGCCGCACCCGGGTGGAGGCCGAGGCGGCGCGACGCCGCCAGCAACTGCGCCAGGTGCGCGAGCTGCTGGCCGCAGAGGGCGGCGACGCCGCGTCGCTGGACAAGCTGGACGCGCTGGGCGACCGGGCCGAGCAGGAGCTGTCGCCCGGCAGCCGCGCCCTGCTGGAGGACTGGCCGCGGACCGTGGCCGCCTACTCCGCCGACGAACTGGTGGTCACCGTCCGCGGCAAGGAGCAGCACACGCCGCTGTGGCGCACCACGCTCTCGGGCAGCCGCGTGCCGCGCGTGGCCCTGCCGCGCCACACCGACCACGGCGAGCTGCTGCGCTTCCTGCGCGCCGAGAACCTGCCCGGCCGCTTCCCCTTCACCGCCGGGGTGTTCCCGTTCAAGCGGGCCGACGAGGACCCGATCCGCATGTTCGCCGGCGAGGGCGACCCGTTCCGCACCAACCGGCGCTTCAAGCTGCTGTCGCAGGGCCAGCCCGCCGTGCGGCTGTCCACCGCGTTCGACTCGGTGACCCTGTACGGCAACGACCCGGCCGAGCGCCCGGACGTGTACGGCAAGGTGGGCACCTCCGGGGTGTCGATCGCCACGCTGGAGGACATGAAGGCGCTGTACGACGGCTTCGACCTGTCCTCGCCGGCCACCTCGGTGTCGATGACCATCAACGGGCCGGCCCCGACCATCCTGGCGTTCTTCCTGCACACCGCGGCCGACCAGGCGCTGGACCGCTTCCGCGCCGACAACGGCCGCGAGCCCACCGCCGAGGAGGCGGCCCGCGTGCGCGCCGCGACGCTGTCCACGGTGCGCGGCACCGTGCAGGCCGACATCCTCAAGGAGGACCAGGGGCAGAACACCTGCATCTTCTCCACCGACTTCTCGCTGCGGATGATGGCCGACGTGCAGGAATGGTTCATCGCCAACGACGTGCGCAACTTCTACTCGGTGTCGATCTCGGGCTACCACATCGCCGAGGCGGGGGCGAACCCGATCACCCAGCTGGCCTTCACCCTGGCCAACGGGTTCACCTACGTGGAGGCATACCTGGCCCGGGGCATGGCGATCGACGACTTCGCGCCGAGCCTGTCGTTCTTCTTCTCCAACGGCATGGACCCCGAGTACAGCGTGCTCGGCCGGGTGGCGCGCCGGGTGTGGGCGGTGGCCATGCGCGACCGCTACGGCGCCGGCGAGCGCGCGCAGAAGCTCAAGTACCACATCCAGACCTCCGGGCGGTCGCTGCACGCCCAGGAGATGAACTTCAACGACATCCGCACCACCCTCCAGGCCCTGATCGCCATCTACGACAACTGCAACAGCCTGCACACCAACGCCTACGACGAGGCGGTCACCACCCCGAGCGCCGAGTCGGTGCGCCGCGCCATGGCCATCCAGATGATCATCAACCGCGAGTGGGGCCTGGCGGTGAACGAGAACCCGCTCCAGGGCGGCTTCGTCATCGACGACCTCACCGACCTGGTGGAGGAGGCGGTGCTGGCCGAGTTCGAACGGCTGTCGGAGCGCGGCGGCGTGCTCGGCGCGATGGAGACCGGCTACCAGCGCGGGCGCATCCAGGACGAGTCACTGCTGTACGAGACCCGCAAGCACGACGGCTCGCTGCCGATCATCGGGGTGAACACCTTCCGCAACCCCGACGGCGCGGTCGAGCACGGCTCGCTGGAGCTGGCCCGCGGCACCGAGGAGGAGAAGCACGGCCAGCTCGAGCGGCTGCGCGACTTCCAGCGGCGGAACGCGGCCGAGGCGCCCGAGGCGCTGCGGCGGCTGCGGGAGGCCGCCATGTCCGACGGCAACGCCTTCGCCGCGCTGATGGACGCCGCCCGCGTGTGCTCGCTCGGGCAGATCACCGAGGCGCTGTTCGAAGCGGGCGGCCAGTACCGGCGCAACGTCTGAGCCACATGTGAGCCCCATGTGAGCCCCATGTGAGCCCCATGTGAGCCACGCCTGAGCCGCGGCGGCATGGCACGGCATGACGACGGACCCGGGCGGGGCGCCCGGGTCCGTCGTCGAGGTCCTCTACCGCGAAGGCGGCTCAGGTGTGGCGCCAGCGGGCCTCGCAGAAGCAGTAGGCGGCGAAGACGACCAGGCCGGCGGCCACCACGGCCAGCAGCCACGGGCCGAGCGGGGTGTCGGCGAACGACCGCAGCGTGGAGTCGATGCCCTTGGCCTCGTCGGGGTTGTAGGTGATCGCCGCGTGGACGAAGAAGACGCCGGCCGCCGCCGCGATCACGCCGCGCGCGCAGTAGCCGATCATGCCGAGCTTCTCCACGACGCCGCGGGTGGCCGGCGACATCTCGGCGGTGCTCAGGTGCTTGCAGAACTTATTGGTGACGCCTTCGTAGATCCAGTAGAGGCCGAGGCCGATGACGCCGAGGCCGACGGCGCCGACGATCCACTGCCCGCCCGGCCAGTCCATGACGGTGGCGGTGAGGTCCTTGGACTTCTCGTCGCTCGACTGCCCGGTGGTGCCGCGCAGCAGGAAGCTGAGGACGGTGCCGACGACCAGGCCGTAGACCACGGCGCGACCGACGGCCTCCACGCGGTGCCGGACGTCCAGGCCGCTGTTGACCACGGCCTCCGACAGCTGCCAGACGGCCAGGGCGAGGAACCCGAGCGCCATGAGCCACAGCAGGACGGTGCCGAACGGCTGCTCGGCGACCGTGCGCACGGCTCCGGTCTTGTCGGCCTCCTTCCCGCCGCCGCCGAAGGCGATCTGCAGGGCCAGGATGCCGATCAGGGCGTACAGGACGCCCCGGCAGGCCATGCCGAACCTGGCGAGACGGTCGAAGGTCCGGCTGTTGGTCGCCTGCCGCGCGGCTCCGCGCGCCTGGTGACCTGCTGAGGCCACGGAGTTCATGGGCCGCTCCTTTCGATTCGCCCTCCCTACTTCACATTTAGCCGGGAAGTAAACCTGTCATGCCGATCATGGACCCGGGCCCTCGCGTGGCGCGGCGGCCGGCCGGGGATGAAGGCGGCATGAGGGTACTGAAGACCACCCGCCGCAGGCTGACCGGCGCGGGCCGCGGCGCCGTCCACGACGGGCCCGCCGCGGTGCCGCTGGTGCTGGCCGCGCCGGCCGCCGCCGCCCTGGTGCTGCTGGCCCTTCCGGTGGCGGCACTGGTGCTGCGGGCGCCGTGGGCGGGGCTCGCCTCCCGCCTCGCCGAACCGGCCCTGCTGCGGGCGCTGTGGCTGTCGCTGGTCACCTCCGTGGCCGCCACGCTGGGCTGCCTGGTCACCGGGGTCCCGCTGGGGTGGATGCTCGCCCGCGTGGACTTCCGGGGCAGGCGGGCCGCGCGGGCCCTGGTCAGGCTGACGCTGCTGCTGCCGCCGGTGGCCGGAGGCGTGGCGCTGCTGCTGGCGCTGGGCGGAGGCGGCCCGGCGGGCGGGCCGGTCGCCTCCTACGCCGTGGCGGTGATGTGCGCACAGGCGTTCGTGGCGATGCCGTTCCTGGTCGCCACGGTGGAGGGCACGCTGAACCGGCAGGACGCGCGCGTCGAGGAGGCGGCGGCCCTGCTCGGCGCCTCCTCCTGGACGGTGTTCCGCCGCGTCGCCCTGCCGCTGCTGGCGCCCGGCGCCGCGGTCGGCGCCCTGTTGTGCTGGGCGCGGGCCCTCGGCGAGTTCGGCGCGACGATGGTGTTCGCCGGCGGCCTGGCCGCGGCCGCGCCCGCCGCGCCCGCCGCGCCGCCCGCGGTCTACCTGGCCCTGCGCGGGGACCCGCAGGCCGCCGTCGCGCTCAGCCTGGTGCTGCTGGCGGTGCCGGCGGCGATCCTCGCCTGCCTGCGGGGACGATGGGCGGGCCCGGCATGATGCTGGACGCCCACCTGGTCGCCGCGTACCCGCCGTTCTCGCTGGACGTGCGGCTGCGGGTCGCCGCCGGGGAGGTCGTCGCCCTCGCCGGCCCGAGCGGCGCGGGCAAGACCACCGCCCTGCGCCTGGTCGCCGGGCTCGCCGCCCCCGCGGGCGGGTACGTCCTGCTCGACGGCGCTCCTTTGTACGCACGCCCGCCGGGCCGCCGGTCGGTCGGCATGGTGCTGCGCGACCCGCTGCTGTTCTCCCATCTCAGCGTCCTGGACAACGTGGCCTTCGGGCCGCGCTGCCGTGGCGCGGGCACCGGCGAGGCCCGCCGCGCCGCGACCGCCTGGCTGCACGACGTGGGCCTGGGTGCCCTGGCGCGGGCGAGGCCGGGCGAGCTGTCGCGCGAGCAGGCGCAGCGGGTGGCGCTGGCCCGCTCGCTGGCCGCCGGCCCCCGGGTGCTGCTCCTGGACGAGCCGCTGGCCGGTGTGGCCGACCCCGCGCGCCCGGAGCTGCGGGACCTGCTGCGCCGCCACCTGTCGTGCTTCGCCGGGCCCTGCGTGCTGGTCACCCATGACCCGGCGGAGGCCGCGGCGCTTGCCGACCGGCTCGTCGTCGTCGAGAACGGCGCGATCGTGCAGGACGGCACGCCCGAGGAGGTCGCCCGCCACCCCCGCACCCGCTATGCCGCGCGCCTCACGACCTCCTAGGGGTCGCTCCCGGAGCACCGCGATGAGGTCACGTACGCTTATAGGGCCGGATGTGCTTTGCCACGCCCCTGTGTGGGCAGAGGTAAAGAGCTGGGATCGCGACGGACACCCCCCGCGTTACCAGGCCCGCGTTGTGAACTTCGTGGAAGGAGCGGCCGCCGATGCCGAGGCAGATCGTCGCCAACCAGCCCCCCAGCGCCGGCGAACTGGAAGCGCGGGTCCACACCCTCGAGGTCCAGGTCGCCCATCTGACCGAGGCGGTGCGGTCGCTGACGGCCAAGGCCGCCGAGACCGCCACGCGCGCCGCAGACTAGCGGCCCGCCTCCGGCCGGCTTCCCCCGCGACCCGTCGCACCCACGTGCGACGGGTGTGGTCCACTTGTCATGGGGGCAAGAGGGGGGATCACGGTGAGCGTGTGGCACCGCTGGTCGGTCAAGGGGCGTTTCACCCTGTTCGCAGGTCTGATCGCGGCCCTGCTGTCCACACTGTTGTCCGCGGTCATGCTGGTGGCCGTCAACCGGTACGCCAGCGGGTACCTCACCGAGGAGGTCGCCGCGGCGGCCCGCCGCGTCGCCGTGGTGTTCGAACAAGGCACGCTGCCCGCGCCGATCCCCTACGAACAGGTGCGCAATCTGCAGGTCGTCGACTCGCAGGGGCGGGTCGTGGCGTCCTCCGGCATCCTGCGCGGCAAGCCGCCCATGGCCTCCTTCGTCCCTCCCCCGGGCGAGGAGCAGGCGGTGCGCCGGGTGTGCGACCGCGTCTTCCCGCACGGCGAATGCCAGGTCGTCGTGGCCCGCCGGGCCTTCCGCGCCGGCCGCGAATGCATCGTCTACGCCGCCGCGCCGCCCATCCGTCCGTGGGTCCACCCGCTGCTGGCCGCCTTCGCGGTCGCCGCGGTGCTGTCGGTCGTCGCGGTGACCGTCTACGGCAGCCACCGGCTGGTGACCGGGTCGCTGTCGCCGGTCAACGCCATCCGCGCCGAGCTCGACGAGATCGTCGCCACCAGCCCGGGCCGGCGGGTGCCGGTGCCGCCCGCCAACGACGAGATCCACGGCCTCGCCGAGAGCGTCAACCACACGCTGGACCGGCTGGAGGAGGCGATGGAGCGTCAGCGGCGGTTCGCCTCCGACGCCTCCCACGACCTGCGCAGCCCGATCACCGCCATGCGCGCCGAGGTGGAGGAGGCCCTGCTCGCCCCCGCCGAGACCGACGTGAACGCGATGAGCCGCTCGCTGCTGAGCAGCCTGGACCGGCTGCAGGCCATCGTGTCCGACCTGCTGCAGGTGGCCCGGCTGGACGCCGGCACGCCCGTCACCCGCGAGCCGGTGGATCTGGCCGAACTGGTCGCCGGCGAGCTGGAGCGCCGTCAGAGCCGCCTGAGGATCGGCACGGATCTGGAGCCGGGCGTGGTGGTGATGGGCGACCGGGTGCGGCTGGCCCGCCTGTTCACCAACCTGATGGACAACGCCGAGCGGCACGCCGCGACCTCGGCCACCGTCAAGGTGTGCACGCGCATCGGCGACCGGCCCGGCGACCCGCGCTTCTCGCACGGCACGGCCATCATCGAGGTGCTCGACGACGGGGCCGGTATCTCCCCGGACAAGTGGGAGATCATCTTCCAGCGGTTCACCCGCCTGGACGCCGCGCGCAGCAAGGACGCCGGCGGCACGGGGCTCGGCCTGTCGATCGCGCGGCAGATCGCCGAGACGACCGGCGGCTGCCTGACGGTCGAGCCCAGCGAGCGCGGCGCCCGCTTCGTGGTCCGCCTCCCGCTCGGCCCGCGGCACGTCGAGCCGGTCTGAGGGCGCGGAAAGGGCCGGGCCCCGCGGCTCAGGAGGGGCCGCGCAGCGCCGAGGCGGGGACGGGGATGGCCGGGAAGGGATTGTCCGGGAGCAGGATGACCCGGCGCGGCTCGGCCACCGTCGTGGCGGCGTGCAGGTGCAGCAGCGCCGAGCCGATGCCCGCGGCGCCGATCATGTACCCGGTGTCGGCGGTGACCTCCCAGGGACGCAGCCGGCGGTAGGCCTGGTACCAGCGGTGGCCGGCGTCGTCGTGCCCGGTGGCGCGGCCTATCAGGTCGTCGGCCAGGAGCTGGGCGAAGTTGAGGTGCGACCGCGCGCCGGTGGCGGCCCACAGGCCGACGAACAGCTCCAGCAGCCCGGCCGCGCCGCAGCACTGACAGGCCACGTTCCAGAAGCCGGGGGTGCGGCGCCGCGGGACGCCGCTGCAGGCGATGCCGGCGGCCAGCCGCTCCATCCAGTCGAGGTGGCCCTGCTCGCCGGTCACGCGGTGCATCTCGTAGAACAGCCGGGCCACCCCCGCCGACCCCGAGCACAGACCGAGGTAGTGCAGGGTGCGTCCCTGCGGGACGTGGTGCGGCACGAAGACGTGCTTGTCGGTCACCACGCTGACGGTGCGGACGAAGTCGGCGCCCCGGCGCGCGGCCCGCAGGAACCGCTCGTCCCTGGTGACGCCGTACAGGCGGGCGAGCAGGAAGGCGGTGCCGGCCGTGCCGGACAGGAACCCGGGCGTGACCGCGTCCACCGGCAGGTCGGCGCAGCCCTCTTCGCCGAACCGGTGCCCGGGGACGACAAGGCCGGCGACGCGCTCGCCGGCCTCCACGGCGATCCGTTCGTACTCGGGAACCCCGAGGATGCCCGCGGCGTGCAGCAGGCCGAGGATGATGCCGCCGTCGCCGCGCTGCGCCGGGTCGCCCGTCCAGCCGACGCCGGAGGGCAGGCGGCGCGCGCGGCGCACCACCTGGTCGGCCGCGTCCCTGGCCGCGACCGAGAAGCTCTCCTCGCCGGTGGCCCACCCGGCCTCGGCCAGCGCGAACACGATGCCGGTGAGGCCGTGGTAGAGGGACAGGTCGGCCTCCTCCCGCCAGGTGGCGGCCAGGTAGCGCGCGCCGTTCCTGGCCTCCTCCAGGTAGGCCTCGTGACCGGTGGCCGCCGCCAGCTCCAGGAAGTACAGCACGACGCCTGCGGCGCCCGCGTACAGCGAGCCGGGCCGGCCGGACCGGGCCGAGCGCCGCCCGGGGTCGGGGTTGGCGCGCCAGTGGCGCCCGCGTTCGTCGTCGACGGCGGCCGACCGGATCCAGCGGCCGGTGGAGATGGCCGCGGCCAGCGGGGTCTCGCCTCGGGGCCACGACGGGTGGCTTGGGTCCGGGCTCATGTCGCCTCCTCTGCGCGGCCCAGTCTACCTATGAATTTGGTAGGAAAACTAGACAATGCTTCGGCATCCGGTCACGGCACACGGCCGGCCCCATCACCGCCCGCAGCAGAAACAATCTCACAGAGACCGGCCCCGCAGGAGCCTCCAGCGCTCCTCGTGAGCCATATTTCCCCGCGAACCCGGCCCGATCGGATGGGATGCCCCCTTATCCATGGTCTGCCAGGCAGGAGACTATGGATAATCGCCGGGGCGCTTGCGGCGTTCATCCCCTTCGGCGAGCCGGTCCGATCGGCCGGGGCCGCCGGCGCCGGGTGTGCAGCGGGGCGGGCGCCGGGCACTCTGGAACCCGACACGGTCTCGATGAAGGGATGGCCACGTGAGCGGCACGGGCGACACACCGATTCTGGCCGACTCGGTACAGACCACCGACGAGGGGGTGGACATCCTTGACCGCAGGGTCTACCCGTTCCAGCGCCGCTGGGTGCACTGCGCCACCGCCGAGGACGTCGCGGTGGCCATCGAGCAGATGGTCACCCAGAGCCACGGCCCGCTGTTCGCCGCCACCGCCGGCATGACCCTGGCCGCCCGCGAGGCGCGGCGCGCCGGGCCGGGAGCCGCCGCCGAGAGCCTGCGCGCCGCCGGCCGCCGGCTCATCGCCACCCGGCCGACCAACAACCACATCCGGGACGCCGTCACCGCCATCCTGGCGGCCACCGTGGACGGGCCGCTGGCGCTGGCCTCCGGGGAGGAACTGGTGAGGGCCGTCGCCGAGGCGGCGACCGCCCACGACGCCGCCTACCGCGCGGGCGCGGACGCGCTCGGCCGCAACGCCGCCGCCTTGCTGGAGGACGGCGCCCGCGTGCTCACGCACTGCTGGGGCGACGCCTACCTGGTCGCGGCCGTCCAGGCCGCCGAGCGCATGGGAAAGCGGCTGGAGTTCGTCTGCACCGAGACCCGCCCCTACCTGCAAGGGGCGCGGCTCACCGCGGCGACGCTGGTGGAGATGGGCTACCGGCCCACCGTCATCACCGACGGCATGGTGCCCTCGGCGCTGGCCGACGGGCTGGCCGACGTCGCGATGACCGCCTCCGACCGGGTGACCATGGACGGCCACGTGGTGAACAAGGTGGGAACGCTCGCGGTGGCGCTCGCCGCCCGGGCCTTCGGCGCGCCGATGTACGTGCTCGCCCATGCCCCCGACCCGCTGTCCCCCGGCATCGCGGACGTCGAGATCGAGCACCGTGACGGGGAGGAGGTGCTGCACGTCCTCGGCACGCGCACCGCGGCCGAGGGCACCCGCGGCTACTATCCGGCCTTCGACGCCACGCCGCCCCACCTGGTCACCCGCATCGTCACCGAGCACGGAGCCTTCGAGCCCGCCCGCGTGGCCGACCACTTCGCCGTCCCGCCCGGCGGCTCCGCCACCCCCGATGCCACCACCCCGCACGCCGCGGCTCCGAACGCCGCCGCGCCAGGTTCCGCCGCCCCAGCGTCCGCCACCGCAGGTTCCGCCGCTCCGAGTGCCGCCGCCTCCGGCGCCGTCGTCCCGCCCCGTTTCCCCGCGCCCGGCGTTCCCGCCATGCCCGGCGTTCCCGCCATGCCCGGCATCCCCGCAATACCCGGCGCCCCCGCCACCGGCGTGTTCGCCGCTCCCGGCGCCCGCACCCCGGCCGGCGGCTCCACACGCCCGGCCCCTCCCCCGCGCACGGCGACATGAAGGCCGACCGGGCGGGAGAACCGGGCGCATGACCGGCCCTCGCGGAGCGGACGTCACGCGGCACGTCGTCGTCGACACCGACGCCGGCATCGACGACGCCTGCGCGCTGCTCTACCTGGCCGGGCACCCGGGGGTGGAGATCACCGCCGTGACGTCCGTGGCCGGCAACCGCCCGGAGCGGGACGTCGCGCGCAACATCGGGTGCGTCACCCGCCTGCTCGGGCTCGCGCCGCCCGTGGCGCGCGGCGCGGCCCGGCCGCTGCCGGGCGCGCCCTCCGTCCCCCGGGGGACGCACGGGACCGACGGGCTCGGCGCCCCCCTCGCCCGTCACGGGCTGCCGCGGCCCATGCCGGCCGTGACCGGCGAGAGCGCCACGGAGCTGATCGTCCGTCTCGCCCGGGAACGGCCGGGCGACCTCGACCTGCTGGCACTCGGCCCGTTCACCAACCTCGCGCTCGCGTTGCGCATCGACCCGGCGCTCTTTACAAAGTATCGTTCGGTCGTGCTGATGGGCGGCTCCGGCCCCTACGACGTGCCCGGCGAGCGGCTGGTGCGCGACAGCAACATCGCCCGCGACCCCGCCGCGGCCCGGGCGGTCGCCACCGCACCGCGCGCCGACCTGGTCATGCTCGGGGTGGACGTCACCGCGACGGTCCTGCTGCCGACGGAGGCGATCGCCGCCCTGGACGCGGCGGGCACCCCCGTGGCCCGTTTCGCCGCCGCGATTCTCGGCGCCTACCCGCGCCTGGACGACGCCCCCGGGCGGCGCGGCGGCGTCCCGCTGCACGACCCGCTGGCGGCGGGCATCCTGCTCGATCCGTCCCTGGCGACCGGGACCACTATCGGGCCCGTCGCCGTACTCCCGGACGGGCCGCTCTGGCGGGCACGGCTGATGCGCACCGCCGAGGGCCTGCCACCGCCCTTCCCCTGCGAGCCCGCACCGGACACCCGCGTCGTCACCGCGGCCGACGCCGGACGGTTCGTGCGCGACTTCCTCCACACCCTCACACAGGGCTTCCCCCTCCCCCACGCCACGGACCCCGCCCCGCCCCGTCCCGGGGGCCGTTGACCCGGGAACCGGTGCGCGGCCGGCGGCACTCCACCGTGCCGCACCGGCGCCGTCCGGCGAGCGGCCGGCAGCGGCGGCGAGGAAGCGGAGGAGGTCAGGCCGGCGCGCGTCTGCGCCAGAAGGGCGCGCCGGGCCAGCGGGCCTCGGCCGCGTAGTGGTCGCGGCGTCGCAGCAGGTAGGACGTGTACTGGACCTGGGTGCGCCGCTGGAAGGCGGCGAGCGCGTCGAACCGGCCGTCGAGGGCGGCCAGCACCCCCGTCGCGGCGCCGAGGCCGGATCGCAGGGCGGCGACGACGCCGGCCGAGGACAGCGGGTCGAACGCGCTCGCCGCGTCCCCGGCCGCCACCCAGTTCCGGCCGTACAGGCGGGTGAGGCAGTGGGAGGCGGCGGGGACGGTCCGCACGGCGGGGGGTGGACCGGGGCGGCCGAGCAGGTCGAAGACGTGCCGGGTACGCCGGAGGAGGTCGTACCAGCTCCGCGCGCTCGCCGCCGACGCGCGGCGGAACACGTCGGCGTCGCTGAACAAGCCGACGGCCGTCCGCCCCTCGCCGGCGTCCGCGCCGTACCACCAGCCGTGCTCGGCCGACTCGATCACCGGCCGCCGGATCGCGCGCGGCTCCGCAGGACCGGTGGACCCCGTGAAGACGGTGAACGCGCACATCAGCCGGTCCGCGTGCAGCGGTGCGCCGTGCCGCCGGGCCAGCACGCCCGCCCGCCCGGCGGCGTCCACCACGAACCCCGCGCGCAGCCCACGCGGCCCGCGCGGGCCGGCCCGACTCTCCGCCGCCGGCCCTCCGCCCGGGCCCCGCGGCGGCGCGATCGACAGCCGCCAGCCCGCCCCCTCCGGGCGCACGGCGGTGACACGCGCTCCGTCGACCACGGTGACCCCCGCCGACCTGGCCGCCTCGACCAGGCTCGCGTCGAAGCGGCCGCGGTCGATGAGCCATCCGCCGCCGAGCGGGGCGGTGAAGGCGTCCCGCCAGGCCAGGTCCTCCCCCGCCCACGCGGAGGCCATGCCGGGCGACGGGGGGTGCCCGGCCCGCTCGAACTCCTCCCACACGCCGAGCCGGCGCAGCAGCGGACGGGCCTCCGCGGGGAGGGACTCGCCCATCCGGACCGGCTCATCGCGCCCCCCGCCGAGGAGGGTGACGGCGACGCCGGCGGACCGGAGCGCGATGGCCGCCGCGCACCCGGCGGGCCCGGCCCCGATCACGGCCACCTCGCCCGGTGCGGTCCCGCCGTCATCCGGCATGGGCAGGTCGTCCGCCGCGGCCGGGTCGCGCCGCGCGTCCACGTCGCGGCTCACGGACCCTCCGGCGGCGCGGTGTCGCGGGGCAGGGTCCGCTCGACCTCGACGAAGACCGGGTCGTCGGCGGTGCCCTTGTTGACCACGAACCCGAGCCGATGCCACAGCTCGACCATCTCGACGTCGTCGGCGAACCGCACGTAGTCGTCGGCGTTCTGGTCCCCGTCGGAGCCCACCCAGGCCACCTGCCGCAGGCCACCGGTGTCCTCGACGTAGACGAAGTCGGGGCGCTGCACCGGCCACCACCACAGGAACCGGTCGCCCACCTGCTGCTCGGAGCACTCGTTGAAGTCGGCCTGCCAGGGCACCGCCATGTACTTGGACAGGTCTCCCGGCTCCAGGCCCTGGTCCAGGTCCTGGCCCAGGGACAGCGGCGGCCGCACCCCGGTCTTGCGGCGGATGCGGTACGGCGCGGAGTACAGCCGGGGATTGCGGCAGATCCAGGTCATCTCGATGCCCGGGGAGAAGGCGCCGCCGACGCAGTTCTCCAGTGCGACGCGGTCCCGCAGCCCGCCGGGCGAGGGTTCGGGCGTCCCCTTGGTGGTGAAGTTCCCCGCGGCCCACTGCTGCAGGTAGAAGAACTGCGTCCGGGTGAGGGTCAGGTACCGCGAGGAGAGCGGGCCCGGTTCGAAGCAGTTGTCCCCGGCCAGGAAGGGCATGAGCGGCAGCCCGCTGTCGGGGGAGGCGAACCGGTCGGGCGCGTCCGGCGGCCGGATGAGGTCCAGGTAGAACCGCCGCATCCCGGCGTAGACCGGGGAGGGGTCGCCGAGCTTGCCGAAGTCCATGTCGTGCGGGTGGGTGGGGATCGCGACCACCCACCCGTAGTGGTGCGCCCGTTCCAGGATGGGCTTGATGTCGCCCTCCCAGTCGGGGGTGAAGTCCCGCTGCCACAAGCCGTCGGCGAAGACCTCGGGCCGGGTCCCGAGGTTGCGCACCGCCATGTCGCTGATCGTGTCGTACAGCGTGACGAGGTTGCTCAGTTCCGGGGCGAAGCGGGGCGGGACGGCCAGCACCCAGGCGGAGTCGTCCACGTCCACCTCCCGCCCGTCCCGCATGATCAGCCGCGCTGTCACCGGCCCGTCGGAGGTGTCGTCCCACCAGTTGTCGTTGTTGGCGTAGTCGTCGGCGACCGGGACGGCGTCGGCGCTGCCCGAGGAGCCGAACCCGCCGAGCACGATGAGCCGGCCCAGCTCGTCGGTGCGCATCTCGCCGAGGCTGTCGATCGTGGCCGGCCTCAGGTCCTCGGGCGGGAAGGTCATCGGATAGCCGCCGGGGTTGTCGGTCCGGGAGAAGGCCACCGACTCGCCCGGGCCCTTCAGGGTGCGCGGACCCGGATCGATGATCATCTTCTGGCGTTCGGCGGGGTCGGTGACCGCCGCGTTGCGCAGCGGGTGGTCGGGGGCGTACCCCGACTCGCCGGCGTTGACCATGAACTCGTACCAGATCGCCTTCTTGTTGGCGAGGTGGACGGTCCACTCGATGCGTTCCACCCCGTCCTCACCCGGCCGCACGGGACGGCCGGGATCGGCCTCGTCACGGTAGAGGTAGACCTCGAACCGCTCCCCCTGCCGCCGCAGCGCGCCCCGCGCGTCCCGGAAGTCGGCTGGGGTGAACGCGCCGCCGCCGGGCAGCACCGGCAGGGCGCCGGGCCGCTCAGGGGCCAGGTAGAACTCGGGGCTGTTGCCGACCCGGACGACGCCGACGGCCGGATGGATTCGATACGACATTGCTGCGGGTCTCCCTGTCATCCGTGCGCCGAGTTGAGGGTGAGGTCGTCCGCGGCCGCGCCGGCCAGCGCCCGGTGGGCGAGGCCGAGGTTGTGCCGCCAGGTCTGCCGGTAGTCGCCGCCGAAGGCCGACGGCGGACGCGCGAGCAGGTCGGCCGCCTCGGCCACGATCTCCTCCACGGGGCGGGGCCGGTACACGAAGGCCGGTCCGGCGTTGGGGCCGAGACCGGGATCGGCGGCCGGGTTCAGCGGAGTCCCCATCAGCAGGGTCGCCAGGGCCGGCAGGGCCGCCTGCATGACCGGGAAGGCCGTCTGGAAGAACGGGCCGGGGCGGGCCGTCTTGCCGACGGCCTCCCCGAGCGCGGTGAGCACGAGGGTGTAGCAGTTGTCGAACAGGTAGGACAGCCTGCGGAAGTCGCCGTCGAGGTCGGCGCCGGAGGGGTTGGCCTGCATCGGGTAGATCGGCGGCAGGCTCACCTCGCCGCGGGCGATGCGCTCGAACCTGCCATAGTGCGACAGCTCCCACGGTGTGCCGAGGATCGGCCCGTAGGTGCCGTCCAGCCGGTCGCCGTAGTGGTCGTATCCGCCGTACGGCTCCTCGTACGGCGCCGGCGGCCGCTGGACCTCGGCCCCCTCACCCTGCTGGACGATCTCGGTGATGGCGGCCTTCGCGCCGTCGAGGTCGTGCACGATGTGCAGCTCGCCGCCGCCCGGGCCGAAGTAGGTGTCGTCACGCTGGAACCCGGTGTCGTGCCCGAACACCTCCTTCTCGCCGTACCTGGCGACGCAGGTCTCGAAGCCCAGCTCGATGGCCTTGTAGAACTGGCCGATGGTGTGGTAGGGCTCGTCCTCGGCGGGCGCCTGCGGGCTGGACTCGGGCAGCTCTATCTGCATGAACACCGTGCGCGCGAGCATGGGTGACAGTGGCTGGAGCTGGATGAAGGGGCCGCCCTCCGCGTGGCCGAGCAGGTAGGCAGGGTAGACGGGCACATGCTCCTCCGCCAGCGAGGGGGGCGTGCCGATGGCGTTCATGAGGTTGGCCACCTGCATCATGTGCAGCATCTCCTCGACGACCACGCCTCTGATCAGGCGCGACGCCTCCGAGGAGGGGTCGGTGATCGAGTACAGGGCGC
The DNA here is from genome assembly GCF_042665155.1 of Sphaerisporangium rhizosphaerae. Taxonomy (NCBI): domain Bacteria; kingdom Bacillati; phylum Actinomycetota; class Actinomycetes; order Streptosporangiales; family Streptosporangiaceae; genus Sphaerisporangium; species Sphaerisporangium rhizosphaerae. The sequence goes on along the minus strand of NZ_JBHTCG010000041.1, from coordinate 11,512 downwards.
ACAGGTAGGGCGGGATCGTGGAGAGCTCGATGGTCAGCGCCGTCTGCAGGTGGGCGGCCAGCCTCTCGATGGAGTCCAGGGGCCGGTGGGTCATGGTGAGCGGGAACAGCCTGGCGGCGGGGGGCGTCATGAGAGGTCGTCCGATCGTCGGTTCGGAAGCTGGGCGGGGGCGGGCCGGATGACGGCGCCGGTGTCGTCGCCGTCGGGGGTGAGGAGCACGACGGCGGTGCCGCCGAGGGCCGGGGTGCGGGGGTCGCGTGCCACCACGAGCACGGCGCATGGGGCGGGCACCGTGTCCGGGGCGGTGTAGCGGCCGTCCTGGTCGATCCGCCCGACCTCCGGCAGGACGCTCCACTCGGCCCGCACCGGGTCGCCGCCCAGGGCGGCGGTGAACGACCGGGCCGCGCCCGGGCCGAGCGGTGCGGGGGCGTACGGGGTGACCTGCACGGCGACCGGCGCCGCCGGGAAGACGACGATCCGCGCGCTGCCGCTCTCCTTTCCGATTCGCGCGGTGAGCGTCACGGCCACCGGCCGGTCCAGCTTCGCGGGCGGGGTGTAGTGGCCCGTGTCGTCCACCGTCCCGACGGCCGGGGATATCGACCAGGTGGCCTTCTCGGCGGACCCGGGCAGCCGCGCGGTGAAGGCGCGGGCCTGGTCACGGGCCTCGAAGACCGAGATGATCGGCGCGACGGTCACCTGGGCGGGGGTCACCACCACCGCCGCGTACGCCCGCCGGGCCGTCGCGAAGCCCTTCCCGGCGGCGTCGCGGACCACCTCGCCATCGGCGTCGTCCCCTTCCGCGGTGATGGGGTCCCGCGCCGTGGCCGTGACGACGACCACCTTGGGCCGGGAAAGCCCGGCGGGAGGCGTGTACACCCCGTCGGCACCGATGCGGCCGCCGCCGCGCGGGACCGACCAGGTGACCGGCCGGTCGGCGGCGAGCCGCACGGTCTCGGCGGTGGTCACGGCCGACAGCGGCGGGGACACGGCGAAGCCGGGCGCGTCCAGCGTGCCGAACGCGACCAGGTCGCCGGGCACGTGGGCCGACAGCAGCCGGGCGGTCTGCCGTCCGGGGAACAGCAGATTGGTCACGGCGAACGCGCCGATGTGCGGGACGGTGAAGCCGAACAGGCCGCTGAGCTGGTAGACGATCTCCTTCGCGATGAGGTCGCAGGTCAGCTGCCGGGCCTGCTCGTCCTGGAAAGGGTCGATCTTCGTGAAGAACGAGCCGTCGGGCGCCGGGAAGCTCACGCCGACGCCTCCGGAGGAGGTGAAGGTGATCTCGGCGGTGACCGGGTCGACGCCTGGCCGGTAGGTGGTGTCCAGTTCGACGGTCATGGTGACCTGGCCCTCGTCGCAGATCGTGGGCAGGGCCGGCAGGTCGGCCTCGACGCTCCATGCCTGCTGCCAGTCGTGCGACCAGGTGCCGGTGAGCGCCCCTCCGGAGGAACGGAAGGCGATGTCCTTCAGGGTGACGTAGACGTCCTGCCGTTTGCCGCACCAGCCCGCCTGCACGGTCCCGTACTCGCTGGTGTACCGGACGGGCACGCTGATGCTCCCCCCGGTGACCGTGAGCGACCAGGCGTCCGACGCGTCGCCGTCCGCGCCGACGTTGCCCGCGCCGACGACGCCGGCGACCAGGTCGCGCAGGATGCCGCCGAACAGCACCCTGCCGGACACCAGCAGCGTCGTGTCCATTCCGGTGGGGACCACGTCGGCCAGGGGAAGCGAGGTCTGCGTGCCGCCCTTGGGGTTGTAGGCCGTGGGCACGAACAGCAGCAGCCGCCCGGGGTCCGCGGGGTCGGCCTGGTCCCGCTGGGTCGCCAGCTCGAAGTCGCCGGCCGGGGTGAGGTCGGTGGCGTTCGGCGTGTAGTCCAGCGTGCCGAGCGCGTACCGCCCGTACCCGGCGCCGGGATCGGCGAGCAGGCGCAGGAAGTACGCGCCGAGCAGCGTGCCCGCCGCGCCGGGCACGCCGAGGTCGGCGAAGAAGTCCTTGCCGTCGCCGATCCGCAGGGACACGTGGGTCTGGTGCTCGACCTCTCCCTTCACCTTTCCCAGCGGCACGGTGCCGGTGATCGTGTAGCCCTGCGCGCCGGTGATCCACTGGGTGGAGACGACCTTGGCCGCTCCGCCCGCGGTGAGGACGGTGCGGGCGATCCCGGAGACGACCGGGATGGTGAGCCGCGCCGCCTGGGGGTCCCGTGCCGGGTCGAACGCGATCAGCGGATGACCGAGGACGACGTCGGCGAACTCGACCGCGTAGTCGTCGATGATCGGCACGGTGCCCGAGATGGGCGGCAGGTGGTCCCCGGACACGAGGTCCTGCACGAACTGCCGCTGGAACAACTCGTTGACCTTGTGCGCCGACAGGGCGCACACCACGTCCCAGCCCTGGGTCACGCCCTTGCCCCGCAGGTGACGCAGGACCTCTTCGACGCTCGCGTCCGCCGTCATGGGGTGCCCGCCCTGTCCCAGTCGAAGTCGCCGAGAGGGTCCAGGACTCCTATCTGCACGATGGGGGAGATCCCGTCGGTCCCGTCCACCGCTTCGGGCAGCAGGAGCGGCTGGCCCGCCCAGGGGAGCGGGCCCATGACGGCCTCGAAGACGTCCAGCCAGGAGACGCCGCGATCGCCGTCCTTCAGTTGCAGGGCGGCGCCCGTGACACCCGAGGCGATCAGGGCCAGCGCGAGAACGGCGTCGATGCTCGCGTTCACCGTGAACGCGATGCTCGTGGAGCCCGTTCCCCCACCTCCCTCCCCCGTCTCGGGCCCCGGGTCATCGCCCGCCGATCTGATCGCCTTGACCTGGTCGATCAGGTGGAAGACCCCGTCGGTCAGGATGGGCGCGAAGTAGCCGATCCAGGTGGCGTTGGTGATCTTCTGCCCTCTGGTCATGGCGGCCCAGTTCCAGTCGGCGCTCGGGGTGAACACGGCCTGGACGATGATGTTGGCCACGAGGTCGAGCCCGTTGACCAGCAGCGATCCCACGCTGTCGTCGCCGGACTGCGCGTCGGCCATGTTGACGCCGTCGGTCAGCATGTCGATGCCGATCAGGACCATGGAGGAGTAGTACTGCGCGTCCTCGATCGGCGTGTAGCTCTGCCCCGCGGCGTCCGGCGAGCCGGCCGCGACGCTCTTCGCGAGCACGCCCTTGCCCTGGGCCTTGGTGCGCGGGTCGTAGGGCCCGCGGCCGGTGGCGGCCAGGCACGCGAGGGTGACCGGCGCGGCGAAGGCGAGGCAGAACAGCCGGCCCAGCGTCATCGCGTCGCGGTTCCCGCTGGGCCTGGCCAGGTTTTCCCACATCCAGGTGAGCACCGGCGAATCGTCCATCGGCGCGGTGAGCAGGTCGTGGACCCACCGCACGGCCTCGGCCGCCAGCTCCAGCAGCGTCACGACGAGCACGTCGCAGGCGTCGAGCGCCAGGTCGATCAGGTCGCGCAACGCCGCCAGCAGGTCGGCGACGCGAAGCTCCCCGGCCTTGGCGGGGTCGCGGAACAGCGTGAGGCACACCGGCACCACGTCCCGCAGGGCCTTCCCGCCGTCCGCGAGGATGCCGGAGTCCTTGACGCCCTTGATCAGCTTGCCGGTGAAGCCGTCGGAGAGCGGGGACATCGTCCCGGCCGGCCGGTCCGGCACGTTGTCCAGGATCTTCGTGAGCACGTAGTTGTGCTGGGCGGGACTGCCCTCCAGCGCCGCCGCGAGGCCCGGTGACCGGCCGCCCGCGGGCTGGAGCCCGAGCCGCACCCGGCCGCGGCCGACGTCGTTGACGGTCGTACTCCCCAGCACGGCCGCGGCCTGGTCGAGCCCGGCGTTCAGCTCGGACTTCAGATCGGAGAAGAAGTGTCCCGTCGCGACCACCGCGGAGTCGCCCAGCCGCCGCTGGAACGAGGACAGGCCGGTGGTGATCTGGCCGTAGAACTCGTCCATGGTGCGCCAGATCGAGCGCCAGTGCAGGGCGTCCTGCCACAGGTCCTTCGCCTTGTCGAAGGCCAGCTCGATGGTGTTGAGCACGCTCTGCATCAGGGAGCCGACCTCGGCCAGGCCCTCCAGCGCGAGGCCCACCACGGTGGTGTAAACGCCCTTCGCGGACTCCACCAGCGCGGAGAAGGTCTCCTGGTCCGGATGGGCGATGAAGGCGACGAGCTTGACCGCGCCCGACTTCAGGGCCTGCCAGACGTCCACCAGCCAGTCCCCGAGGCTCTTGCCCAGGACGCCGGCCGACAGCGCCTCCGCCGGCGCGGGGCCCCGGGCCGTGAGGGTCGCGGACCCGGCCGCAGTGTGGAAGGCCGCCAGCCGTTCGGTGACGGCGTCGGCGGTGGCGTAGGCGATCAGCCGGGGCGCGCCGGGGTCGCGCAGGTCCACCTCGAACCCCCCGTCCGGCTTGGCACCCCCGGGCCCGAGGGCGGCGAGCCGCATGACGGCGTCGGCGGCCACCTTGGCGAGCCCGGGGGTCAGGCCGGGAAGCAGCGGGCCGTCCTTGCCCCGGGCGGCGCGCAGCATGTCCGCGCTCATCGGCGGGATGGTGGCGGTGCCGTTGAACAGGGGCGCCCTGCCCGCGAGCGTCTCGTACAGGTAGCCGTGCGGGGTGATCGGCAGATCCTTCGCCGCCCCTTCGACGCGCGCGGTGAACGTGACCGCGGTGAAGCCGGTGGCGGGCTGGCTGAACTCCACCGCGCCGGTCTCGTCGGTGGTGAGCGTCGCGGCCGTGCCCGGCCGCGCGAGCACCGTGCGCCCGCCGCTGTACAGGCCCACCAGCCGCGAGGAGGTCAGCTCGATCGCCCTGTGGCGCACGGGCAGGCCGTTCGCGTCGGTGACGGTCAGCCGGGTGCGGTACCGGGACACCACCATCGGCGCGTCCTCGGCGTGGCCGTGCACCGGCACGCGCGTCCATCCGCCGCCGGTACGCGGCCGGCTGAGCAGGTCGACGGTGCCGTCCGCCCGGGTCACCGCGAGCGCGCCCGCGCCGCCGGCGGGGGTTCTCACCTGCACGGCGTCGGTGTCGAGCGGGAAGATCGGCGCCCAGACCGGGACGTCATCGGCCGTCCAGGCGGTCTGCCGAAGCTGCCAGAGCCTGCCGTCCGGGGCGCAGCCGTAGCACCGGACCATCCCGTCGTCGTCGAGCACGGCCGTGCCCCGGACGATCTCGCCGAGCAGGATCCGGACGGGCGTGTCGCCGAACCCCGCCGAGGAGTACAGGTTGTTCGCGGTGTCGGTGAACACGACCATGGCGGAGTCCGCGTGCGGGTAGGTCGCGAGCAGCCGCGCCGCGGGGGCCGCCACCTTGACCACCTCGGGGTGCGCGGCCACCCGGTCCCCGGTGCCGGGCCAGATCCGCAGCACGCCACCGGCGGTGGCGAACAGCACCCAGGCGTCGGGTGAGGTGAAGGCCAGCCGGGCCTCTCCCCCGACCAGCTCGCCACCGAGGTCGACGCGGTCCGCGGTCCACTTCCCGCCGTCGGCGGTGCAGAGCGTCAGATCGCCGCGCGCGTCGATGCCGCTGACCGCGAAGTCCCCGGTCAGCGGGATCTCGGCCACGCCCAGCCCGGTGCAGGCGGCCAGCTCCACCGGCTCGCCCCATTCACCGCGGGCGTCGCGCACCGAGTGCAGCAGGGCCGGCTCGGTGGCGTAGAACGCGTTGACCAGGCCGTCCGCGTCCACCAGGGTCACGACCTCCTGGGCCCGCGCCCCCTTCGGCAGCGGGTGAAGGGTGTACCCCGACGCCGACTCCCCCGACGCCCGCACCTCGGCGAGCCCGGTCCCGGGCGTTATGGCGAGCAGCAGATGGGTTCCGTCATCGGTCGTCGCGATGGAGGTGTGGTTGTGCGCTTCGGGATCGACGCTCACCGGCTTGACCGGTAAGACGTCCTCCGACAGGCGTGAGTCACAGTCGACGCGCAGGGGCAGGGCATGGTCGATCGGCAAGGAGACCTCCGTGAGGCTCGGTCCATCGGATGGGGTGTCAGCCGGGCGGAGGCGGAGCGGGGCGGAGCCGTTCGTCGTCCAGGGCCAGCTCGAACGCGCGGATGAGCGACATCCAGCCCGCGAACGGCTTGTCGGCGCCGTGCTCGTGGAGCACGACGCCTTCGATCGGGTCGGCGAGCAGATCGACTTCCACGGTCAGCCGGACGCGGTGCCCAGAGTCGCTCACCCGCGCAGTCTGCCGCCGTCGCCCGGTGCCCGGCGTCAGGGTCGACACCCTGATATTTGGCGATATACGCCACCCTTACCGGGCGGTATTCGTGGCCGGTGCGCGTTCGCGGTCTTACGGTGGGGGCGTGACGAAGCGCGTGGCGGAATCGTTGCTGCTGGAACGTGACAGCGAGCTGACGGCACTGGCGGCGGCGCTGGAGGCCGTACGCATGGGGAGCGGGTCCCTGGTGGTGGTGCAGGGGCCGCCCGGAGTGGGCAAGACGCGGCTGCTGGCCGCCGCCACCGATCAGGCCCAGGCGAACGGACTGCTCGTGCTCGCGGCCCGCGGGCACGAACTGGAGCGGGCGATAGCGCTGGGCGTGGCACTCGACCTCCTCGCCCCGCCGCTGACCGCCGCCCGCCCGAAGGAGCGCGCCCGGCTGGCGGCGGGCCTCGCCGCACCGGCCGCGCCGCTGTTTCCCGGGCTTCTTCGCCAGGAGCTCTCCCCGGCGGCACCGGGCAGCGACGACATGCTGCGGGGACTGTGCCGGCTGGCGGTCAACCTGACCGGATGGGGAACCGAAGGCGCCGCGGTCCGCCCCATGCTGCTCACCGTGGACGACGCGCAGTGGGCGGATGAGGCGTCGCTGCGGTTCCTCGCCATGCTCGCCGACCGAGTCGGCGCGCTCCCGCTCGCCTTGGTGGTCGCCGTGCGCGACGGCGGGGACGGATCGGAGGTCTCGGCGCTGCGCCGGCTGACCGTCCAGCCCCCGAACCGCCTGCTGGCCCCCGCGCCCCTGTCCGCCGGCGCGGTCGAACGGCTGGTGGCCGGCGTGTTCCCCGCCGCCGGGGACGACCTGGCCGCCGCCGTGGCGCATGCGAGCGGCGGCAACCCCTTCCTGGTCGGCGAGTTGCTGCGGTCCCTGCAGGCCGACGGGCACGTCCCGCCCGCGAGCGCCGTCGCCGGCATGGTGCCCGGCACCGTGCTCCACTCGGTGCTGGCGCGGCTGGCCAGGCTGCCCGCCGAGGCCGGCCGCCTCGCCACCTCGCTCGCCGTCCTCGGCGATCGCACCCCGCTGCGCCGGGCGGCCCGTCACGCCGGCCTCGGCCTCCCGGCCGCCGAGCGGGCCGCCGATGTGCTGGCCGGCGCCCACCTGCTGCGCCCCGGCGACCCGCTCGGGTTCCTCCACCCGCTCATCGCCGCGGCCGTCCACGCCGACCTTCCCGCCTTCGCCCGGGCCCGCGCCCATCGCAGGGCCGCCGACCTGCTCGCCGAGGACGGCGAGGGGGTGGAGAAAGTGGCCGGCCACCTGCTGGTCTCCCAGCCCGAAGGCGATCTCGCCGTGGCCCGCACACTGCGCGAGGCGGCCGGCCTGGCACTGCGCCGGGGCGACCCGGCCGCGGCCACCCGGCTGCTTCACCGGGCGCTCGCCGACGCGACCGCCGGGCGCTACTCCGGCGAACTCATGCTCGAACTGGCCCGCGCCCAGATGACCGCCGGCGACATGGCCGCCCACGACACGGTCACCGAAGCGCTCCCCCTGCTCGACGACGCGCCCGCCCCTGTCAGGGCCGAGGCGCTCACCCTGCTCGCCCGGCTGCGGAACTCGCGCGGGGACTTCTCCGGCGCCGCGGTCGCCCAGGACGCCGCACTCGACCTGTTCGAGGCGGGCGACCCGCGCTCTGAGGATGTTCTCGCCGAGTACCTGATGATCGCCCGCTTCCATCCTTCGCTGCGCCGCCACGCCGCCCGGCGGTTGGCGCCGGTGCTGCGCGAGGCCCGTCAGGGGCGCCCGCCCGGCAGGCCGGGCCTGCTGGCGCACCTCACCCTGCAACTCGCCCTCGACGGCGACCCGGTACCCGAGGTACTGCGCGCCGCCTCCGGCGCGCTCGCCCACGACCCCCTGGTGGACCCGGTCGGCCACGGCTCACTGATGGGGATCGTCGTCCACGCCCTGGTCATCGCCGGTGAGCTGGTCGCGGCCGAGGCCGCGGCCGACGCCGCGCTGTCGGCGGCACGACGCAGAGGAGACGTGCTCGCCTACGGTTACGCCGGATACCACCGGGCGCTGGCCCGCTACCACCAGGGGGCGCTGACCGCGGCGCTGGCCGACCTTGAGGCGGCTCGCGGGCCGCACGACGAAGGCTGGAACTCCGCGGGCGGCTGGATAGCCTTCCTGCTCGCCTGGGTGCACCTCGAACGGGGCGAGGAGGACGCCGCGGAGGAGGCGCTGCACCTGGCCGACCCACATCCCCCTGACGGCATGTACTCCCCGCTCGTCCTCGACTGCCGCGCCCGGCTGTCACTGCTGCGAGGCGACCCGGCGGCGGCGCTCCGAGCCGCCCGCGACGCCGGCCACCTGCTCGAACGGCTCTACGAGATAGACCACCCGGGCCTGCTGCCCTGGCGGGGCACGGCGGCCATCGCCGCGCACCACCTCGGCGACCACCCCGCCGCCCAGGAACTGGCCGGCCAGGCCGTCGCCCGCGCCCGGACCGTCGGCGTGGCGCAGGCCGTCGGCGCCGCGCTGCGCGTCGCCGGCCTGGTCGCCAGGCCGCGTCCCGACCTCTCGCTGCTCGCCGAGGCGGCGAAGATCTTGCAGGGGACCCCCGCGGCGCTCGAGCACGCCCGCGCCCTCGTCGACCTCGGGGCCGCGCTGTGGCGGGCGGGGCGTGGCCGCGACTGCGGGCCACCGCTCCGACAGGGGCTGGCGCTGGCGGACCGCATGCACGCCCGCCCGCTCGCCGAACGGGCCCGCGCCGAACTGCACGCCGCCGGCATGCGCCCGCGCCGGACCGCCGTCGCCGGCATCGACGCCCTCACTCCGGCCGAGCGCAGAGTGGCCCTCCTCGCCCTCCACGGGCACAGCAACGGCCAGATCGCCCAGACCCTGTTCATCTCCACCAAGACCGTGGAGACCCATCTCGCACGGGTCTACCGCAAACTCGCGATCGTCAACCGCAGGCAGCTCAGCGAGGCCTTCGGCTCTCCCACCTGAGGCGTCGAGCGGGCCGGTGCGCGCGGAGCGTCGTCCGGCCACGGGCCGCCTGAATGCGGCCGTCCACGCCCGGCTCGCGGCGGACCCCGATCCGCGCGCCGGGCCGGGGTCAGGCGTTCACGCGGCGCCGGCGGACAGGCGGTTGAACAGGGCGAGCGCGGCCTCCCGCACGTCGGGCGGTGTCACCCCGTACAGGACGGCGCGGGCCTCGGCGATGTTGCGCGTGGTGGCGCAGGTGATCGCCACCGACGTGGCGGCGGCGTGGTTCAGCGACCCGGCCGGCTCGCGGTCGGCCATCTCCCTGGCGCTGGTGGCAAGATCGAGGTTGTCGGCGGATGCACTGCTCAATGGGTCCTCCTCGGGTCGCGGATCGAGGTCGTCGCCGGTCAGGCAGGCCGTGGCGGAGGCTGGAGGCGGCCCGGCGGGACAGGCCGCGCCCCGGGCCGTCACGCGGGCCCGCGGCGCCTGCTCATGACGCCAACTGTAGAGCAGCGCGAGGCGGCCGCTCCCGGCGGCCACGCGATCCGTCCCTGATCTCCCTGATTCCACCGGCCTCGGCGGTCGCCCCATGTCCGCCTTGTCGTTTCTTGTCCCCCTGATCGCGCCACCCGGCCACCTCCCCGGTCCGTGGATGGGAACGAATACAGAGGTCACAGGAGCGACGACGGGGGCGATGCATGATCACCGCAGAGACGATCGACCGGATCATCCGCTTCAACGGGGGCGACGTGCCCGTGGTGTCGCTGTACGTGAGCGTCGGGGCGGACGGGAACACCACTCTGTCCACGCGCGTCAACAGCCTGTTGCACGAGATCCGCCCGCTCGGACAGGACGGCTCCCTCGGGCGCCAGGCCCGCATGTCCATCCGCGGCGACATCGAGCGCATCGCCGGCATGGAGGGCCTGGAGCGGGCCGAGGCCGGCGCCGTGGCGGTGTTCTCCTGCAGCGGGGCCGACCTGTTCGAGCAGGTCCCGCTGCCACGGACCGTGCGCGACCGGGTCATGGTGGACGCCGCCCCGTGGGTGCGCCCGATGCTGGCGGTGCTCGACGAGTACCACCGCTCATGCGTCCTGGTGCTCGACCGGCGCTCGGCCGAGGCATGGGAGCTGTACCAGGACGAGATGCGCGAGGCCGGCAAGGTGGAGGACCCCACGCTGCGCAAGTCCAACTACGCCGGCTGGTACGGCTACACCGAGCACCGCGTGCGCAACCGCGCCGACGACCTGACCCGGCGGCACTACCGCAATGCCGCGCGACTGGTGGACGAGCTGTTCCGCACCGGCAGGTACGAGCTGATCATCCTGGGCGGGCATCCGGAGGAGGTGCCGGGTTTCGTCGACTTCCTTCCCCGCCATCTGCGTCCGAGGGTCGCCGGCACCTTCTCGGTCGACCCGCGCACCGCGACCCCGGCCGACATCCGGCACAGCGCCGAGCGCATCCTCGAACGCTACGAGCGCGAGGAGGAGCGTCGCTGGGTCGCCGAGGTGCTGGAGCGGTCGGCGACGCGCAGGCCGGCGGCCCTCGGGCTGGAGGACTGCCTGTGGGCGGGGTCGGTCGCCGCGGTGCAGGCCCTTCTGGTCCAGGAAGGGGCGACGGCGCCGGGCGTGGTGTGCGACGAGTCGGGCTGGCTCGGCACCGGCGGGGACGCCTGCCCGCTGTGCGGCAAGGCGACCCGGCGCACACCGGACGTGATCGGCGAGCTGGCCGACGCGGTGATCGAGGAGGGCGGCTCGGTGGAGCACGTGCAGGCCGACACCGAGCTCAAGGAGCACACGGTCGCCGCCTCCCTCCGCTTCCCCGCACCGCCCCCGCCCGGCCCCCCGGCCTGAAAGACCGGGCAGGTCAGGCCGGGAAGGGCAGGGCAGGTCAGGTCAGGCCGGGGGCAGCGGCATCACCAGGAGCGGATCACCGGAGGGCCGGCGCGACCCGCCCGCGGGCTCGACCGTGACGCCGACCTTGGTGGCGTCCCCCGGCGTGCCGAGCACCACCGGCGGCGTGCGGCCGTCGGCGCCGGGACGGGTCAGCCCGTCGGGGACGGCGCCCGAGGGCCCGATGCGCCACAGCTGGTAGGTGCGCCCCTCGGGCAGGGCGGACAGCCCGGCCGAGACGAACACCATGCGGCCCTGGGAGCGCGAGACCACCAGCGTGCCGGTGACCCCGTCCGCCGTGCGGGTGACGGTGCGGGCGTCCGGCGCGGCCAGCACGGCGGCGAGCCGCTCGCCGCCCGCCCGGGCCCGGTCGAGCTGGTCGCCGGTGCGAACGGCCACGACGCCCAGGCCCACCGCGGGCGCCAGGAAGGCGGCGGCCAGCGCGGTCGCCACGCGCCACTCGCCGAGCGAGCCGTTGTCCACCGGGCTCTCGGCGTAGCCGACCTTCTGCAGGTTG
>NZ_JBHTCG010000040.1:0-68843 GCF_042665155.1 Sphaerisporangium rhizosphaerae | reverse complement strand
GACAACTCCACCAACCGAGCACGCTCGGCATCGGTCAGCTTGATCTCCACCGCGGACGGCCCCGAAGACGACATACGGCAATCATAGAAATTTAAGTGACGAATTTCAGGCGCATGACACTAGTGCGGTGACCACATAGGTTCACCGGCGCGGCTCTCCACCCCCGGCCACGTGCTGGAGGTGATCGGCGCCGGGCCGGCGGGTCGCGGTACGGCGATTCCGGCGCCTGCTACGGCGCCCGACCTGGTGAACGTTCATGGACAGCGCACGGGACACACCTCCCTGCTAGACACACCTCTCCCCGGCCGGTGCTCCACCCAGGGCACCGGCCGGCCCTTTCCCTGTGTTGTCACGCCCCCGCCCGCCGCGGATCACCCCGAGGTCCGGAGTGGCCGGTCCGGGGAGGACTGGGCGAGTTCGAACCAGACGAGGGTGCCGGAGGGCCACCGCTCGAAGCCCCAGCGCGAGGAGAGGTCGTCCACGATCGCGAGGCCCCTGCCGTCGGTCTCGTCGTCGGCGGGCCTGCGCACGTGAGGGATCTTGGACGAGCCGCCGTCCTCGACGGCGACCAGCACACCGGCGGCCGGGAAGGCCACCGACACCAGGAAGTCACGCTCGATGGCGTGCCGCACCACGTTGGCCGCAAGCTCGCTGGTCAGAAGCATGGCGTCGTCCCGGCAGGGGTGCTCCTCGCCGAGCAGTCCGGCGACGAAGGCACGGGCCGGTCTCACCTGCGAGGCGGAGGGCGCAAACCGCTGCGTGATCACCGGAAGCCCCGTGAACGCGGCCGGACCGGTGAGGGAGTGCTCCCGGTCATGCGCCACGTCCGGAGCGTCCTCCTTGGATTCGGAGGCCGGACGGAAGAGGGCGGTGAGCCCGCCCAAAGCCGAAGCCAGAGCGCGCGGCCGCATCGCGATCATCGTGATACTCCCGTTCTGTCATAAGAGCGTTCCAGGACGGCCGGGTTGGTCTTCTCGCTCACCTTGCAGCGATCGACACCGCCGAGCTGACGCTCTGTGTACGATCCGTAGCTGAAAGATGCCATGTCCCACACAAGTTTGGCGGTCGGATCGCATAGAAAGACAAATTTGTATCAACCTAAATCGGGCATATAACCGAAACCGAGCAAGGGATGCAAAGCTTTGAACGCTAAGCGGGCGATGACACTGCGAGCGCAATGGCTCGGGCGACAACTACGCGAGCTGCGCGAGGCCAGTGGATTCACGCTCAAAGAGGCCGGTGGCTTCATCCAGCGTGACGGCGGGACCGTGAGCCGGATCGAGGCCGGGATCTATCCCGCGAGAACTCCGGATGTGCTCGCGATGGTAGATCTGTACGGAGTAACGGACGCCCGCCGTCGCGATGGGTTACTGAAGCTCGCAGCGGAAGTGTGGCAGAGCGGCTGGTGGGACGGCTACATGGAGGACCTGTCCCGAGTCATGGTCGACTACGCGTGGGTCGAGTCACGCGCTCGTCGGATCAGCTCCTTCGACGCCCTGGTGATTCCGGGTCTGCTGCAGACTCGCGCGTATATGGAAGCGGTCCAGGCGGCCATCGTCGACTCGTCCCCGAACCAGATCACCTCGGGGATCCGCTTTCGCCTGACCCGACAGCAGATTCTCACGGACCCCGAGCCGCCGGCCATCGAGGCGATCTTGGATGAGAGCGCGCTGCACCGTTGCCAAGGCGGCCCGACCGTGCTCAAGGCTCAGCTCGAACATCTGCTGGTTCTGGCCGAACGGCCGCACATAGAGATCCGTGTCCTGCCCTTCTCCTCCGGTGCGCACGCAAGCCCGGAGGGGGCTTTCAGGATCTTCGAAATGCCTGAGCCGTTTCCGGAGGTCGCTTACATGGACACGCCTGCGGGAGGCATCTACGTGGAGGCCGCCGAAGTTGAGCGTTTCATGCTTAAACTTGGACATATTCGAGGGGGTGCTCTGGAACCGCCGGAGTCGCGCACGTTCATTCGCGAGATCGCCAACAGCCTGCCATAGTCCTGAACGAGGAACAGTGATGAGTTCTCAGCATCAACCTTTAGCGGCGTGGCACATCAGCAGCTTCAGCCCTGATGGAGGGCCGAACTGCGTCGAGGCGGGGCCGTTGCTCGACGGGAGTGGGCGGATCGCGGTGCGGCACAGCCGTCACCCCGACGGTCCGACGATCATCTACACCAGAGCCGAATGGGACGCCTTCCTCGCCGGCGTCCGTGCCAACGAGTTCGACTTCCAGTAGAGGCGGCTCCCAGTAGAGGCAAGCGCCGTACGAACTCATGCGAGTTGCCGCGGCGCGGAGTGCGGACATGGCGAAGGGAGCCCGCACCGCCACCGGCATTGGCGCCCGCATCGCTCAGCACATCCTGGCCCTGACCGCCGCCATCTGGCACAACCGCCACACCGGCCAGCCCCTCACCCGATCGCTGATTGCCTATGACCACTGACTAGGCGTGCCAGAGCGCGGCAAGCTGCCGGGTGGCCAGCCGGGATGGTACGGCGCGCAGCAACGCGTCGCGAAGCCACGCGGCGACGCCGGTCTGGGAGGTCAGCCGCGATTGCCGGGACGCCGCCCGCATTATGCGGTTGGCGCTGGGCCTGCGCTCGGCGTCGTAGCGCAAGAGCCGCTGGGCGACGTCTGTCGGCTCGGCGCCGGTCAGGTGGCGGGTTAGTGCGGCCGCGTCTTCGAAGGCCTGGCTGGCGCCCTGGCCGAGGTCGGGTGGCATGGCGTGCGCGGCGTCGCCGAGGAGCGCGATCCTGCCGACCGCGAACGAGGGCAGGGGTTCGGCCAGGCGAGCGATCGGGTCGACGTAGATGCCGGCGAGCGGGGTGGCCTCGATCAGTGCCGTGACGAGGGGGTGCCAGTCGGCCATCAGGGACAGCATCTGTCGGCGTGCCTCCTCCGCGTCGGGCGGTGTGCCGTGCAGGACGGAATCGGTGAACCAGTACAGGTGGTGCTCGCCTACGGGGAACAGGCCGAACATCGCCCCGCTGCGGCGGTCGACCAACTGGCTGACGAGCAGGTCTGTTACCAGGCCGGGAGGGCGGGGCAGCATGCCGCGCAGGTCCATCCGGCCGGTCCGCCGTAGCCCGGGGTGGCCGGGAATGAGCTGTTCGCGCAGCTTGCTGCCGATGCCGTCGGCCGCGATCACGGCGTCCGCTCTCGCGACGGGGTTGCCGTCGCTGATCACGCTCACCCCGGTGGGGTCGGGCTCCAGTCGCTCGACCGGGGTCGCGGTTCGCACCAGGTCGGCGGGCAGCGGGGCGCGTAGCGCCCGGTGCAGTTCCGCCCGGTCGATGATGGCGGGCGTCCCGACCTCCCGCTGCGCCTGGACCGCATCGGTGACCAGCAGCGGGCGTCCGCGCCAGTCCCGCAATCCCGCGCGGGCGGCAGGCATGACGTGCCCGCGCACGTCTTCGGCCAGCCCCAGCGCGTCTAGCGCGCGGAGCCCGTTGGGCATGACCACGATTCCGGTGCCCGCTTCCCGGAGCTCGGCGCCCCGTTCGAAGAGTGTCACCTCGTGGCCCAGGCGATGCAGCCCCACCGCGGCCGCCACCCCTCCGAGCCCGGCACCGACCAACACGATCCTCATGAGACCTCCTTGCCGTTCACTACCATCGTACTAGTACGACTATTGGTAGCATGGTCGCATGCCGCCTACCAATCCAGCCCGTCGCAATGCCCTGACCGATACCGCCATCAAACTGCTGGCGGTGTCGGGCGTGCATGGACTGACCCACCGCGCGGTGGAGAAGGAAGCGGATCTCCCGCCGGGAACGGCCTCGAACTACTTCCGCAGCAGGGAAGCGCTGCTGGTGGCCGCCGCGGAGCGCATCGCCGAGCTGCATCACGCCGACACCGACCGGGCCACCGAGCATCCCGCGACGCTGGTCGACCTGCTGACGGAATCGCTGCTCACAGCGGCGACCACACTGCGCAACCGCTATCTGGCAATTTTCGAACTTCAACTGGAGGCCGTGCGCCGGCCGCTGCTCGCCTCGGCGCTCGCGGGCCTGCAGGACATGTCGGTGCGGATCACCGCCGGGCACCACGACAAACTCGGCCTCGCCATCCCACGTGAGAAGATTCCCGCGCTGATCGCGCTCTACGGGGGTGCGCTGTTCACCCTGGTCACCGCGCCGCCAGGGAGCGTCAGCAGGGACGTCGTCCAGAGCATGGTTCAGGTCATCGTGTACGGCGCACTACCGGCCACTGACACGCCTGGGTCAACCCGTCTGGAATGACCATGTTTTCCGCATGGGTTTCGGTATAAGCATCCCCGGCGAGGGCGGCCGCATCCATCTGCTCGCGCGTGACCGCTGGCGGGACCTGCAGAGGGGCCGGCCGTCGGACGATGTGCAGGACGGTCCACGCATCGCGTGCTGAGTCGTCGGTCAGATCGGAGGGTAGCGGCGTTCGCGGAGCACCCGGTCATGATCACGATCTGACGGTAGTCACGGCGGCGAGATGCGCAGACCCTTCTCAACACCCTCTCCCATAGTCACGATGGCCGGGACGAGGCGTCCGGGCATTGACATTGCCCTGTTGGGACAGGAACGCTAGGGCTAGACGGAGAGCGCTCTCCGAAGTGAGAGGAACCAGGGTGACCGACGAGTTCGATGACGTGGTGCGCAAGCTCGGCCTTGAGCGGAAGGTGCGGTTGCTCACCGGGGGCACCGCCTGGAGCACCTACGCCGAGCCGGATGCCGGGCTGCGCTCCCTCGTGCTGTCGGACGGCCCGGTGGGCGTGCGCGGCCCCGGGTGGGACGAGCGCAGCGTCTCGCTGAACCTGCCCTCGCCGACCGCGCTGGCCGCGAGCTGGGACGAGCGGCTGGTGGAACGGCTGGGCGCGCTGCTCGGCGACGAGGCCCGGCGCAAGGGGGTCGACATCCTGCTCGCCCCCACGATCAACCTGCACCGCTCGCCGCTCGGCGGCAGGCACTTCGAGTGCTACTCCGAGGACCCGCTGCTCACCGCGCGCGTCGGCGTCGCCCTCGTCCGGGGCGTGCAGTCGCGCGGGGTCGCCGCCACCGCCAAGCACTACGTGGCCAACGACTCCGAGACCGAACGGCTGACGCTGGACGCGCGGGTGGACGAGCGGACGCTGCGCGAGCTGTACCTGGCCCCCTTCGAGGCCGCCGTCGAGGCCGGGGTGTGGGTGGTCATGGCCGCCTACAACGGCGTGAACGGCGCGACCATGTCGGAGAACCCACTGCTGGCCGAGCCACTGAAGGGCGAGTGGGGCTTCGACGGGCTGGTGGTGTCCGACTGGGGCGCCGTCCGGTCGACGGTCGCGGCCGGGCGCGCCGCGCAGGACCTGGCCATGCCGGGGCCGGACGGCCCGTGGGGCGAGGCGCTGGTCTCCGCCGTCCGGGCCGGCGAGGTGCCGGAGGAGGCGATCGACGACAAGGTCCGCCGGCTGCTGCGCCTGGCCTCCCGCGTGGGCGCCCTGGCCTCGCCTTCCGAGGGCTCTGTCGCGCCCCTCCCCAAGGGCGTCGCTCCGCTCACCGGGGAGTCCCTCGCCGGTCTCGCCGAGGGCGTCGCGCCGTTCGCCGGGGAGTCCGTCGCCGCCGTCCCCGAGGGCGTCGCGCCTTCGGCTGACGGGCCGGTCAGGGTGGGGGCCGGGGCGGCGGAGGCGTTGTTGCGGGAGGCGGTCGCGGCGGGGACGGTGCTGCTGCGCAACGAAGGGCCGATCCTGCCGCTGGACGCCGAGCGGCTGCGCACGGTCGCGGTGATCGGGCCGAACGCCGCCGCGCCGCGCATCCAGGGCGGCGGCAGCGCGGGGGTGTACCCCGTGCGCACCGTGTCGCCGCTTGAGGGCATCCGGGCGGCGCTCGCCGGGCGGGCCGAGGTCGTCCACGCCGCCGGGGTCCACATCGACGACACCCCCACTCCGCTCGGCCTGGACGACGCGCGCGACCCGCGCGGCGGCGAGCCGGGCGTGCTGGTGCGCCTGCTGTCCGCCGACGGGGAGGAACTGCACGCCGAGCACCGCCTCACCGGGCGCGTCCTGGAGCCGACCATCGTCGGATCGCCGGCCGCCGTCGAGATCCGCGCCCTGCTGTGCCCGCGGGTCGAGGGCCGGTGGACGCTGGCGGTCGCCGGGTGGGACCACGTGAGCCTGGCGGCGGACGGCGTGACGCTCATCGACGACGAGGTGGGGCGCGACAGCGACGACCCGGCGACGGTGTCGCTCAACCCGCCCTACCGCCGGGCCGAGGTGGAGCTCACCGCGGGCCGGGAGGTCGAGCTGGTGGCCCGGCGGCGCATGGACCCCGGCAGTGGCGTGGCCTTCGTGCTCGCCGCCGACCCGCCGCGCCGCTCCGAGGAGGAGGAGTTCGCCGCCGCCGTCGAGCTCGCCCGAGGCGCGGACGTCGCCATCGTCGTGGCCGGCACGACCGAGGAGGTCGAGAGCGAGGGCTACGACCGCTCCGGCCTCGCTCTGCCCGGCGCGCAGGACGCGCTGGTCCGCGCGGTGGCGGCCGCCAACCCCGCCACGGTGGTGGTGGTCAACTCCGGCGGCCCCGTCGACCTGCCGTGGCGCGAGGAGGTGCCGGCGGTGCTGCTGAGCTGGTTCCCCGGCCAGGAGTACGGGCACGGGCTGGCGGAGGTGCTGTTCGGCGCCGCCGAGCCGGGCGGGCGGCTGCCCACCACCTGGGCCGGTCGCGCGCTGGCCGGGACCACGCCGGTCGCGGGGATCCTCGCCTACACCGAGGGGCTGCACATCGGACACCGGGCCTGGCTGCGCGAGCCGTCGCCCCCCGCGTACTGGTTCGGGCACGGGCTCGGCTACACGACCTGGGCGTACGAGAGCGTCGAGGTGCCCGGCGAGGTCGAACCTGGAGCCCCGTTCACCGTCCGCGTCCAGGTGCGCAACACCGGCGGGCGGAGCGGCGGCGAGGTGGTCCAGGTGTATCTGACCCGTCCCGGCAGCGGTGTGGAGCGCCCGGTGCGCTGGCTCGCGGGGTTCGCCCGGGTGCAGGCCGGGCCCGGCGAGAGCGTGGAGGCGCGGGTCGAGGTGGCGGCGCGAGCGCTCGCCCACTGGTCGCCCGAGCGGCACGCCTGGGCCTTCGAGCCCGGATCGTTCACGGTGCTGGCAGGGCGTTCCTGCGGGGACCTACCATTGACCGCGACGGTCGCGGTGGCGGCCCCGGCGAACTGACCGCCTGCGGCGGCCCGCCCTCCCGAGCGGAGGGGCGGGCGCCGGTGGCGCACGGCTCACCGTGGCTTGTGACGGCTGGACGTTGGAGAGCGCTCTCCAAGCATGCTATAAAGGCCCCATGAGCCTAGGTCGCCCACCAGTGCCGGCTTCCCCGACCCTGGAGGACGTCGCGCGTGCGGCGGGCGTGTCCCGTGCCACCGTCTCCCGGGTCATCAACGGCATCCGCAACGTCGATCCCGCCATCCAGGAGACCGTCAGGCAGGCCATCGCCGCCACCGGCTACGTGCCCAACCGGGCCGCCCGCTCGCTGGTCACCCGCCGCACCGGCTCGATCGCCCTGGTGGTCTCGGGCGCCGGAGAGGAGAGCGAGGAGAACCCTTTTCACAGCCAGGTCTTCGCCGACCCGTTCTTCGGGCGGGTGGCCTCCGGCGTGGTCGGGTTCCTGCGCCCGCGCGGCATCCATCCGACCCTGATGTTCGCCGAGACCGACGAGACGCGGGCCCAGGCCATCGCCTACCTGCGGCAGGGCAACGCCGACGGGGCGATCCTGGTGTCCACCGAGGCGCGCGACCCGCTGCCCCGCCTGATGGTGGAGGCCTCGCTCCCCGCCGTGCTCTTCGCCCGGCCTCCCGAGCCGATCCCGATCAGCTACGTGGACCTCGCGCACCGCACCGGCGCCAAGCTCGCCGCCGACCATCTGATCGCGCGGGGCCGCCGGCGGGTGGCCACCATCGCCGGGCCGCTCGACGTGCCGGCCGCCCAGGACCGCCTGTCGGGCTTCCGCGACGCCATGGCGGCCCACGGCCACCCCTACATCCCCTGCGCCGAGGGCGACTTCACCCTGGCCAGCGGCGAGGCGGCGATGGAGCGGCTGATGGCCGAGCATCCCGGCATCGACGGGGTGTTCATCGCCAACGACCTCATGGCCCAGGGCGCCCTGCCCGTGCTGCGCAACCACGGGCGGCGCGTGCCCGAGGACGTCGCCGTCGTCGGGTTCGACGACAGCAGCGCGGCGACGGCGAGCCGGCCGCTCCTGACGACGATCCGCCATCCCGTCGAGGACATGGCGGCCGAGATGACGCGACTGCTGCTCGCCCACGTGGACGACCCCGACCGCGCGGTCACCTCGGTCATCTTCGAGCCGTCCCTGGTGGTCCGCGACTCCGCCTGACCGCGCCGGCCGCCGGAGCGGGCACGGCCCACCGCACGCGCCTCCCTCAGGCCGCGCCGGCCGCCGGAGCAGGCACGGCCCACCGCACGCGCCTGCCTCAGGCCGTGCCGGTCGCCGGAAGGGCCGAACGACTCCGCGGCCCGGGCATCTCGCCCCTGTGCGGGCCGTCCGGCGGCCTGAGAGGCTCGGAACCCCCCCGGCGGGTGGAGGGAGCGCCGCGGCGTGCGCCCCCCGAACCGGCCACCACTGTCGTGCAGGGAATGATGGTCGAATGCGCGTGATATCCGAATCTCGGCTCGCCTCGGTGCTGTCCGGCCTGCCGGGCACCCCTCGGGTGGTGGCCGGCGGCAACTTCTCCACGCCGTGGCGCGCCCTGTCGGTGCTCGACGCGGCGGTCCCCGAGTACCGGCTGTTCATGTTGAACGCCCAGGCCGGCGTCCCCGGCCGCGAGGGGGTGACCCTGGAGTCGCCGTTCGTCGGGCCCGGCATGCGCGGACGGGAGAACCTGCGGTACTTCCCCGCGCGGCTGTCCATGGTGCCCGGCTTGCTGGGGCAGGCGCTGCCACCCGACGTCGTGCTGCTGCACACCACCCCGCCGGTGGACGGCACGCTGTCGCTCGGCACCGAGGTCAACATCCTGCCGGCGGCGATCGAGCAGGTGAGGGCGCGCGGCGGAGTGGTCGTCGCCCAGATGAACCCGCGCATGCCCTACACCTACGGCGACGCGGTGCTGTCGCTGGAGGAGGTGGATCACGCGATCGAGGTGGACGAGCCGCTCGCCTCTCCCGCGCCGCGCCCGCCGAGCGAGGTCTCGCGGGTCATCGGCGACCGGGTGGCCGCCCTCATCCCCGGCGGCGCCACGCTGCAGCTCGGCATCGGGCAGGTCCCGGACGCCGTGCTCGCGGCGCTGCCGTCGCGCCGCGGCCTCACGGTGTGGTCGGAGATGTTCAGCGACGGGGTGCTCGCCCTGGAGAAGGCCGGCGCGCTGGAGGCGGGCGTCCCGGTCACCGCGTCGTTCGTGTTCGGCGGCGCCGAGCTGTACGACTGGATCGACCGCAACGACCGGGTGCGCCTGCTGCGCACCGAGAAGACCAACGACCCCGCGCTGATCTCCCGTCAGCACGCGCTGACCTCGGTGAACGGCGCGTTGCAGGTCGATCTGTACGCCCAGGCGAACGCGGCGCGGGTGCGCGGGCTCATCTACTCGGGCTTCGGGGGGCAGACCGACTTCATCGTGGGCGCGCTGCACTCCCCCGGCGGGCGGGCGATCATCGCGCTGCCGTCCTGGCACCCCAAGGCGGACGTCTCGACCGTGGTGCCGCGGCTGGCCGGGCCGGTCACCTCCTTCCAGCACAGCTTCATCGTCAGCGAGCAGGGCGCCGCGGCCATCTGGGGCCACGACGCCGCCGGCCAGGCGCAGCAGCTGCTGGACAACGTGGCCCACCCCGACGCGCGGGACGAGCTGCGCGAGGCCGGCCGCCGGCTCGGCTTCCCGCTGCGCTGACCCCGCGAGAGCCGGGCCCGGCGGCGGGAACGGCCGGGCGGGGACGGGCGGGTGGGGACGGGCGAGGCTGGGCTGGGCTGGGCCTACTTCACCGCGCCCGCGGTGAGTCCCTGAACCAGGTACCTCTGCAGGAGCAGGAAGCCGGCCACGACCGGCACGCTGACCACCAGGGACGCCGCCATGACCTGGTTCCAGTACACGTTGTTCTCGGTGGCGTAGCCGCGCAGGCCGACGGCCAGGGTGCGGGTCGACTCGTCGGTCATCACCGAGGCGAACAGCACCTCGCCCCACGCGGTCATGAACGCGTAGATGGCCACCGCGACGATGCCGGGGATCGCCGCCGGGATGACCACCCGGAACAGCGCGCCGAGCGGCCCGTTGCCGTCCACCTTGGCCGCCTCGTCCAGCGCGGTGGGGATGGAGTCGAAGTAGCCGACCAGCATCCAGATCGAGAACGGCAGCGAGAAGGTCAGGTAGGTGACGATCAGCCCGGTGCGGGTGCCGTACAGCTCCAGGCCGGTCGCGTGCCCGAGGTTCACGAAGATCATGAACAGCGGCAGCAGGAACAGGATGCCGGGGAACATCTGGGTCGACAGCACGGTGACGGTGAAGATCCGGCGACCGGCGAAGCGGTAGCGGCTCACGGCGTACGCGGCGAAGATCGCCACCGTCACCGACGCCACCGCCGAGATGGACGCCACCACTAGGCTGTTGACGAAGTACCGGCCCAGCGGCACCGTCTGCCAGATGTCGTAGAAGGGCCGCAGGGTGAGGGTCGAGGGGATCCAGTCGAACCCGCTCTGCACGTCGCGCAACGGCTTGAGCGAGGAGCTCACCATCACGTAGAGCGGCAGCAGGGTGAACAGGGCGAGCAGGCCGAGGACGGTCCAGCGCACCCAGGGCAGCCATCGGGGCTCACGCATCGCTCTTCCTCCGGGAGGTCGTCACCAGGTAGACCGCGGTCACCAGCAGCAGGAACAGCAGCAGCAGGACCGACATCGCCGAGCCGGAGCCGAAGTTCCAGGTGATGAACGAGCTCTGGTAGATGTGCACCGAGATCAGGTCCGCCTGCGGCGGGGCCGCCTTCCCGAACAGCACGTACGGGGTGTTGAAGTCGTTGAAGGTCCACAGGAACAGCACCAGCAGCAGCACCTGGTTCACCGGACGCAGCATGGGCATGGTGATCGAGCGCAGTTGCCGCCACCATCCGGCGCCGTCGATGGCCGATGCCTCGTACAGGTCGTTGTCGATGTTCTGCAACCCCGCCATGAGGATCAGGAAGGCGAACGGCCAGGTGCGCCAGACGCACACCACGACCACGGCGGCGAAGCTGTTGCCGCCGATCAGCCAGAACGGGCGGTCGCCGAACAGGTGGAGCTGGTCCACCAGGACGTGGTTGACCAGGCCGGTGTCCCGCTGGAACATGAAGCTCCAGGTGATCACGCCGGCGTAGACGGGCAGCGCGTACGGCACCAGGAACAGGGTGCGCAGCAGGCCCCGCCCCCGGAAGGCGCCCTGCATCAGCACGGCCCCCGCCGTGCCGAACAGCCACGACAGCCCCACCGCCAGCACCGTGAACACCACCGTGACCAGGAATGAGTGCAGCAGCGCGGCGCCCACCGCGGAGTCGACGTCGACGGCGACCTTGTAGTTCGCCAGGCCCGCGAACGGGGCGGCCGACCAGTTCCTGATGAAGAACTGCGTCAGCCGCAGGAAGCTCATCCAGGCGCCGACCAGCATGGGGATGACGTGGATCAGCAGTTCGAGCAGGATCGCGGGGAGGATCAGCAGGTACGGCAGGCCGGCGCGGCGCAGCCGTGCGAGGAGCCCGGCGGCGGCCCGCCGCCCGGCTCCCGGCGGACGCGGCCCGCCGTGCGCCGTCGCGGCCGTCCGCCGCTCGTCATGGTGAGGCGTGGTGCGCGCGACCATCTGTTCCTTCTCGGTTCGGCAGGGCCGGTCGTTCTCGGCGTCGCATGGTGGTTCGTCGTCCGCTGTCGCCGCGCCGCCCGGCCGGCCGGCGGCCGGGAGGCGAGGGTGACGGGCGGAGCCGGGCGGGCGGCGATCGGCGTCCGATCGGCGTGCCCGTCCCGGCTCCGGCATGGCCGCAGGTGTCTCGGGGGCGCCTTGGTCAGCTGCCCGGCTGGACCTGCTGGTTGGCCTGGGTCAGCTTGGCCTTGACGGAGTCGTCGGTGATCGGCTTGCCGCCGGCGGCGTCCGCCCAGAGCTGGTTCATGGCCGTGCCGACCAGGGTCTCGAACTGGCTCTCCTCGGGCACCTGGGGCAGCGGCGCGGCGGTGGTGGCCAGGATCTGCTGGAAGGTCTTGATGGTGTCGGTCTGGAACGCCGGGTCGTCGTAGCCGTCGGTGACCGTGGGCAGCGAGCCGTAGGTCTTGTTGAGCAGCTTCTGCTCCTCCGGGCTGGTCATGAACTTGACGAACTTCAGCGCGCTGTCCTTGTCCTTGGTGAAGTTGAACACCGACAGGTTGATGCCCGCCACCATGCCGTTGACCTGCTTGCCGCCCGCGCTCGGGTCCGGCAGCGGGATCGGGGCCAGGCCGATGTCGTCCTCGGACATGTCGCTCGCCTTGATGTTGGAGGCGATCGACTGCCACATCAGCATGCCGGCCTTGCCGTTGAGGAAGTCCTGCACGGCCTCGGTGCCGTTGCCGTACTCGGCGTTGCTCGGGTTGACGATCTTGTGCACGGCCATCAGGTCGAGGTACTGCTTGATGCCCGCGACGTTCTGGGGCGAGTCGAACTGCGGCTTGCCGTCGGGGCCGAACAGCTCGCCGCCGTGCTGCTGGGTGAACACGAAGGCGTGGTGGGAGTTCTCGCTGACGCTGGCGCCCTCCACCGCGAGGCCCCACTTGCCGCCCTTGGTGAGCTTCTTGCCGTCGGCGATCAGCTCGTCCCACGTCGCCGGCGGCTTGTCGATGCCGGCGTCCTTGAACATCTTCTTGTTGTAGAAGAGCCCGTAGGTCATGCCGTAGATCGGCACGCCCACCGGCGGCTTGCCGGGGGCGCCGGTCGCGGCGAGGCTGGGGCCGAGGAAGCGCTGCTTGCCGCCGAGCCCCGACAGCAGCGTGTCGTCGAAGGGCAGGAAGGCGCCGGTGGCCTGCAGCGAGGCCGACCAGGTGTTGCCGATGTTGACCACGTCCGGGCCCTTGCCGGAGGTGGTGGCCGCCAGGATGCGGTTGAGCAGGTCCGCCCAGGGGACCACCTCGACGTTGACCTTGATGCCGGTCTGCTGCTGGAACTTGTCCAGTTCGGGCTGCAGGATCGACTTGTCGGCCTCCAGGCTGGGGCCCTGGTTGGAGGCCCAGTAGGTCAGCGTCTTGCCGGCGCCCGATCCGGAGCCGGCGGTCGCGCCGCCCGCGCCTCCGCCGTCGCCGTCGCCACCGCCGCACGCCGCGGCCGCCGCGAGCACGACGCCCGCGATCGCCAGGTAACCGAACTTCTGTATACGCACTGCAATCCCCTCAGATCTTCGCGACCACGGCCGGGGCCGCTGGTGTCGCCGTACGCGGGAGCGGCTTCGCCGGGAGCACGGGAAACCGCGGGAGGCCCTCGAACCGCAGGTGGAGCGCGAGCATGGAGGCGTCGAGCCGGTCCGGGAGGGACCCGGCGGGGGTGCGGGGTGGATGCACGGCCCTCTCCTTGTCGCAGGGGGTGTCCGCCGCCCGTCCTGGCGGCGGGGGCTGGAGAGCGCTCTCCTGACCGAGACTGTCTGGATTGGGAGAAGTTGTCAACACTCCAATGTTGACGATTTGGAAACACGCCCGGAACCGCCCTGGTCATCGACCATCCGGGACGAAACCGGCACGTGACCGACTCGTGGGGAAACCGCTCTCCATGATCGGCGTACCGGCGTGACCTCCGCCCCGCCGCCCCACCGGCCGTCCCCGCCTTCGGGAACCGGCGACGAGGGCCGCTCGTTTCCCGTGCGGTCAGGTCATACAGGCACGGCCAGAGAGGAAACCGTGGTCTTCAAACGGATGCTGGGAGCGCTGGGAGTCGGAGGTCCCTCGGTCGACACGGTGCTGTCCACCACGCGGGTGCGGCCGGGCGGCACGCTGACCGGTGAGGTGCGGGTCAAGGGCGGCGACTTCCCCTCCGACATCGAGTACGTCTCCCTGTCGCTGGTCGCCCGCGTGGAGGTCGAGTCGGGGGACACCGAGCACACCGGCACGGCCGAGTTCTTCGGCGCGCGGGTCTGCGGCCCCTTCCACCTGCGCGAGGGGGAGCTGCGCACCATTCCCTTCCAGATGCCCCTGCCCTGGGAGACGCCCGTCACCGAGGTCAACGGCACGCGCCCGCACGGCGCGTTCGTCGGCGTGCGCACCGAGCTGTCGGTCGCCAAGGCCGTCGACAAGGGCGACCTCGACCCGATCTCGGTCGTCCCGCTGCCCTCACAGGAGGAGGTCCTGCGCGCCTTCGCCCGGCTCGGCTTCCACCTCAAGAGCGCCGACCTGGAGGCCGGGCGGCTGCACGGCGTCCACCAGCGGCTGCCGTTCTTCCAGGAGATCGAGTTCCACCCGCCCGCGGCCTGGGCCGGCCGCGTCAACGAGGTCGAGCTGACCTTCGTCGCCGACCCCGCGGGGCTGGTGGTGGTGCTGGAGGCCGACAAGCGCGCCCGCCTGTTCCAGCCCGGCCACGACGCCATCGGCCGCTTCCAGGCCACCCACGAGCAGGCGGCGCGCATCGACTGGGCCGCCGAGATCGGGCGCTGGCTGGACGGCGTGGCGAACGGCCACCACGCGGCCGGACACAGCGGACACAGCGGATACGGCGGGCACGGCACGTACGGCGGCCAGTACTGGCACCAGGGCGACCCCCACGGCCACGGCGGGCACTACGGGCACCACCGCGACCACCACGACGGGCCGGGCTGGGGCGCGGTGGCGGCGGCCGGCGCCGCCGGCGTCATCGGCGGCATCGTGGCGGCCGAGGCGATCGACGAGATCGGCGACTTCTTCGACGGTGACGGCGAGGACGGCGGCGACTGGTGACCGGCCCGGATGGGCGTGACCTGTGACCACCTCCGGACAGGGCCGACCGGTGCTGTCCGGGACTTCACCGGCTGGGGCGCCGTAACAGGCGCCGGCATCACCGAACCACGACCCGCCGACCCGGCGCCGATCACCGCAGCACGTGACCGAGGTGGGATGGGCAGGTCCGGTGGCCGCTCAGGGCGCGGCGGTCAGCGGAGCGTCTCGGCCGCGCTCCGCTCGTCGAACTGGGTGCGGTACAGCTCCTCGTAGCGCCCGCCGGCGGCGAGCAGCTCGTCGTGGGCGCCGCGCTCGACCACCCTGCCGTCCTCGATGACCAGGATCAGGTCGGCGGCCCTGATGGTGGACAGCCGGTGGGCGATGACCACGGCCGTCCGGCCGGCCAGCGCCTCTCCCAGTGCTTCCTGCACCGCCGCCTCCGAGGTGGAGTCCAGGTGGGCGGTGGCCTCGTCGAGGATCACCACCCGGGGGCGGGCCAGGAGCAGGCGGGCGATGGTCAGCCGCTGGCGCTCACCACCGGACAGGCGGTAGCCGCGCTCCCCCACGATGGTGTCCAGCCCGTCGGGCAGCCCGGCGACCAGCTCCTCCAGGCGGGCGCGGCGCAGGACCTCCCACAGCTCCTCCTCGGTGGCCTCGGGCCGGGCGAGCAGCAGGTTGGCGCGCACGGACTCGTGGAACAGGTGCCCGTCCTGGGTGACCATGCCGAGCGTCTCGCGCAGCGACTCGGCCGTCAGGTCGCGCACGTCCACCCCCGACAGCCGCACGGCGCCCGCGTCGACGTCGTACAGCCGCGTGAGGAGCTGGGCGATCGTGGACTTGCCCGCCCCCGAGGAGCCGACCAGCGCGACCATGCGGCCCGGCTCGGCGCGGAAGGACACCTCGTGCAGCACCTCGACGCCGCCCCGGGTGTCCAGGGTCGCGACCTCCTCCAGGGAGGCGAGCGACACCTTGTCGGCGGAGGGGTAGGCGAAGCTCACGCCGTCCACCTCCACCGACACCGGCCCGTCCGGGACGGCGCGCGCGCCCGGCCGCTCGACGATCAGCGGCTTGAGGTCGAGCACCTCGAAGACCCGCTCGAAGCTGACCAGGGCGCTCATCACCTCGACGCGGGCGCCGGCCAGGGCGGTGAGCGGCGCGTACAGGCGGGTGAGCAGCAGGGCGAGGGCGACGACGTTGCCCGGTTCGAGCTGGCCGCGCAGCGAGTAGAAGCCGCCCAGGCCGTAGACCACGGCGAGCGCGAGCGCGGAGACCAGGGTCAGGGCGGTGACGAACACCGACTGCACCATGGCCGTGCGCACGCCGATGTCGCGCACCCGGCGGGCCCGCTGGGCGAACTCGGCGGACTCGGCGGCGGGCCGGCCGAACAGCTTGATCAGCGTCGCGCCGGGCGCCGAGAAGCGCTCGGTCATCTGGGTGCTCATCCGCGAGTTGTGGTCGGCGGCCTCGCGCTCCAGGCGGGCCAGCCGCGAGCCCATGCGCCGCGCGGGGACGACGAAGACCGGCAGCAGCACCAGCGCGAGCAGGGTGATCTGCCAGGACAGGCCGATCATGACGACCAGGGTCAGCAGGAGCGTCACCAGGTTGCCGACCACGCCCGACAGGGTGTTGCTGAAGGCGCGCTGGGCGCCGATGACGTCGTTGTTCAGCCGGCTGACCAGCGCGCCGGTGCGGGTGCGGGTGAAGAAGGCGACCGGCATGCGCTGCACGTGGTCGAACACGGCGGTGCGCAGGTCGAGGATGAGGCCCTCGCCGATGCTCGCCGACAGCCAGCGGGTGAGCAGGCCGAGCCCGGCGTCCAGCAGCGCGATGACGGCGATGAGCCCGGCCATCGTCACGACGCTCTCGAAGGCCGCCCGGTGCACGATCGCGTCGACGACCCGCCCGGCCAGCACGGGCGAGGCGACCGCGAGCACCGCCGACGCCACGCTGAGCAGCAGGAAGAATCCCAGCATGCGGCGGCGTGGCCGGGCGAAAGAGGCGATGCGCCGTAATGTGGCCCTGGAGAAGGGCCGCCGGTCTTTGGCGTGCATCGCGCTGTAGAGCGAATGCCACGCCGTCATTTCCATGCTCACAAGGAACCCCCGTATGTCGCCGCGCCGCGCCGGGCCGCGTCGCGAAAGAGATCACCGGACGTCGCCGTCCGCGATCCTCCGGCCGGTGACCCACCGGTGAGCCTAAAACCTGAACATATGTTCACGTCAAGCGGTTTGCACTGCTCCCGGACGGCCGGGGCCGTTGTTTTCCGGGCGTACCGGCCGGGCATGGTCGCATCGTGCGGGATGAGACCGGCGAACCGGGCGTGGCGCGCTCCGAGGAGGACCGCCCTCGCGAGCACGGCGGCCGGCCCGCGGCGGCCGAGGAGGTCACGGTGACGGCCTGCGAGAACGGCCCGCTGCTGGTGCGCGGCCCGTTCACCCTGCTCACCCAGGACGGGCGCCTCATCGACCCCGGACGGGCCACCGTGGCGCTGTGCCGCTGCGGCCGCTCGTCGGTCAAGCCGTTCTGTGACGGGTCGCACAAGGCCGCGCGCTTCCGCACCGGGACCGAGCCGCAGCGGCCCGGCTGACCCGGCGCAGCCGGCGCGCCGAGTGGGCCGCCAGGTGGATGCGCCTGCCCCAATACGGGATCCCCCTGCCGGTGACGCGGGCGGCGAGGGCGAGCCAGCTGCACACGCCCCGTTCGAGCACCCAGCCGGGCGCCAGCAGCGCGCTGGTGAACGGGTAGACGCGCCGCCCGCCGCCGCGGCGCCGGCCGGTCTCGGCCAGCAGCACCACGACGAACGCGCCCGCCAGGGCCGCCCGGTGGCGGCCGAGCAGCAGCGCGGCTCCGAGTGCCGGCAGGACGGCGAGGAACAGGGCCATGCGGGCGGGTTGTGCCAGGTCGTCGTAGGCCTGCCAGACCCGCTGCGCGCGAAACCGCCCCGGACCGGGCGGCAGGCGCCGGACGAACAGGTCGCGCGGGCGCAGCTCACGGCCCCCGTGCGCGCGGACCGTGCGGATCAGCTCCAGGTTCTCGAACAGCACGTCGCCGTCGTAGCCGCCCATCCGCAGGAACGTCGATCGGCGCACGCCGAAGGTGCCGGGGTAGTCGGCCCCGAAGGCGCGGTTGAGCAGCGTGCGCGCGGTGTCCCACCGGGCGCGCCAGGGCAGCGGCCGGTAGTAGTTGTGCGGGCGCACCAGGTCGGCCTCGCCGAGCAGGTCGCGCACCCTGGCCAGGGAGAGGGCGTCGTAGCGCACGTCGTCGTCGGCGATGACGACGCGCTCGGAGCGCGCCCGCCGCATCCCCGTGGTGACCCCGTCCACCTTGCCGTTGAGGAAGTCCAGGCCGGGGTCGGGCCGCACGTGCACCGCGGCCACGCCCCGCCACGCCCGCGCGTGCCGCTCGAACAGCTCCGGCGGCGAGCCGTCCACCACGACCACCCGCGCGTGCTGCGAGACGCGGCGCAGGTAGGCGGTCAGCTCGCCGAGCCCGTCGTCGCGGGACCAGCGCAGCGGCAGCACGTAGTCCAGGCCCCTCACAAAGGCTCACCGCCGCGCAGCGAGCTCTCCCCCGCCTCCCAGCGGCCGAGCAGGTGGCGGGCGAACAGCCGCTCGAGCGTCAGGCAGCAGGCGGCGCCGAACAGCACCTCCCCCGCCAGAGACGGGTGGGCGGCGGCGAA
Source organism: Sphaerisporangium rhizosphaerae (assembly GCF_042665155.1). Lineage (NCBI taxonomy): Bacteria > Bacillati > Actinomycetota > Actinomycetes > Streptosporangiales > Streptosporangiaceae > Sphaerisporangium > Sphaerisporangium rhizosphaerae. The sequence goes on along the minus strand of NZ_JBHTCG010000040.1, from coordinate 50,348 downwards.
CGCGCCGCACATGTCGTGCGCGGCGAGCTGCTCGTGGACGGCGTCGGCCTGCACGTGCTCGTCGTAGAAGCGGGCCGTGGCGGCGTCGGCGCCCAGGCGCCGCAGCCCGCGGGCGTATTTGGCGTTGGGCTCGGACGAGGTCATCTCCAGGGCCGCCAGGTGGCCGAGCAGCGCGCCCCGGTGCCGCCGGTGCAGCCCGAACAGCGACATCGTGGCCAGGGCCGCCAGGGTGATCGCGGGGACGCGGTCGACGTAGTGCCCGTAGTCGTCGCACAGGCCGAGGCCGCGCATGGTGGCCCGGTACAGCTCGGCGTGCATGCGCTCGCGGTGCCCGCCGCCGTACTCGTCGGCCTGGATCTCCACCAGCGCGGCCTTGGCCCGCCCGCGCAGGCGCGGGATGGCCCAGGTGTGCGGGTCGGCCTCCTTGAGCTGGTAGACCGAGCGGTGGACGACGAACTCGCGGAAGCGTTCCGGCCCGGCGTCGTGCGCGAGGTGGTCGGCGAGCGGGGAGTCCCCGTCGCCGTCGGCGACCAGTTCGGCCAGCGCCGCCGGGACGCGCTGGGCGCGCACCGGGGCGGGGCGGGGCACGGCGTCCGCCAGGCCCTCCTCCAGCCGCCGCTCCAGCCGCGCGCGCAGCCGCAGCAGCGACGGGTGCCACTCCCACCGCTCGTCGACGCCGTCGAAGCCCTGGTAGTGCAGCTCGTAGCAGGCGTACAGGGCGATCTGGAGGTCCTCGTCGTGCAGAGCGGGCTCGCCGGAGTCGACGGCGACCTCCTCCAGTTCGCGGGGGGCGCCGGCCAGCCGCCCGAACAGGAACGCGCTGAGCGGCCCGCGGGCCTCGGGCAGCCGGGGCGGGGCGGGCGCCGGTCCCGCGTCCTCGGCGGGGCCGGCGACCGCCGGCGACCGCGGGGCGCCGGTCTGGTCAGGGTGGGTGCGCTTGGCGGGTTTCAAGGGCTGCATGGCCGCGTGGGCTCCTCACGTGCGTCGTGCCGGCCGCCGCCGCTGACGGCGGGCCGCTGCTCGGCACGTGCCCGGTGTCCGCGCAGGTCAATCGGCCGATGAGCCGGTGGACGGCGTGTCGTGCGGCGTGTCGCCGGCGCCACGCGGGACGGTCTCGGGCTTTGCCCGAACCCATGCTGCGGATTTGCCTCCGCTCGGGTGACCTGTCCGAGATGTCATGGTTAGGTGAGTCTTGTACCGCGCCGTACTGGCGTATCCCGGGAAACCCATCGCGACGCTCCGCAGGCCGAGGGCACCGTCCCTCAGGGTCACAGAAGAATCTGGTTACGGAGTGATTCTCATGCTCAGACGACTCATCGCCACCGGTGTCCTGCTCACGGCAGCCCTCCTCGCGGCAGCGGCTCCCGGCCTCACCCGGGGCGGCGACTACGACGACGACGATGACGACTGGGACGACGACGACGACGATTACTACTAGGGGCCGCCGGAGTCCCCGGTCCGCGGTTCCCTTCCGAGGACCGCGAGCGGGACCGCCGCGACGGGCGGACCCGTGACCAGCAAAGCGCCGCCCCGCGAGAGACATCTCGCGGGGCGGCGTTTCACGTGCCGCCTCGGCGGTGGCCGGAGCGGGGAGGGGTCAGCAGCGCCTGCCGGTGTTGATGCAGTCGACCGCCCGCTTCATCAGCGCCTCCGACATCACGTTGATGAAGTCGCCGTGGTCGGTGATGGGCTTGTGCAGCTGCTCGGGGAAGCTGTCCACGGCGAAGCCCGGGCCCGGCGGCACGTTGTAGGTGATGCGCTGCTCCAGGGCCGGGATGGCCTGGAAGCCGTTCGCGCACGAGCCGTCGGCCGCGGCGAAGGCCACGTGGGTGCGGTGGTTGGCGCTGTCGATGTTCTTGCCGTCCCAGCAGCTCTGGAACTTGAAGGTCCGCACCACCTGGCTGCCGCGCGGGCAGATCGGGTACTTGTCCTTCAGCTGGCGGTTCTCGAACCCGGTGCACGACCAGCTCGCGTTGGCGTTGGTCGGGCCGTTGGTGAACGACTTGGCGTCACCGGTGATGATGCGCAGGAACAGCGGCATCGCGACGACCTTGCTGGTCGGGTTGCCGCGGAAGGTGATGGAGACCGACGCCGGGCGGACGATGCGGCCCACGTTGCCGTCCAGGCCGCCGCCGGCCTTGTCGGCGTCGTTGCCGCGCTGGTTCTGCAGGCGCACCACCGGCCAGTAGTGGGTGGACTTGTCACCGTTGGAGCAGGTCGTGCCCGCGGCCTGCAGGCTGTCGTTGGTCGAGAAGCCGCTGGTGTCGAGGTTGCCCACGTAGTCGTGCACGTGGTGGGCGCCGTTGGTGACCCCGGGGGCGACGATGACGTTGTCGGAGTTGAAGTGGCCGTTCTCGTTGCGCCCGCAGCGGGAGGAGAAGGTGCCCCGCGAGGCGTTCGCCCCGTCGGCGGGCCGGTTCACGTTGGGCTGCACGCGCCGGATGTCGACGAAGTCGTCGGGCGAGGGGCCGGTCGCGCCGCCGGTCGGCGAGGCGCTGGCCGAGGGGGAGGCCGACGGGCTCGCCGAGGGGTCGCCGCCGCCGGGCGGGGGGGACGCCGAGGGGTCGCCGGTCGGGGAGGCCGACGGTTCGGGGGAAGGCGTCTGCCCGCCGCCCGCGCCGTTCTGAACGGTGCAGGTGGCCAGCCCCGACAGGCCGGTGGCCTGCGCGCCGGCACGCCGCAACGCGGTGGCGATGCGGTTGATGACGATCGAGCGGCCGATCCTCAGCGGGTTCAGCACCGCGTTGCGCACCACGCCGGCGTTGCCGGCGCGGGAGCCGAGGCGCGCCAGGATCTGGTTGGCCTGGCCGATCTGCCGGTCGAGCAGAGTGAGGTTGCGCTGGACCTCCCGCTGGGCGGCCGAGGGGACCTCGGGGAGCTTGTCGGCCACCGACGGGCAGTTGACCGTACGCCTGGCCGAGTTCCCGGAGCGGGCCGCGGCCGAAGCGCTCGGATCGGCGGAGGCGGACGCGGAGGGGTCGGCGGCGTCCTGGCCCTGTCCGGCACCCTGGTCGGACGGCTGGTCCGACGCCCCTCCGGAGGCGGAGGGCTCGGGGGTCGCGGCGGCCTGACCGGCGCTCGCGGAACCGGTGCGCACGGCGCAGCCGGCCAGGTTCTCAAGGCCCTCGGGACGCTCGGCGACCCGGCCGATGGCCCCGGCGATGCGTTCCACGGTGGCGAGGCGCTTGGACTTCAACGGGTTCAGGATGGCGTTGCGCACGAAATCACTGCCGCCCTGCCCTTGGGTGGCGACCAGCCGCTTGTTCGCCTCGGCGATCTGCGAGTCGAGCAGCGCGAGGTTGCGCCGCACCTCGTCGGCCGCCGACGCCGGAACGTCGGGAAGCTCGTCCGCGACCGACGGGCAGTTCACCGTCGGGGCGGCGGTGGTGCCGGCGAGGCGTGAGGCGGCGCTGACGGCGGAGGCCGAAAGCGGCGCGTCCCGGCCCGGCACCTGCCCAGCCGGGGACAGGCTCGCCAGAACGAGGCCGACCCCCGCCCCACCCAGGGCAAGCAAACTCAGGACGGGCCTGAACCGCCGTCTGTGCTGAATTCCCATTACTAGAACTCCTCCCGGAGTACGTGCTCATGGCGGCATTGGTTGGTGCCCCATCGGCACGAGGTACGGGCGGAGGCGCGGGAGAGTTCGACGTACGGCGAAGAAACTTTCCGAATTTCTCCGGCCCCGCCGGACCCGTGCGAACCCGGGTGAACCGGACGGCCGCGCGCCGCGTACCCGCTGACGGTGACTTTCGCACGGCACAGTGACACGGCACAGTGAATGGGAGAACTGCCATGGGACGCCCAAGCCTCGGCACGCAGGTGACGACGCGCGCGAGCGCCGTACTCGGGTGCGTTCTCGCGCTCGGCCTCGCCACGGGATGCGGCGGCGGGGCCTCCGGCGGGCAGGCCGCCCCCGCCGCGGCGGCCGCCCCGGCGGCGGACGCGGGGCCGCCCGCCACGCTGAAGCAGCTCGCCACCAAGACCGGCTGCAAGAAGCCTCAGGTGCAGACCGACGCCGAGGAGCTGCGCCAGGGGGTGTGCAAGACCGACAAGGGCCAGTACACCGTGACGACGTTCGCCACGGACAAGGGCAAGAACGACTGGCTGGAGGAGGCCAAGAAGTGGGGCGGCAACTACCTGGTGGGCACCCGGTGGGTGATCGCGGGCAACGACCCGGGCGTGTTGCAGTCCTTCAGCGAGAAGGTCGGCGGGAACATCGAGACGGCCGCGCCGTGACGCCCGGGCCGGCGCCCGCACGCGGCGGGCACACCGAGCCGGGCCGACACGGTGAGCCCGGGGAGCCCGGGGAGCCCCGGAAGCCCGGCGGGCCGGGTGGACGCCGCGCCCGGCCCGGCCGCGTGGCGGCGCCGGCCCTGTGGACCGTTCTGGCCGGGTGCCTGCTGACCGGGTGCGGGGGCGCGCGGGCCGCCGCCGGCGCCCCGCCCACCGTCGAGCAGATCGCCGCCCGCACCGGGTGCGTGAGCCCGCAGTTGCAGGTCGACGCCCAGGAGCTGCGGCAGGGGATGTGCAAGACGGCGCGGGGCCAGTACTCGGTCACGACGTTCGCCACCGAGAAGGGCAAGCAGGAGTGGCTGGACGACGCGCTCAGCTACGGCGGCGCGTACCTGGTCGGCACCCGCTGGATCGTCCTGGGCAACACCCCGGAGATGCTCGAGCCCTTCCGCGTGACGCTCGGCGGCACGGTGCGGACGGGCGGGCACACGATGCCGTCCGGGGAGCCCATGCCGCAGGATCACACCATGTCCGAGGGACACTAGATGCCGGCGGACGGAACCCGGACGCCGATGCCGTGACCGCCGCGGATCCCCGGCCGCTGGAACGCCCGTCTCGTGCGCCGATACGCATGATCCGCGGTGTCGTCGCCGGCCTCAGCGCCGGTCCGGGGACGGAACGCCGGTCTGACCCGGCCGCCGGCCCCGGACGACACTTCCCGAAAAGCACACCTGAAAAAGCGCTCCCACCCGGGCCATACGCCCGCAAGGCCCGCCCGTGACGGCGGGCCCGGGTGCGAGAAGTCGTTCAGGCGATGGACAGGGCGCCGGACGGGCAGACCTGCACCGCGCGGCGGGCCGCCGCCTCGTCCTCGGCGGCCGGCTCCTCCGCCAGCAGCAGAACCGTGCCGTCGTCCTCGCTCTGGTCGAAGACCTTGGGCGCGGTCAGGGCGCACATGCCGGCCCCGATGCAGCGCTCGGTATCCGCTTTGATCCGCATGAGCGGTGTTCCTCCTACCAGGCCACCGGCAACCGGTGCACACCGTAGATCGCCATGTTGGACCGCATCGCCACATCGTCGGCCGGTACGGCGAGCCGCAGGCCGGGGAAGCGCCGCAGCAGGGCCGGGTATCCGATGCGCATCTCGATGCGGGCGAGCTGCTGTCCCAGGCACTGGTGGACACCGTGGCCGAAGGCGAGATGCCCCATGGCCTGCCGTCTGATGTCCAGCTTATCGGGGTCCTCGAAGCGCTCGGGATCACGGTTGCCCGCGGCGAGCGACAGGGTCACGGCCTCCCCCGCCTTGATCAGGTGGCCGGCCAGCTCGACGTCCTCGAGGGCCGCCCGGACGGGGCCGAGGTGGACGATGGTCAGGTAGCGCAGCAGCTCCTCGACGGTGCCGTCGGCCAGTGAGGGGTCCTCGCGGAGCGCGGCGAGCTGGTCGGGGTTGCGCAGCAGCGTGTAGGTGCCGAGGGCGAGCATGTTGGCCGTGGTCTCGTGGCCGGCGACCAGCAGGAGGATGGCCACGCCGGTGAGCTCCTCGTCGGTGAGCTGCCCGGTCTCGATCAGCCCGCTGAGCAGGGCGTCGTCCGGCTCGACGCGCTTGCGCGCCACCAGCTCGCCCAGGTAGGCGTCCAGGTCGTCGAGCGCCCCCTGCACCTGCGCGGGGGTGGCGTCCAGGTTGAGCAGCGTGGAGGAGTACCCCTGGAAGCGCTCGTGGTCGTCGTAGGGGACGCCCAGCAGCTCGCAGATCACCAGGGACGGGATGGGCAGCGCGAACGCCTGCACCAGGTCGGCGGGCGGGCCGAGGCGCTCCATCTCGTCGAGCCGGTCGGCGGTGATCTTCTCGATCCGCGGTTCGAGCTGCTTCATGCGGCGGACGGTGAACTGGCCGGTCAGCAACTTGCGGAAGCGGGTGTGCTCGGGCGGGTCCTCCCGCAGGAAGAAGCCCGGACGCCGGCGGGCCTGGGACAGCCGCTGGTTGATCGGGGGGTGCAGCAGTTCCAGCCGGGTGCTGAACCGCGGGTCGGCGAGGACCGAGCGCGCGGCGGAGTACCCGGTGACCAGCCAGCCGACGTGGCCGTCGGCGTAGAGCATGGGGCGGACGGGGTCCTCCTCGCGCCACCGCCCGAAGGGGGCGGGCGGGTCGAGAGGGGTCTCGCGGGTCAGCGGGAAGGTCACCGGCTGGGATGCGGCCTGGGTCATGAACGCGCTCCTCGACATTGACAACCACTGTTACAGGACGTCGTTCTCGGTGCTCACAGAAAACAGTACCTCCTCTGATATTGCAATGGATGAAGTTTCTTGGCCGATGCAGTAAAGTTCCGCCATGGCCGGTGGTCCAGGACTCCGGGAGCGCAAAAAGCTGCGCACCCGCCGCACGCTCATCGCGACCGCCGTGCGCATGTTCGAGCAGCAGGGGTACGACGAGACGACGCTGGCCGACATCGCCGCCGCGGCCGAGGTCTCCACGCGCACGTTCTTCAGCTACTTCGCCGGCAAGGAGGACGTGGTCTTCTTCGACACGCGCAGGCGGGTCGACGGGGCGCTCGCCGTCATCGCGAGCCGCCGGCCGGGCGAGCCGGTGGCAGACCTGCTGCTGCGCGTCGCGGCCGAGGCGCTGAGCTTCGACACCGAGGAGGCCGAGCTCGCCATCGAGCTGCACACCGCGCGCACGCGGCTCATCATGTCGGTGCCCGCGCTGCAGGCGCGCGCGCTGCACCTGCTGTTCGAGGTGCAGCGCGAGCTGGCCGGCGCGCTGTTGCGGGCCTACCCGGGCGAGCTCGACCCGATCGAGGCGGCGGCGGCCGTCGGGGCGTTCATGGGAGCGGTCAAGCAGGCGGTCATGGCCGCCCGCGACCGCGGAGACCCGCCCGATCTGATGCGGGCCGCGGCGCGGCGGGGCATCGAGGTCGTCCTGGACGGCCTGCGTTCGCTCGGCCGCCCGCAGGGGCGCGAATCAGGCGCGAATGACGACGGCATCGCCACACAAGTGTAACCGACCAGGTCATATCGCGTGCATTGTGGGCGGATTAGGTCTGATCCACCCTTTCGGCCCGCCACCAGCCGGTTTTACGCCAAAATCATGGTCCGGGGGCATCCGCGTAGAGAGCCCTCGACCATGAAGGCCCGGCTCCAGCGGAGTCCCGCGTCAACTTCCCGGCGAAATTGCATTGCGGCGCGGCTGTTCCTGGTGTTCCGTCGCGCTGTGGGGTACATGAGATGAACAGTGGTGAGACTCCGCCGTTCGGAGAGGGCAGCGGCAGGCCCCAACCCGGAGAGGCCCCGCTCGTCGGGCGGCGCGAGGCGCTCAAGTCGTTCTCCCAGGCGACCGACGCGGCCGTCACCCGTGGTTTCCAGTTCCTCACCATCGTCGGCGAACCGGGCGCCGGCAAGACGCGCCTGCTGGCCGAGCTGACCGCGCTCACCACCGGCCTCGGGTTCACCGCGCTGAGCGGCAGGGCCGCCGAGTTCGAGCAGATCATGCCCTTCAGCGGGCTCGTCGACGCCCTGGACGACCACCTGGAGGCGCGGCGCGACGATCTGTGCGAGCGGCTCGGGACGGCGCAGGCCCGCCGGCTCGCCGCCGTGTTCCCCGCCCTGGCCGCCAAGATGCCCGACACCGACGACGGCGCCGACCAGGACGAGAACGCCGACCAGAGCGGCATGGTCCGCTACCGGCTCTACCGCGCGCTGCGCCAGCTCATCGACGAACTGGCCCACCCCGGAGGGCTCGCGCTGATCCTGGACGACGTCCACTGGGCCGACGACAGCTCCGTGGAGTTCCTGGACCACCTGGTCCGCCACCCGCCGCGCGGCAAGGTGCTGCTCGCGGTGGCCTACCGGCCCGCGCAGGCGGGGCCCCGGCTGTCCGCCCTGGTCATGGGCGCGGGCGCGCGGGGAAGGCAGGTCACCGTCGGCCCGCTGACCCGCGCCGAGGCCGAGGAGCTGCTCGGCCCGGGCGTCAACCGCACCCGCGGCCACGCGCTGTACGAGGCCAGCGGGGGCAACCCCCTCTACCTCGAAGCCCTGGCGCGGATGAACCGGCTGGACGTCGGCGAGCTGCCGCCCACCGTGCGCGCCGCCCTCCAGGTCGAGCTCGGCGACCTGTCCCCCCGCTCGCTGCTGGTGGCCCAGGCCGCCGCGGTCACCGCCGACGAGTTCGAGCCCGCCCTGGCCGCCGTCGCCGCCCAGGTCTCCGAGGGCGCCGCGCTGGAGGCCCTCAACGAGCTGGGAGCCCGCGACATCGTCCGCCCCGCCGCCGCCGGGCGCTTCCGCTTCCGCCACCCCCTGGTGCGGCAGGCCGCCTACGAGTCCTCGGCGCCGGGCTGGCGGCTGGCCGCGCACGCCCGGCTGGCCGGCCACCTGGCCACGCTCGGCGCGCCCGCGACCGTCCAGGCCCACCACTTCGAGCGGGCGGGCTCCTTCGGCGACCGGCGGGCGATCGCCACCCTGGTCGAGGCGGCGCGCAGGGTCGCCCCGCAGGCCCCGGTCACCGCCGCGCACTGGTTCCGCAAGGCCCTGGACCTGATGCCCGACGAGCCCGCCACCCTGGAGGACCGGCTGGAGCTGCTGATGGAGCTGAGCCGGGCGCAGAGCGTCAGCGGCCGGCTCACCGAGGGCCGCGACACCGCGCGCGAGCTGCTGCGCCTGCTCCCCCCGGATGACCACGCGCGCCGGGCCAGGGCCGCGCGCATCTGCGCGCTGATGGAACGCCAGCTCGACCGGCCGCACGAGGCGCGGGCCCTGCTGCTGGACGAGCTGCGCCGCATGCCCGACCCCCGGGCGGCGATCGCCGTCCCCCTGCGGATGCGGCTGGTCGCCGAGAGCATGATGCGCGGCGAGTTCCGCGCCGCGCAGGCCGTCCTGGACCTCATGCCCGACTCCGGCGACGACTGGCAGCCCGACCTGGCGGCGGCCGTGGCCGCGCTGCGGCCGATGCCCGCCTACGCGGCCGGGCGCATCCCGGACGCGCTGCGCCACGCCGACGCGGCCGACCGGCTCATCTCCTCGGCGCTGGACGAGCACCTGGCCGAGTGGCTGGACGCCGTCGCCTGGCTGTGCTGGGCCGAGACCAACATGGGCCGCTACCCGGTGGCCCTGCGGCACTTCGAACGCGCCGCCGCCGTCGCCCGCTCCAGCGGGCAGACCTACATTCTGACCAACCTGCTCGCCGGCAAGGCCAAGACGCTGCTGCACATGGGCCGGCTCCCCGAGGCGCTGGCGACCATCGACGAGTCGGTCGAGGGCGCCCGGATGCTGGAGTCCGGCCAGCAACTGGTGTTCGCGCTCACCCAGCTGTGCCTGGCCGCCGCGTGGACCGGCGACCACGACGCCGGCCTGCGCGCCGGGGAGGAGGCCGTCCAGGCCGGCGTCGGCGCGGGCGAGGCGTGGGGCGACATGGCGCGGCAGGCCCGAGGGGTGGCCCTGGTCACCGCGGGCCGGCTGGAGGAGGGCGCCGAGGCCATCGTGGACGCCTGCTCCAAGTTCGCCGACTCGCGCCTGGACCGCGGCACCCTGGTCTCCAGCATCGAGCTGCTCGCCCACGCCGAGGCCGCCCTCGGCCGCCCGGCGGGGGCCGCCGCGTGGGCCGACCGGGCCGCCGCGCTCGCCCACCCCGACCTGCCGGCGTTCTCCGGCCTCATCCCGCTCGCCCGCGCCCACGCGCTGCGGGCCGGGGAGCCCGCCGCCGCCGCGGCGCTCGCCGACGAGGCCGCCTCCCTGCTGTCGGCGCACGAGCGCAGGGTGGACGCGGGGCGGGCGCTGCTGCTGGCGGGCCTGGCCTACGGGAACGCGGGCGAGCGCAACCTGGCCCGCGAGCGGCTCCAGGAGGCCGCCACCGTGTTCGAGGCGTGCGGCGCGCGCGGGCTGCGGGCGCAGGTCATGCGCGAGCAGCGACGCAACGGTGTGCGCGTCGCCACCGCCGTTCAGGGCACGCCGGGCGCCGCCCCGTACGGGCTGTCGCCCCGTGAGCTGCAGATCGCCACCCTGGTGGTGGAGGGCCTGACCAACCAGCAGATCGCCGAGCAGCTCTTCCTCAGCGTCCGCACCGTCGAGACCCACCTGTCGCACATCTTCGCCAAGCTCGGCGTCGGGTCGCGCGTCGGGGTGGCGACCAAGCTCAACCGCGGCTCATGACGGGTCCGCGCCCGCCGGGAGCCTCTCTACGAGGTACGGGCCGGGGCTGCCGGATGTACGGGGTTTCCACGATGCCGCGCGCCCCGCGGGGTTGGCATTGTTGGGGCGGGTCACGAACAGGAGGTCGGCGAGATGGAGCACCGCATTCCCCGGTACACGCTTGAGGGCGTGTCGGGCGCCGAGGTGTCGGTGCACCCCTTCTCCACCGAGGACGAGCTCGGCCTGACGCTCACGCGCTTCTTCGCCGAGGAGTCCGATGACGTCGTGCTGCTGGTGCACGGCCTGACCTCCTCCAGCGACATGTTCATCATGCCGGAGCACCGCAATCTGGTGAGTTACCTGCTGGACAGCGGCTTCGGCGACGTCTGGACGCTGGACTTCCGCATGAGCGGCCGGTTCCCCTACAACATGGAGACCCGGCGGCAGACTCTGGACGACATCGCCCTTCACGACCACCCCGCAGCCTTGAGGGAGCTCCGCCGTCACGTTGGGGCACGGCGGATCCACGTCATCGCGCACTGCCTGGGGTCGGTGTCGTTCCAGATGAGCCTGTTCGGCGGGGCGCTCGACGGCGTCACGAGCATGGTGGCCAACAGCGTGGGGCTGACGCCGCGGGTCCACCCGAGGGCCCGCGTCAAGCTCGCGTTCGGGCCGGCGCTGCTGGAGTACGGCCTCGGCCTGTGCTACATCGACCCGCGCTTCCACGACGCTCCCCCGCTGACCCGCCGCTGGCTGATGGCCCGGGCGGTCTCGCTGCTCCACCCCGAGTGCCGCGAGCCGGCCTGCCACATGCAGAGCTTCATGTGGGGCTACGGCCGTCCCGCGATGTACCGTCACGGCAACCTGGCGCCGCAGACGCACGTCCACCAGCGGCTGGCCGACCTGAACGGCGCCGCGGACGTGAACTACTACCGGCACATCAACAAGATGGTGCGGGCCGGGCGCGCGGTGAAGTGCGACCCCGGGAACCCCGCCCACGGGGCGCTGCCCGACGACTACCTGGCCGGCGCGCACCGCGTCGAAACGCCCGTGCTGTTCCTGACCGGCGAGCACAACGACGTGTTCACCGACTCCAACATCGTCTGCCACGACATCCTGTCCAGGCGCGCCCCCGGCCGCCACGAGCTGCACGTCCTGCCCGGCTACGGTCACATCGACCCGCTCATCGGCAAGAACGCCCACGTGGACGTCTTTCCGCACATCCTCGACTTCCTCAAGCGCCATGCCGGCTGAACACTATGACGCCGTGGTCGTGGGGTCGGGCTTCGGTGGCGCGGTCGCGGCGTACCGGCTGGCGGCGGCGGGGCTCTCGGTGGTGGTGCTCGAACGGGGCCGCGCCTTCCCGCCCGGCGCCTTCCCGCGCAGCCCCGCCGAGATGGGCAAGGCCTTCTGGGATCCGCGCGAGGGCCTGTACGGCATGTACGACGTGTGGAGCTTCGGCGGCTGCGACTCGGTGGTGGCGAGCGGCCTGGGCGGCGGCTCGCTGATCTACGCCAACGTCATGCTCCGCAAGGACGAGCACTGGTTCGTGCACGAGGAGCAGATCGCCGCGGGCGGCTACGAGTCGTGGCCGGTGACGCGGGCCGATCTGGACCCGCACTACGACGCGGTCGAGCGGATGCTGGGGGTCTCGCCCTACCCGCTGGACCATCCGGCCTTCGACGTGCCGAAGACCCGCGCGATGCAGGACGCCGCCGCCGAGCTCGGCCTCGAGTGGCGGCTGCCGCCGCTGGCGATCAGCTTCGCCCCCGGGCGGGGCGCGGAGCCGGGCATCGGCCTGCCCATCGCCGAGCCGTCGTACGGCAACGTGCACGGCGTCACCCGCCGGACGTGCCGGCTGTGCGGCGAGTGCGACATCGGCTGCAACGACGGGTCCAAGAACAGCCTGGACCACACCTATCTCTCCGCGGCCCGCCACCACGGCGCCGAGCTGCGCACGCTGCACCAGGCGCGGGCGATCCGGCCCCGGCCGGGCGGCGGGTACGAGGTGGACTACGTGCGCCACCGCCCCAAGCGAGGATCGGGCACGATCGGCTGCGACCGGCTGGTGCTGGCCGCGGGCACGTACGGCACGACGTATCTGCTGCTGAAGAGCCGTGCCGAGCTCACGGGGCTCAGCGGCACGCTGGGCACGCGCTTCTCGGGCAACGGCGACCTGCTGGCCTTCCTGCTGCGGGCCAAGGACCGCACCCGCACCCGGCCGATCGACGCCAGCCGCGGCCCGGTGATCACCAGCGCGATCCGCCTGGCCGACGACGCCGACGGCCCTCGCGAGAGCGGCCGGGGCGCCTACATCGAGGACGGCGGCTACCCGGCGTTCGTCGACTGGTTGGTCGAGGGGGCCGACGTCGGCAACGAGATCGGGCGCGCCGCCCGGTTCATCGCCGAGCGCGTGCGGGCGCTGGTCACCCGCGACACCAACCTGTCGGCCGAGGTCGCCGGCCTGCTGGGCGGCGGCGAGCTGTCGGCCAGTTCTCTGCCGCTGCTCGGCATGGGCAGGGACGTCCCGGACGGTGAGCTGCGGCTGCGCGGCGGCCGGCTGGACGTCGAGTGGAACCAGCAGGCGAGCGACGAGTACTACGGCCGGCTGCGCGCGACGATGCGGCGCATCGCCGACGTGCTCGGCGCCGAGCACGCGGGCATGCCGTCCTGGCTCGGAAAGCGCATCATCACGGTCCACCCGCTCGGCGGCGCGCCGATGGGGCGGCATCCCGGCGAGGGCGTCTGCGACGCCTACGGCGAGGTGTTCGACCATCCCGGCCTGTTCATCGCCGACGGCGCCGCCCTGCCGGGCCCTGTGGGCGCCAACCCGTCCCTGACCATCGCGGCGCTGGCCGACCGCATGAGCACCCGGCTGCTGGAACGACGGCCTGTGGCGACACGGCAGAGGAAAGAAGGACAGGTTGACATGAGCGTGGGAACGGGACGGGTGCCCGCGCACCCGCATGCCGAGGCGCACGGCCTGGCGTCCGCCGGGCACGGCGAGCGCACGTCGCTGTCGTTCAGCGAGGAGATGAGCGGCCACATCGCGCTCGGGGTGGACGACCCGCGCTCGGGCGACCTCGCCGAGCGCTCGCACGGCGGGCGGTGCACGTTCCGGCTGACCATCTCCATCGAGGACCTGGACCGCTTCCTGGCCGAACCCGAGCACCTGGCCCGGGCCGAGGGATGGGTCGACGCCGACTTCGTGGGGGGCCGGCGCCCGGTCGAGCGGGGGTGGTTCAACCTGTTCACCTCGGGCGGCGCCCCCGACCGGCGCGAGATGCGCTACCGGCTGTGGTTCACCGGCGCCGACGGGCTGCCACGCACCCTGGCCGGGTGGAAGGACGTCCATCACGGGCCCGCCACGCGGCTGTGGCTGGACACCTCGACCCTGTTCACACGCGTGATGTGGGGTCACGTCCCGGAGGGCGAGGACGGGGAGGCGGAGGTGGCGGGCGCCGGCACGCTGCACATCCAGCCCATGGACCTCGCGGCGACGCTGAAGAGCTTCCACACGCAGGGCCCGCACGGCATCGCCGCGCTGGCCCGGTTCGGCAGGTTCTTCGTCGGCCAGCTCTGGGACGTCTACGGACCGGGGTGAGGCGGAAACCCCGAGGCGGCCGATCGGCGTAGGGGGAGGTGGATCCCCCGCCGATCGGCCGCCGGCTCCGGAGCCCGGCGGGCGCCGGGTGGCGGTCGCGCGGTGGCCGAAGCCGCGACCGCTGTCGCCTCCGTCCCCTATTTGGAGGGGTTAGGGGAGGGGGGCGGGGGCGTCGGCAGGGCGGCGAAGTCCACCTTGCCGGTGCTCTCGAGCAGCGTCATGTGCTTCATCACCACATCGACCGCGACCTGCGCGAACGCCCGGATCTCGGAGTTCTTCGTGCCCGCGCGCACCACGGAGACGACCTGGAAGACCTTTCCGTGGGCGCCGCGGAGCCGGTCGGCGAACACCTTGTCGTAGGCGGCGCCGTTCAGGCCTGACAGCTCGGCCATCCACCCCTGCTGGTCGGCGTTGGGCGTGCTGGGCAGCGCGACGTTCAGCTTGGCGGCCAGGGCGCGCACCTGCTCGTCGAGCTTGGTGTGGTCGGCGGCGAGTTGCAGGCCGACCTCCTTGACCCGGGAGCTCGCGGCGCGGTCCTGCGCCTGCTGGCCGGTCGGGATCTCCCAGAGCCCGGCCTGGCGCACCTTGACCAGGAAGTCGCGGTCGGCGGGCCCGAGGGGGCCCGACTCGGTCTCGACCCAGTCGCCGGGCGAGGCGCCGCTGGCCGACAGGATGGCGTTCGGCGCGATGGCGAACACCGCGATGGTGGCGATGACCAGGAACGCGAGCGCGGCGAGAACCTCGACGAGTCGCATCGACCTGAGTTGAAGCCGGTTCACCTGGTTCTCTCTCCCTTTCGTGTCCCGTGATCCCTCGGGCGCGCTGTCAGGGGGAGGTACGGCCCCGTCCCGTCATCGGTTCATGCGTTGTGACGGGATTTTCGGATTTTTACGGAAGTTGCCAAATTTCCTCACGCGACGGATGATCCGCTGCCACCATGTGCCTGTGCAGCGTCATCGCAGCGTCCGGTCCCGACCGGAGGAGGCGCACGACGACTCCGAAGAGCAACTGGTCACAACGCTCTACCGCGAGTTCGGCGGCCCCCTCCTCCGCAATGTGCGCAGATTGACTGGAGGCGACCAGCAATGGGCAGAGGATGTCGTCCAAGAGACGGTCTTCCGCGCGTGGCGGAACGCCGGGAAACTCAACAGGGAGCCCGGCCTGCTCTGGGCCTGGCTCATGACCGTCGCCCGCAGGATCGTCATCGACGCGCATCGCCAGCGCTCGGTACGCCCGCAGGAGGTCGAACCTGACCGCCTCGACAGCGTCGCCATCCCCGACGGCTCCGAGCCGATGCTGTCGGCGATGGTGGTATCGGAGGCCCTGTACAGCCTCTCGGAGGAACACCGGGAGGCGCTCGTGCAGACCTACCTCCACGACCGTACGATCAATGAAGCGGCAGAAGTGCTGGGAGTTCCGCCGGGGACGGTCAAGTCCCGGGTGTACTACGCGCTTCGCGCCCTCCAGAAGACGATGAAGGAGAGGGGGTGACCGGTCTGATGGATTCACCCCCTCACGTCGAGGTGGCGGCCTACATCCTCGGGATCCTCAACAAGGAGGACTCCGAGGCGTTCGATCGCCACCTGCCCGACTGCCCCAGCTGCCAGGAGGAGCTGCGGGACATGTTCGAGCTGCCCGACGCGCTGGATGTGATCAAGCGCGGCATGAAGGGGACGACGGACGGCGCGGTCCGGGGCTCGGTGAACGGCGCCGGCCCGGTCTTCGGCGCCGACCGCGCGCAGCCGCCCGGCCTGAACGGCGCCCTGTTCGGCGGCCTCGACGACGCCGTTCCCGGTGGGCCGCGCGTGAACGGCGCGGGACCGCCCACGCTCAACGGCGCCCCGCTCAACGGCACGGCGCCGCCCGGCCTGAACGGCGCGCCACGCGCCGGCGCCGGCCCCTCGCCCGACGGCGTGGTGCAGGACCTGTGGTCACCCGGGCGGCGGCGCCGCTCCTCTTCTGGCCGCCGGCACGCCGCTCCCGCCTCTCACGCCAGGTCCCGCGAGGAGCTGGCCGAGTCCCGCGTCCGGCGTCGCCGCGCCCTGCTGCTCGGCGTCGCGGCCGCCCTGGTCGTCGGGGTGACCGGCGCGACGGCCTCGCACGTGCTGTGGCCCTCGCCCGGCACGACGGTCGCCGCCTCCACGCCCGAGGGCTCCTCCTCGCCGGAGGTCAAGGAGGGCACCAGCCCCGACACCGGGGTCAGCGGCTCGGTCGGCATGGTCCCCAAGGGGTGGGGCACCGAGGTGGCCTTCCGGCTCAGCGGCGTGCGCGGGCCCGAGCGGTGCAGCCTGGTGGCCGTCGGGCGCTCCGGCGACACCGACGTGGTGTCCGGCTGGCGGGTCGCCCCCGGGTCGGGGTACGGCGTGCCGGGGTTCCCCGAGCCGCTGCGACTGACCGGCGGCACGGCGCTGGCCAGGAAGGACATCGTCCGCTTCGAGGTGCGCAGGGACGACGGGGTCCGCCTGCTGGAGATCCCCGTCGCCTGAGCGGCGCGGAGGCCAGGGGCGACGGGGACGCCAGAGGGGGCGTACGAGGGGGACGGGGCGGGGGGCGTTATCGACTATCGCCTGCTCTCGGTCGGCGCGGCGTTGAGCCGCAGGGCGAGCGCGGGGCACATCTCGATGGCCCTGCGTGCCTCCCCCTCAAGGTTGGGCGGCACCGAGGCCGTGCTGACGACCGGGTAGCCGTGCTGGTCCAGGCGGATCAGCTCGGGTACGACGTAGGAGCACAGCCCGTGCCCCTCGCACCGGGACCAGTCGAGGATGAGCTGGGCCTCCGAGGCGCGGGCCGAGGCCTCGGCCGGCAGCGGAAGCACGCCCTTCACCGGCAGCCCGCAGGTGCCGTACGCCGCGTGGGTCATGACGTCCTCGGCGAACACGTCGATCGCCGAGAGCAGGAACCGCGCGGTGCCGTCGGGGTGCCCGCAGGCGCCCCGGCCCTTCATCGTCGCCGCGGCGCGCTGGACGGCCTCGATGTGGCCGTTGCCCTCCGCGAGCGCGCCGAACGCCTGCGCCAGGTCGGGCAGCCCCATGTAGCAGGGGCCGCACTGCCCGGCGCTCTGGCCGGCCATGTAGCGGGCGACCCTCGCGGACTCCCCGAGCGGGCAGGACTCCCAGCCGAGCGGCACGACGATGCCGGCGCCCAGGGCCCCGCCGAGCGCCTCGAAGCCGGCGCGCGACACCTCGGCGCGCTCGACGGCCTCGGGGCTCATCCACTTGCCGTGGTAGCCGCCGAGCAGCACTCCCTGCCCGACGGTGGCGTCGCACAGGTCCAGCACCTCCCGCAGCCGCACCCCGGTCGGAGTCTCCACGACGGCCGGTCTGCGGGCCGACCCGGTGACGCTGAGCAGCACCGTCCCCGGCTCCGACGCCAGGCCGACCGAGGAGTACATGTCGACGCCGAGCATGGCCATCAGGGCGAGTTGGGCGTAGGTCTCGGCGTTGGACAGCATGGTGGGCATGCCGCCCACGCCGCTGTCGCTGGAGCGCACCTTGCGTCCGGGCGGGATGGGCCGCTCGCCGTTGATGCCGCGCACGAGCGCGCCGCCCTCACCGGAGATGAAGCGGTCGGGCATGCGCACCACCCGGACGGTGTCGGTCATGCCGCGCTCGTGGATGGCGTTGAGCAGCGAGCGCTCGCCCGGACCGCCGTGGGCGACGCCCACGACGATCTCCACGGCCGACAGGGCCCTGGCCACCAGGTCGGCGCCGTCGAGGATCAGGTGCGGGGCCCGGGTGAGCAGCACCTTGTCCTTGTGCGCGGCGGGCTCGCCCTCGGTGGCGTTCACGACCACCGTGATGGGGGCGCCGCGCCGGCCCGCCGAGTCGATGACGGCCCTGAGCTTGCGGGCGAACGGGAAGCCCGCTCCCCCGCGTCCACGCAGGTCGCCGAGCTCGGCCAGGGCGATCAGGTCGTCGATCGGCAGCCGCGGCATGCGGCCGTGCACGCGCCGGTGGGTGTCGTAGTCCAGCCGGGGCGAGCTGTCGAGGCCGGCGGTGAGGCGACCCGGCCCGATCCTGAACACGTCGGGAACCCCGTACGTGGTCATCGCCGTACCTCCTTTCGCAGTGTGACCCAGAACTCCTCGTCGAAGACGTCGTCGACGCGGATCTGCTCGGCCTTGCGCCCGGCGTTGCCCGCGCGCATGGCCTTCGGGCCGCCGCCGTCCTTGGGACCGACGGTCACGACCATCCGCACCAGCAGCGCGAGCCCGACCACGGCCAGCGAGACCACGTAGCTCATGGTCACCCAGTCGGCGGCGGGCCGCCCGGCCGTGAGCCCGTGCACGATGGCGACGGGCCAGGACAGGTAGGCCGTCACGTGCATGGCACGCCACAGCCACGGCCAGCGGATGCCGACGAAGCTGCCTCGGAAGGCGCCGGTGGCGGCGACCAGGATCATCAGGTCGGCGGCGACGGTGCCGAGGCCGACCGCGAAACCCGACCCGCTGAAGGGCAGGAAGGCGTCCGCGGGGATCACGCGGCCCCTCATTATCTGCAGGATGACGTGCGTGATGAGGAAGCCGACGGCGAAGACGGCGAACGCACGGTGCAGATCCTGCATGAAGACGCGGTGACGTACCGCGAGGATCATCCGATCGGTGGCGGCCAGTCCGACGGCCACCGTTCCAGTCAGTCCAAGGAGAGCGAACACCCCCGAGTAGAAGATCAGAAAAGCCTGCACAGAGGCGAGGACCGATGCTCCGAGCAGAGCGGTACCCGCCAGAAGCGACGTTGACGTGAACAGCCCGACCACGATTGGGGCCCGTGATCGAGACCGTTGCGGGGCTCGTCGATGTCGCGTTTCTTTCATCCCGTCCTCCGCCAGATAACGCGGTACCGGCACAAACCGGACAACGTGGGGCTGGGTGCCTACCGGGATCATCGGGACATTTGCGCGCGCGATCACACTAGCGCCTCTAGAGTCCCCTTGGTACCAGAACGTTACAGAAATTCGGCGTGCTTGAATCGTCAACCACCGGCGCGTCAATACCCCCGCCGAACTGGGCGAATAACGGACGACGCGCCGTATCACGGCGTAAATCGGTGGCCGGTGAGGGCGCTCCGCTCTAACGTTTGACCACGTGGAGACTCTCAGCCGCCGCACGATCGCCGACGCCGGCGGCCGTCCGGTGCTCAGCTACGTCGAGGGCACCCGCGCCGGACGTCCGTACGCCGACCTGGTGGAGGTGCTCGGACCGGGCGCGCTCGACCTCATCCTCCGCGACATGCCGGGCTGGGTGGTCTCCGGCGACGAGAAGCTCGGCCGGCTGCTGATCGAGGCCGGCGGACGGCCACTGCGCCACGCCCACGTCCTGTCCCGTGACCTGCGCGCCGACCCCGCCCCGCCCGGCTGGGCCGAGACCGGCCACGGGGTCGTCTCCTGCGAGGCGGTGCCGCCGGCCGAGGTCTTCCCGGCCTGGCGCGCGGCCTACCCGCCCGGCCATCCCGACCGCGACCACGGCGACGACGCCACCGTCCTGCGCCGGGCTCTCACGCCACTGCTCTCCGGCGCCTCCTACGGCCCGCTGCTCCCCTGCGGCGGACTGCTGCTGCACGACCAGCGGGTGGTGGCCGGCGTCATGGTCGGCCGGCTGCGCGGAGAGCCCCCGTTCGGCGGGCCATGGGTGCTGGACGTCTTCCGCGACCCCCGCCCGCCGTTCGCGGGGCTCGGCGCCGTGATGCTGCGCCGCGCGCTGGCGCTGGCGACCCTGCACGGACTCGCCGCCCTCGGGCTGGCGGTCACCGACGGCAACCCGGCGCGGCGCCTGTACGAACGCCTCGGCTTCCGCCTCATCTCCTCCTCGATCACCGTGATCGTCCCCGGCTGACCGCCGCGTCCCGCCTCTCGGGCGGGCCCGGCGAGCGCGCGGCGCCGGCCGTCAGGAGCGCAGGAAGGCCAGGACGGCGAGCACCCGGCGGTGCTGGTCGCCGTCGTCGGCGAGCAGGCCGAGCTTGTTGAAGATGCTGCGCACGTGCTTCTCCACCGCCCCGTCGGTGATCACCATCAGGCGGCCGATGGCCGGGTTGGACCTTCCCTCGGCCATCAGGCCCAGCACCTCGCGCTCTCGCGGGGTCAGCGAGGCCAGCGGGTCGTCACGGCGGCGGCGCACCATGAGCTGGGCCACCACCTGGGGGTCGAAGACCGTCCCGCCCGCGGCCACCCGGCGCAGCCCGTCCATGAACTCCTCGACGTCGGCCACGCGGTCCTTCAGCAGGTAGCCGACCGCTCCGCGGGCGTCGGCGAGCAGGTCGTCGGCGTAGGACACCTCGACGTACTGCGAGAGGATCATCACCGGCGAGCCCGGCACCCGGCGGCGGGCCTCGACGGCGGCGCGCAGGCCCTCGTCGGTGAAGTCCGGCGGCATCCGCACGTCCACCACCGACACGTCCGGACGGTGTTCGGCGACGGCCCGCACCAGCCCGTCGCCGTCGCCCGCCTCGGCGACCACCTGGCAGCCGAACTCCTCCAGCAGCCGCACCAGGCCGGACCGGATGAGGACGGCGTCGTCGGCCACGACTACCCGCACGGCACCTCCGCGACGATCAGTGTGGGGCCGCCGGCCGGGGACTGCACGACCAGCTCGCCGTCCACCGCGCGCAGCCGGTCGGCCAGCCCGGCCAGCCCGTGCCCCTTGGCGACATGGGCGCCGCCGACCCCATCATCGCCGATCGACAGCAGCAGCGCGTCACCGGTGCGGTTCAACGACAGCGTGCACATCTGGGCCCGGCTGTGCTTGGCGATGTTGGTGAGCGCCTCGGCCGCCACGTAGTACACGGTGTTCTCCACCACGGCGGTATACCGCTCGACGACCTGCACGTCCAGCTCGACCGGGACGGTGCAGCGGCCCGCGAGGGCGGCGAGCGCGGGGGCGAGGCCGCGGTCGCTCAGGATCGGCGGGGCGATGCCGCGCGACAGCGCCCGCAGCTCGTCCAGCGTCTCGCGGGTCGCCGTGATGGCCTCCGCGAGCGTCGCGTGCGCGGCCTGCGGGTCCTTGTGCAGCTGGCGCTGGGCCCGCGACAGCTCCATCGCCAGGTACACCAGGCGCTGCTGCGGCCCGTCGTGGATGTCGCGCTCCAGCCGGCGCAGCGCGCCGGCCTCGGCCGACACCGCGGCGGCCCGGCCCTCGGTGAGATCGTCGATGCGCTCGTGCAGCTCGGCCACGCCGGTCAGCAGGGCGCGGCCGATGCCCGCCCGCAGCAGGGCGGACCCACGTATGACGCCCGGCAGGGTGAGGCAGAACACCGCGCCCACGGACAGGTAGAACGCGCTGTTGACCAGGTAGCCGTCGCCCAGCCCGAGCAACTCGGGCAGCTCCTTGTTGCCGGGGATCCTGCCGGTGATCCACCCGTAGAGGGGGTAGAGCACGCTGCTGACCGCCACCGCCCACCACACCACGGTCACCACGAAGGTGGCGATCGCGATCGGGAACACCAGGATGCCGTGCAGCAGGTCCAGCCACGACTGGCCGCTGGTCAGCGGGTGCAGCATTCGGCGCACCCATCCGGCGCCCTGAGGGGCGCGGGGGTAGCGAGGGCGGGCGACCGGGCGGGCGAGGATCTCGGGCAGCATTCGCCGCTCGACATCGGCGAACCCGCGGGCCACCAGCAGGGTCACGGCGAGGATCGGCAGGCCGACCAGCGCCGGGATGCTCCCGCCGCCCGCCGAGAGCCCGGCGATCAGGATGGCGAAGCTCACGACGCCCATGGGCAGCCCGAGCAGGGTGTAGCGGGTGTCGGCGCCGAGCCGCCTGAGGAGGAATCCCATGGCCACCAAGGTACGAGTCACGGCCCTCCCCGGTGCAGCCCGTTGGCAGGCGTCCCGTTGGTAGGGCTGGCCCTACCGTCCTTGGTGGCGTTCCCGGCCGCGAAGACACCGGTCCGCGTCAATGCGCCGGCCCCCTGCGCCGCGACAGGCTCAACTCACTGAAACCCGCCGGAGCTCCCGCCCCGGCCGAACCTCCGGCTCCCGGCCGGCCGGTCCTCGTCACCCGAGGATCCGGGCGGCCTCCCCCATGGGGATCCACGGTCCCGGCCCGCGGCTCACCTGACGGCCGTGGCGGCTCGGGGGCCGTCCCGGTCGCTCGTCCGCAGCCACGCCGACAGACAGTTATGAGGTGCGCCGTGCCCGCGCTACTCGACAGACCACCGGCCCTCCCCGCGGTCCAGGTGACCGGCGGCGGAGCCGTCCGCCCGGCCGCCGCTCCCCCGCGCCACGGCCGCCCGGGCCGGGACGTGTTCATCGACCTGCTGCGCCTGTTCGGCATCGCCGTGGTGATGCTGGAGCACTGGAGCATCCCGGTCCTGTCCTACGACCACGGCCGCATCGCGACCGGCAACGCCTTCGCCGCCCCGGGCGCCTTCGTGATCACCTGGCTGTCCCAGGTGATGCCGCTGGTGTTCTTCGCCGGAGGGGCCGCCAACGCGATCAGCCACCGCGCGCACCGGGCCCGGGGGCTCGCCGGCCCGCTGTGGCTGGCCGGGCGCGTGCGCCGCCTGGCCTGGCCGGTGCTGCCGCTGGCGGCCGTGTGGATCCCGCTCCCCCACCTGCTGCTCGCCCTCGGCCTGCCGGCGCAGCCGGTGGAGACGGCCGCGCGCCTGGCCGGTCAGCTGCTCTGGTTCCTCGCGATCTACCTGGTCGCCGTCGTGCTGACCCCGGCGCTGCTGCGCCTGGGCGAGCGGCACGGGTGGCGGGTGCCCGCCGCCCTGGCCGTGGCGGCGGTCGCGGTGGACGTGGTGCGCTTCACCTGCTGGGAGCCGGCCGGGTACCTCAACATCGGCCTGGTGTGGCTCGCGGTGCACCAGCTCGGCTTCCTGTACGCGAGCGGGCGGCTGGCCGGGGCGCGCCTGATGGCGGCGGGCGGCTTCGGCGCGGCGGCGGCGCTGGTGGCCTTCGGCCCCTACCCCGGCAGCATGATCGGCCTGCCCGGCGCGGCGAGCTCGAACATGGCGCCGCCGACCGTCGCGCTGCTCGCCGTGGCCTTCGGCCAGATCGGCCTGGCGATGCTGCTGCGCCCCCGCCTGGTGCGGCTGGCGTCCCGTCCCGCCGTCGCGCGCGCCATGGCGTGGGCGGGCCCGCGGATGATGACGGTGTACCTGTGGCACATGAGCGCGCTGTTCGTGGTCGCGGGCGTGAGCGTCGTCGGGCTCGGCCTGGCCACCCCCGCCCCGGGCGGCCCCGCCTGGCTGGCCGGGTGGCCGCTGTGGCTGGGCGCGCTGCTGCTGGTCCTGCGCCCGCTGCTCGCCCTGTTCGCCCGCTTCGAGGAGCCACCGGCCATGGCGTGCCGGACGACCGGATGGGCGCGCCCGGTCTGGGCGGCGGCGCTGTGCGGCGGCGGGCTGCTCGTCCTGACGGCGGCCGGCTTCGTCCCCGGCCTCCTTCCGATGCTCGGCGCCTGCGCCCTCACCGGCGGTCTCGCCCTGCTCACGCCGCCGTCCGCGCTCCGCGCCCGGCGAACCGTTCCGTCAGCCACCGTCCACGCCGTGACGGCGCACCGCTGAGGCGGCCGAGACGGGGACGGCACCGCCTTCTGGTACCACCCGCCGTGGCGGGTGGGGGGTCAGGGGGCGGGGGTCAGCCATACGTAGCCGGCGAATCTGCCGGTGATGTGGTCTCTGCGGTAGGAGTACAGGTCGCCGGTCTCGATGGTGCAGCGGGCGTCGTGCCGGACGTCGGCGACGCCGGCCCGCTTGAGCTGGGCGGCGATGCCGGCGCGCAGGTCCAGCGCCGGGGTGCCCTCGCGGGTGACCGACCAGGCCTCCGGCAGTTCCTCCGCCACCTCGGCGCGCATCTCCCCCGGCACCTCGTAGCAGGCGCCGCACGCCATCGGGCCGACCAGGGCGACCAGGTCGCCGGCGCCGCGGGCGCGCATCGCGGCGACCAGCGCCGGCACCACCCCGGCGACCGTGCCGGCCCGTCCCGAGTGGGCCGCGCCGACCAGGCCGCGCGCCGGGTCGGCGAGCAGAACCGGCGCGCAGTCGGCGACCAGCACGGCAAGGCCGAGACCGGGACGGTCGGTGCAGACGCCGTCCAGGGCGGGCAGCTGCTGCGTGAACGGCTCGGTCACGTAGGCGACGTCCGGGCTGTGGACCTGCCGCATGAACACCACGGCGCCCGGGTCGAGGCCGAACTCCCCGGCGGTCAGGGCGCGGTTGCGCGCCACCGCCGACGGATCGTCGCCGACCGCGCCGCCGAGGTTCCTGGTGTCGTACGGCCCGGCGCTGACGCCCCCGTGACGGTCGGTGAACGCCATCCGCACCCGGTCGATCGCAAGCACCACGCCAGCTTACTCAGTGCCTTCGATCGACCGGCCTGCGCCCGGGCACACCCCCGCGATCATGGTTCTGTTCCGTTTCGCCCACCTGGCGGGCGGCGCTGATCTACCTTTGCATCTGCCCGGCGCCGGTGCGCCGGGGACGGACCGCACTACGACCGGGAGCCGACGACGTGGATGTCCCTTCACTGCCCATCGCCCTGCTCATCGCCGGCGGCGTCCTGCTCCTGGTCTGCCTGATGCTCGGCGTCTTCCACCGGTGACCACCCCGCCCGGGCGTCAAGGCCGGGCGCGCCGCCGCGGCGACGGACGTGGGTTGGAGGACGCGCGGAAGGTGACCTCGGGATAGCGCGAGGACGCTTCGTCGAGGATGGGCCGGCGCTGCGACTTCAGGTGCTGGTCGAGAAAGGCGGCCACGTACGTGCGGGTGAGCTCCGCCCCACGGGCGGCGGGCAGCATGCCGGGGAGAGGTCGCAGGCCGATGACCTCCGCCAGCAACGGGATGTCGGTGAAGGACTGGTGTTCGGCGTCCGGCAGCACGAGCCAGCGCTTCCACCCGGTCAGCAGCTTCCAGTCACGGTCCCAGGAGGTGTCACGGCCGCCCGGGACATGCTCGCGCGAACCCATGAACATGAACGGCCGGGAGAGGCCGCTCTTGGGGATCCGGGCGTAGCTCGTGCCGTCCATGTCGATTCCGGCGCGTACGCGCGGGTCCTTCACCATGGCCGCCACGGCGGCGGCTCCGCCGATCGACTGGCCGACCATCGCGATCCTCCCGCGGTCGATCAGGCCGGAGTGCCGCCACGTGGAGGTCAGCTGGTCAAGGACGAAGGAGACGTCGGCGGCCCGGCCCTGGACCACCCCCGTGCCGAAACCGGGGTCGGTGTTGCTGTCGCAGGCCAGGCATTCGGCGATCCGGCCGCCGGACAGCATGGTCACGTAGCTTTCGTAGGTGTGGTCGATGCCGGCCACGACATAGCCTCGGCCGGCGAGGTCCTCGGCCAGGGAGGTGAGGGTGCTCATCGGCTTGGTGAAGCCGGGTGAGAGCACCACCAGCGGGAGCCTTCGCCCCTCGGGTTCGGCGTCCTGGACGGCGGTGGTCCGCGTCCTGCTCAGCAGATCGTACGGCGCGGTCGACATCCCCGAGCCCCTCAGGAGCAGTTCTGCTTCCTTGGCCGTCATGTAGGGCGCGCGCGGCCCGTCGCGCCGCTTGGCCGGGTACCACAGGGTGACCTTGAGCTCTCTGGCGCCGGCGTCGGGATCCCAGGGATCGGGGCGGGAGGTGTCGGTCAGGTGCAGGACGGTGGTGCCGACCGGATGGGGGCCGGTGGGGGCGGGCAGGGCGGCGGGGCCGGACGGCGTGGCCCGCGGGGCGTCGGCTCTGGGCGGCGCGGGCGCGGAGCAGGCGGACGTGGCCAGGACGGCGAGTCCCGCGGCGAGGGCCAGGAGCTGTCTCATGGCGAGGTCCATCCTCATGTGTGCAGCAGGGTCAGGGCCTTGGCCAGGGCGGGGTCGCGTCCGGCGGCCGCGTCCTTCGGGGTCAGGGGCACGTAGTGGTCGGGCGGCACGCCGATGCGGTCGATGACCTCGCGGCGGGGCCCCAGGTGGTGCTTGGCGGGGAAACTCAGAATGGTGTTGTCGGCGAGCAGGTATCCCCGCGCCGGGCCGGAGATCACGCCGGCGGTTCTGGTGCCGACCAGCCGGCCGAGCCGCAGGTCCTTGACCGCGGAGCTGAAGTGCTCGCACGCCGAGGCGCAGCCGCGGTCGGTGAGCACCACCAGCGGCAGGTGGAGCAGTTCGACGGTGTCGTCGGTCGGCGCGGCCTGGCACGTGCCCTCTGCGGTGCACTGGTAGGCGGTGTCAGCGCCGTGGACGAAGGCGCTCAGCAGCCGGGTCGCCTCCAGGGGGCTGCCGCCGCCGTTGCCGCGCAGGTCCAGCACGACGCCGGACAGCGTCCGGCCGGCGCGCAGCCTGGTGATCTCCCGCAGCACCCGGTTCGCGGAGTCGGGATCGAAGCCGGTCATCCGCACGTAGGCGATGTCGTCGTCCAGCCGCTTCGACCGCACCACCCGCAGAGCGGCCGGGTCCCGCGGGAAGAGGCCGGGCGTGAGCGTCACGCTCCAGCGGCGGCCGGTGCTCTGCCGCAGCAACCCCAGCCGCACCGGCCGCGCCTGCGGGTACCTGGGGTAGAGGGCGGCGATGGCGCGCGTGCCCTCGCCGTCGACGAAGGGCGCCGAGCCGTCGATCGATTCGATGAGGTCGCCGGGACGCAGCCCGGCGGCCCGCGCCGCGCCTCCCGTCACTTCGGTGACGAAGAGGGGAGCGAGCGCGGTGCCCGGCTCGGTGTCCGCCTGCGGGCCGCCGACGCTGGCCTCCAGACCCAGGCCGTAACCGTCGCCGTCGTAGTAGCCGGGCGGCCGGCCGTCCTGGTGCGTCCAGCGGGCGTGGTCGTCGCCGAGGGCGGCCACGATGGCCTGGAGGGTGACGGCGGCCAGCTTGTCGCGCAGGCCGGGCGCCCGGTCGGTGATCGTGCGGAAGGCGGCCTCGAAGGCGGTCCAGTCGGCCCGGCGGTCACCGGTCAGCGCGGGCATGGCCGCCTCGGGCATGTCGCGTCCGTCGCGGTCGAGCTCCCGCGTCAGGGCGGCGAATCCGGCGGTCAGCAGCGACCGGGCGTCCAGCGTGGCGCCGCCGTAGTAATTGCCGAGGATGCAGAAGTACGCCTGCCGGACGACGTCGATCGTGGTGGGCGTCTCCGCCTGCGGCGGGCCCTGCGGCGGCGCGCAGACCGTGCCGGCCGCCGTGCCCGCCTCGCGGCGCGGCGGCGCGGGGGCGGTGCAGGCCGCCGCCAGGAGAAGGGCGAGCCCGGCCGCCGCGGTCCTCGCGACCGTCATGACACACGCCTGCGGATCCACCGGAAGCAGAACCCTGTGAGGCCGAGGGTGAGCAGGGCGTAGATCCCGGTCTCGATCCACTGGAAGGGCCAGAAGCGCTCGAGGGGATGGTAGGTCGCCCGCTGCCGGAAGCCCAGCCGGTTGATCTCGGCCGTGCACCCTCCCGCCATCGCTCCCTGCGGCGAGCAGGGGCCCGTCGTCGTGGAGACCGGGACCCCCCGCGCGACCGTCGTCGACGGTCCCGGGCCTCCGTCTCCGCTGGAGATCACGCGTCCGGTCTCATCCACCAGCTCGCTGGACAGGACCCAGGCGCCCGCGTGGCCGGGAACGGCCGACGTCCTCAGGAAGACCTGCAGGGATCCGCCCTTCGGGGCGCCGAAGCCGTCCACGTTCTCCCGGCCGAGCTCGAAGGTCCCGGCGACGGGGGGCATCAGGTGCGGGCGCACCAGCAGCGGCATCGCTATCTGGATCGCGACGAAGGCGGCCAGGGTGAGGGCCATGGCGGGCAGCGTGCGGCGCACCAAGGCGCCCACGGTCGCCCCGAGGACGAAGGCGAAGGCCGCGTATCCCATCGGGGCGATGCCGCGCGCGCCGAACACCACCGGAGCCATCTGCGCCATCTCCGGGACGGCCGACTTGTCCAGCGGGGCCGACCACCAGGTCACCACCAGGCCGCAGAGGCAGGCGGCGGCCATGGCCGAAAGGCCCATGAGCCCGAGCTTGACCGCCAGCCACCGGCCGCGGCTGATGCTCTGGTTCCACACCAGCAGGTGGGTGCCGGCCTCCAGCTCGCGGGTGATCAGCGGCGCCCCCCAGAACAGCCCGGCCAGCGCCGGCAGGATCAGCACGACCATCGTGAGGGCCAAGAAGAGGGTGTCGTACTCGCCGAAGAACCGGTCGAAGAAGTCCAGGCAGGTGTTGTCCGGGGTGCAGGCGGCGATCCCGGCGGCGTAGTCGGAGGCCAGTTTCGGGCCGGTCAGGGCCAGGGCGGCGGTGATGACCACGAGTACGGCGGCCATCATCGTGGCCGAGCCGCGGAACTGGCGCCAGGTCAGCCAGATCATCGCCGCACCTCCAGGGCGACCGGACCGTCGGCCTCGGTGCGCTGATCCATATAGGCCAGGACCAGGTCCTCCAGACTGAGCCGGGAGACCGTCCAGCCGGGGTCGTGAATCCGGGCGTCGTCGGCGCGGACCACGTACGTGCTCTCCCGCTCGGTGTGGCGGACGGAGACCACGTGCCCGCCGGGGTCGCGGCGCGGGCCGGTGAGCCGGCGATGAGCGGCCAGCAACGGCTCGACCTCCCCGGCCAGCCGGACGCGGGAGTCGACGAGCACGATCAGGTAGTCGCAGACGCGTTCCAGGTCGGAGACCAGGTGGGAGGAGAGCACCACGCTCAGCCCGTGCGCCGCGGCGGCCTCCGTCAGCCCCTGCAGGAACTCGCGGCGCGCCAGCGGGTCGAGCGAGGCGACCGGCTCGTCCAGGATCAGCAGCTCGGGCCGCTTGGCCAGGCCCAGGGTGAGGGCGAGCTGGGCGCGCTGACCGCCCGACAACCTGCCCGCCCGCTGGCCCGGGACGAGGCCCAGCCGCGCGACGCGCTCCCGTGCCAGGGCGCCGTCCCAGCGGGGGTTGAGCCGCGCCCCGAGCCGCAGGTGGTCGGCGACGGTCAGGCGCGCGTAGACGGGGGTGTCCTGGGCGACGAACCCGACCTTGGCGAGCTGCTCGGGCGTGTCCCCGGGCCGGCCGCCGAGCACGACGATGCCGCCCGTGCTCGGTTCGAGCTGGCCGCCGGCCAGCTTCAGCAGCGTCGTCTTACCGGCTCCGTTGGGGCCCACCAGCCCCACGACGTGGCCCGCCGGGATGTCG
Organism: Sphaerisporangium rhizosphaerae; assembly: GCF_042665155.1. NCBI lineage: Bacteria > Bacillati > Actinomycetota > Actinomycetes > Streptosporangiales > Streptosporangiaceae > Sphaerisporangium > Sphaerisporangium rhizosphaerae. The sequence continues at coordinate 21,366 of NZ_JBHTCG010000040.1, read as the reverse complement.
ATGGTGCACTCGCGCAGCGCCCAGCGCCTGCCGTACTTCCTGCCCAGTGCCTGGGCCTCCAAGGCAGCGGTCATGCTATGTCCCCTCTTGAGGAGTGGTCGGAAGGATGATGGTGAAAGGGCCTCGATGCCTTCGCCGGCCCCCGGCGGCGACCCCGGCTCCGGACGGCGCGGCGGGATGGCGGGAACGAAACTAGGGACCACCCATGCCAGAGCGCGTCGGCCGCCGTACCGAGATCGCGTAGCTCCCGAGAACGAAGGGCCGCCGGGTCATCCCTGCGATGTACTCCCCTGGACCGTGAGCCCCGTCACGACGGCCGATGCGGCGGGGACGGGCAGGCGTGACAATGTGCCGGTGGAAACCGGTGAACGACCGCGGTGGTGGCGGCAGGTGCTCGACCCGGGCGGCCCGCTGGACGAGGACGACCAGGACCGGCGTGGCGAGCGGCTCCGGAAGCCGTCTCGCGCGGCCTTCGCCGCCGACGTGGTGATCGCCCTCCTTCTGGCGGTCGCCGCGGTCGCCGCGTCGGCGGGTCATCCCGTGCTCGGCTCCGGCGAGGACCAGGCCCAAATGGTCGAGCTCCTGCGGCTCGGACCCGCCGGCGCCCACCCGGCGGCCCCCGATCCCCCCGCGGCCCCCGATCCCCCCGCCGCTCCCGACCCCCCCGCGGCTCCCGATCCTCCCGCGCCTCCCGATCCGCCCACGGCTCCCGATGCCGCGACCGGCCGGCCACTCTTTCATGGCGTCACTCCCGACGGCCCGTCGGGCGGCGTGGTGCCCGACGATCCGTCCCGACTCTCCGGCCGGCCGGCCGGCATCGCGCCCGACGGCGCGTCCCCACTCTCCTGCCACCGGTCCCGCGTCACGCCCGACGGCCCGTCACCGCTCTCCTGCCACCGGCCCGGCGTCGCGACCGTCCACCCTCCGCCCGACGGGCCGCCCGCGTTCCTGGTGGCGATGACGGCGTTACCGCTGGCCCTGCGGCGCCGCTACCCGCTGCTCACCTTCTGGGTGGTGCTGGCCGCGGCGCAGGCCACCCACTCGTACGCCACCCTGATCACGGTGCTGACCTGCGCCGTCGCCGCGTACGGCGCCGCCGCCCACGGCCGCAACCGGGTCCTGGCGATGGGGGGCCTCGTGCTCGCGGCGGGGCTCGCCGGTGGCGCCTTCCGGGACGTCACGCCCGAGCTGCCGAACTGGATGGGGCCGTTCGTCGTCCTGCTGAGCGTCGGCGTCGTCGGGAGCTTCGTCCGTTACTGGCGGCGACGGCTGGGAGCGAGCCACCACCGGTTCGCCGAGCTGCGGCAGACGCAGGCGGAGGCCATGCGCAGGGCCGTCGCCGAGGAGCGGTCCCGGATCGCCGCCGAGCTCCACGACGTGGTGACCCACAATGTCAGCGTGATGGTGATCCAGGCGGGCGCGGCGCGCAAGGTGATGGACGCCGAGCCGGAACAGTCGAAGCAGGCTCTGCTCGCGATCGAGTCGGGCGGCCGGGCCGCCATGTCCGAGCTGCGCCATCTCATGGGCCTGCTCGCCGGCCCGGGCGGCGACCGCCTCGACGGGCCCGCCGACGGGCTCGCCCCCCAGCCTGGGCTCGACCAGCTCGACGCCCTGGTGGAACGCGTCCGCGCCGCCGGAGTGCCGGTGCGCGTCACGGGGTCGCCTCCCGGGCCGCTGCCGCCCGGCGTCGACCTGGCCGCCTACCGCGTCGTCCAGGAGGCCCTCACCAACACGATCAAGCACGCGGCCGGCGCCGCCGCGGCCGTGACGATCGGCCACGACGGCGACTGGCTGGAGATCGAGGTGACCGACACCGGCGGAGCACGGACCTCCGGACCGCGCACCGGCGGCGGCAGGGGGCTGATCGGGCTGCGCGAGCGGCTCGCCGTCTACGGCGGGACCCTGGACGCCGGGCACATGGCCGGGGGCGGCTTCACGATCAGGGCCCGCGTCCCCTGGAGGACCGCATGACCGGCCGACTGCGCGCCGTCATCGCCGACGACCAGGCACTGGTGCGCACCGGATTCCGCATGATCCTCGCCGCCGACGGCATCGAGGTGGCGGCCGAGGCCGCCGACGGGGACGAGGCCATCGCCGCGGTCCGCCGCACCAGGCCCGACGTCGTGCTCATGGACATCCGGATGCCGCGGATGGACGGCCTGGAAGCCACCCGGCGGATCCTCGCCGGCGGCGCCGAGGACACCCGCGTGCTGATCCTGACCACCTACGACCTCGACCACTACGTGTACGCGGCGCTCGCCGCGGGAGCGAGCGGGTTCCTGCTCAAGGACGTCACCCCCGAGCACCTGGTGGCCGCGGTGCGGCTCGTGCGCTCCGGCGACGCCCTGCTCGCGCCCACCATCACCCGCCGCCTGGTCGAACGTTTCGCCCGCCGCGACACCGTGCGGCCCGCCCTCCACCGCGACCTCTCCCAGCTCACGCCCCGGGAACTGGACGTGCTGCGCCTGCTCGCCACCGGCCTCAGCAACGCCGAACTCGCCGACCGGCTGACCCTCAGCGTGGCCACGGTGAAGACCCACGTCGCCCGCGTCCTGTCCAAACTGGGCCTGCGCGACCGCGTCCAGGCCGTGGTCGTCGCCTACGAAACCGGCCTCATCTCCCCCGGCGACCCCACCTGACCTACCTGGAAGACGATGCATTTGCGGGCGAGGCCGCGGTCGGCACCTTCTTGAAGGCCTCAGCCCGCCTTCAAGCGGACCGGACGAGGCTCACGGTGCTGTGGAAGCGAGTGCGTCCAACGGGTCGGCCAGGACGCGGGAGAAAGCGAGTTCCGCCGCGCCGACCAATGGGGCGTCATCGCGCAGCATCGAGGTGCGCAACCCTACCCCCCGGGAGACGGGCAGGACACTAGCCGCCACGCGCGCGTGGACCTGAGGTGCCGCACCCTGGTAGATGTCGCCGAGTGTGCCGCCGAAGACGACGACTCCGGGATTGAAGAGGTTGATCAGGTTGACCACGCCGATCCCGAGCCAGTCGCCGACACGGTCCAAGGCCTTGCGGGCGGCCTCGTCACCGTTCTCGGCCGCTTCCACGACGGCTCGTACGCCATCCCGCCCGCCCGGCCCGCTGGTGCGTCCGGACGCCTCCAGCAGCGCCGCCTCGCCCACTTCTGCCTCCAGGCAGCCGCGCGAACCGCAGTTGCAGGAACGGCCGCCAAAGGGATTAACGATCATGTGCCCGAGTTCGGCGCCGTAGCCGTCATCGCCGCCCAGCAGCCTGCCGCCCACGATGATGCCACCACCCACCCCGACATCCCCGTGCAGGTAGACAAGATTCTGCTGGCCGATGCCCGCTCCGCGCTCATGCTCGGCCACAGCGCCCAGGTGGGCTTCGTTGCCGACTGCCACGGGCAGCCCCAGCCGCCGGCTGAGCGCGGGCACGAAATCCAGGTCGGTCCAGCCCACGTTGGGAGCCAGGAGCACCATCCCGTCGGCGGCCCTGACCAAACCGCAGTACGACGTGCCGACCCCGAGGCACCTCGCGCTCCGGGGCGCCGCGTCCACGAGCGCGCGGCCGAACCCGGCCAGGACACCGACCACCTCGTCGAGATCGGCATGCCTGCTTCGCCGCCGGGGCGCCTCCCTGCGCTCCAGTACCAGACCGCCGAGCCCGACCCTGGCGGCGACCAGCCGATCCACCGCCACATCGAAAGCCAGCACATACCACCGGCCGCTCTCAGGCCGCACCACCAGCGACGGCCGACCCGCCCGACCCGTCGTACCCGAAGCCTCCTCACGCACCAGACCCGCGGCCGTGAGCCGCGTGGCCAGCGCCAGGATCGTGCTGCGGTTCAGGCCCAGCCGGTTCGCCAGCGCCGCACGCGAGATCGGCCCTGCCAGATGCACCTGCCGCAGCACCGCCCCGAGATGGTGTCTGCGGATCTCCTCCTGCGGAGTGTCGCCCTTCACGGCGCTAGTAGTGCCATCGCCGGCATCACGTACCGGACCCACCGGCGCGGCCCCGACGCTTCATCGCTCATGAACCTCGACGCTACCGGTCGCGACCGAGATCCTCTCCCCCAACATCGAAGACCTCGACCTCGACAACCGCCGCGCCCGGTCCGGGTGAGCGGACCGGGGGGCGGGTCATTTCAGGGATTGGTAGAGGGCCTGGGTGCGGGTGGCTATGGCGGGCCAGCTGAAGTGGTCGACGGCGCGGCGGCGGCCGGCCTGGCCCATGGCGGCGGCGAGGGACGGGTCGTCCAGGAGCCGGGTCACCCGGGCGGCGATGGCGTCCGCGAACGCGGCCGGATCGAGCGGCTCGCCGTCGGCGCCCTGCTCGATGGGGACGAGCAGGCCGGTCTCGCCGTCGGCGACGACCTCGGGGATGCCGCCGGTCGCGGTGGCCACCACCGCGGTCTCGCACGCCATGGCCTCCAGGTTGACGATGCCCATCGGCTCGTAGACCGAGGGGCAGACGAACACGGCGGCGCGGGTGAGGATCTGGATGACCTGCGGCCTGGGGAGCATCTGGGAGATCCACACCACCCCCGACCTGCTCGCGCGCAGCTCCTCGACCAGGCCGGTCACCTCCGCGGCGATCTCGGGGGTGTCGGGGGCTCCGGCGCACAGGACGAGCTGGGCCTGCGGCGGCAGCGAGCGGGCGGCGCGCAGCAGGTGGGCCAGCCCCTTCTGGCGGGTGATGCGCCCGACGAAGACGACGTAGGGCCTGGCGGGGTCGATGCCGTGCGCGAGCAGGACGTCGGTGCCGTGGTCGGGGGCGTACTCCTGGGTGTCGATGCCGTTGTGGACGACGGTCACCCGCTCGGGCGCGATCTCCGGGTAGCAGGCGAGGACGTCGCGCCGCATGCCCTCCGACACCGCGATGACCGCGTCGGCGTTCAGCAACGCCGTGCGCTCGGCGAAGCCGGACAGGGCGTAGCCGCCGCCGAGCTGCTCGGCCTTCCACGGGCGCAGCGGCTCCAGGCTGTGGGTGGTGACCACGTGCGGCACCCCGTACAGCAGCTTGGCGACGTGCCCGGCGAAGTTGGCGTACCAGGTGTGGCTGTGCACGATGTCCGCGCCCTCGCACGCGGCGGCCATCTCCAGGTCCACGCCGAGCACCTGCAGGGCCGGGTTGGCGGACGCGAGACCGCCGGGGACGCCGTAGGCGTCGACGCCGCCCTCCTCGCGACGCGCGCCGAAGCAGCGCACCCGCACGTCCACCAGGCTCCGCAGCTCTCGGGCGAGGTACTCGACATGGACTCCGGCGCCGCCGTACACCTCGGGCGGGTACTCACGGCTCAGCAGATCGACGCGCATGGGTAAACCTTAGTGGTCCAGGGTGTTTCGTCGGATTTAGCTGGGTAAAGCCGGGTAACGTCGGTGCTATGACGACGCCCAGAATCCTCGCGATCGTGCTGGCCGGTGGCGAGGGGAAGCGGCTGATGCCGCTCACGGCCGACCGGGCCAAGCCGGCGGTGCCCTTCGGAGGGATCTACCGGCTGGTCGACTTCGTGCTGTCGAACCTGACCAACGGCGGCTACCTCAAGATCGTCGTCCTGACCCAGTACAAGAGCCACAGCCTCGACCGCCACGTCACCCGCACCTGGCGCATGTCGACGATGCTCGGCAACTACGTCACCCCGGTGCCCGCCCAGCAGCGGCTCGGCCCCCGCTGGTTCGCCGGGTCGGCGGACGCGCTGTTCCAGAACCTGAACCTGATCTACGACGAGCTGCCCGAGCACTGCATCGTCTTCGGGGCCGACCACATCTACCGCATGGACCCGCGGCAGATGGTGGAGCAGCACATCGACTCCGGCGCCGACGTGACGGTCGCCGCCATCCGCCAGCCCCTGGCGCTCGCCGACCAGTTCGGGGTGATCGAGACCGACCCCGCCGGGCACCGGATCGTGGCCTTCCGCGAGAAGCCCACCGACGCCATCGGCCTGCCGGACGCCCCCGACCAGGTCTACGCCTCCATGGGCAACTACGTCTTCAAGACCCAGGCGATGATCGACGCGCTCAGGGAGGACGCCCTCGACCCGAGCAGCAAGCACGACCTGGGCGGCAACATCATCCCCATGTTCGTCAAGTCGGGCGGCGCCGAGGTGTACGACTTCGCCCACAACGCCGTCCCGGGCTCCACCGAGCGCGACCGCGGCTACTGGCGGGACGTCGGGACCCTGGACGCCTACTACGACGCGCACATGGACCTGGTGTCGGTGCACCCGGTGTTCAACCTCTACAACGACCGCTGGCCGATCTACACCGGGCACGACCCGCTGCCGCCCGCCAAGTTCGTCCACAACGACGGCGACCGCGTCGGGCACGCCATCGACTCGCTGGTCTCGCCGGGCGTGATCGTCTCCGGCGCCACCGCCGTGCGCTCGATCCTGTCGCCGGGCGTGGTGCTGCACTCGCACTCCCTGGTGGAGGACTCGGTGCTCATGGGGAGCGTCAAGGTCGGCCGGGGGGCGATCGTCCGCCGGGCCATCATCGACAAGAACGTGGTGATCCCCGACGGCGCCCGCATCGGCCTGGATCTGGAGTTCGACCGCTCCCGCTTCGCGGTGACGCGCGAGGGCGTGGTGGTGATCGGCAAGAACGAGGTGGTCGAGCGCTGATCGGCGCGCGGTGCGCCGGACCGGGCGGGCGCGTCGCGTACGGCCGGGGTGCGGCGTACGGGGCGTCCGGTGTGTCCAGATATCTTGCCTATGGCGAGTGATTTCATGGCAGCGCGTGAGCGGGCCATCGCACCACATGGGTAGGGCAGAGACATGACCGGACGCGGCACCGACGACATGGGCGACGACGAGCAGCTGACCGAGATCGAGGAGTGGACCGACAACCTCCCCATCGGTCACGAGATCGTGGGCGACGATCCGGCCGACCGGGACGGCATCTCGCGCCGGTTGTGGCAGGAGGCCCCGGAACGCGCCCATGTGCCGCGCGAGGAGTACCGCTTCGTGGCGCCGGACGAGGGCGCCCACCCCGACGAGGAGTCCGAGGAGTACGCCTCGGAGGTCGGCGCGGACGACGGCGACTTCTCCGCCGAGGAACGCGCGATGCACATCGAACGCGACTGAGCGGCCGCTACGGGAACGAGGGGGCCCGAGGAGGGCTGTCACGGGGCGCGAGGGCCGAGGGGCTTGCGACGGGCGCGAGGGGCCCGAGGGGGCTTGTGACGGGAGGGCGGCCCCGTCGGTCACGGGGCTGACGGCGGGAGCCGGTGCGCTTCACGGCTCTTTCTCGTCGTCATATCTTTCGGCTTGTATCGTGCGATCTGCGCCCGGGCCGCCATTTCATTCGCGGCGGTGGAACCGGGTCGCCGGCGGTGATTCTGCGGTACCGGCCGGGTGAGGCTTTTCGGGGTGCCGGGCCGCGGTCATTTTCTTCCGGGGCGTTCGGCGGGCGATCGTCTTTCTGTCGTGAATTCGGTCGCCGGTCAGTCCCAGGTGGTTCCGGCGGTGCGGGAGTAACCGTCCCACGTGGTGCCGGCGGTGCGCGAGGCGGCGTCCCAGGTGGTGCCGGCGGAACGGGTGGCGGTGGCGGCGGAGAAAGCGGTGGAGGTCATTTCGTTCTCTCTTTTCTCGAGGGCTTTTCGTTTTGTCCTTGCACGAACAACTCTCCGGCATTCAAGCCCCCCGGACCAGACGATTCGGCGGCAGCAAGCTGCACGGCCGTGACCGCTTCCTGCCATCGGGCGGCGCGCGTGCCGGCCGGGCCGCCGGCGCTCCTGGCGGGAGCCGCCGGCGAGGAGGCCGGACGCGGGCGCGCTGAGGGAACGCGCTGGCGCGGAGGGGGTGGTGCGGGGAGGGGGAAGGCGTCTCGGGCGACGGGGCCACGGGCTTCGGGGCGGAGCGGGGAGCCGCTCGCGTCGCCGGGCGTCGCATCCGGTCGGCCGGGCCGAGGGGAATTCCCTATCCGGTGCCGGCCGGGTTTTCTCTGGTTCTCCCGCCGTCGTCGCGGACCGGTGGTCCGTTCGTACCGGCGGGGTGTTTCTTCTCTGTGCCGTCGGCGGGCGGTGCCGCCGGTCTTTTCTGTCGGAAAGGGTTTCTCAGCGGGACATCAACGGACGGGACCTGTTATACGGGCGGGATATATCGTCAGTCCCAGGTGGTGCCGGCGGTGCGGGAGTAACCGTCCCACGTGGTGCCCGCGGTGCGCGAGGCGGCGTCCCAGGTGGTGCCGGCGGAACGAGTGGCGGCGGCGGAGAAAGCGGTGGAGGTCATTTCTTTTACTCTTTTCCGGAGTGTTTTCGTTTTGTCCTTGCACGAACAACTCTCCGGCATTCAAGCCCCCCCGACCAGACGATTCGGCGGCAGCAAGCTGCACGCCCGTGGCCGTTTCCTGCCACCTCTCCGCCGTCAGGTCTCGGACGATCTGCCAGATCCGGTGCGATTCGGGCGTCCGGCCGCGCTACAGTCCCCGGGTGGTGAGATCACGTCCGTTCTGGCGGCTGACGGCGGCGGAACGCCAGGTGTGGGAGGCGTATCCCTCCGGCGCGTGGGTCGATCTGCGCACCGGCGACCCCGCCCGCGACGACCCGGCCGGTGGTGGCGCGTGGGGGCCCGAGCGCACCGTGCGGGCCGAGCTGGTGACCGCCCTGATGCTCGGCGCCCGTCCCGCCAAGCCCGGCCAGGTGGCCGGGCTGCGGCTCGCCGGGGCGCGCATCACCGGGATGCTCAACCTGTCGGACGCGACGCTCACCAGCAAGCTCCACCTGCTGAACTGCCACCTGTCCGGCACGGTGTCCCTGACCGACGCCACCACCAAGGGCATGCGCTTCCGCGGCTGCGACATCCACCGCATCCGCGCCGCCCGCTGCACGGTGGACGGCCTGCTGGAGCTGGACTCCTGCACCGTCCACGCCGGGGTGCGGCTGGACAACGCCCACGTCACCGGCCAGCTCCGGCTGGCGCGGGCCCGCCTGATGGCCCCCGACCTCGACCAGAGCGGCCCGCAGAGCCACCGGCCCTCCGAGAGCTACCTGGAGGACGTCCGCCGGCCGTTCAGCGACGCCGAGAAGCGGGAGCGGGGCTGGGACCAGAACCACTGGGCGCTGTGGGCCGGCGGGCTGACCGTGGAGGGCGGCGCCTTCTGCCGCGACATCAGCACCGTCGGCGGCCTGCGGCTCATCGGCGCCAAGTTCAACAGCGGCCTGTACCTCCAGCGCGCCGTGATCAAGGGGACCGGCGGCCACGCCGTCTACGCCGACCACATGCAGGCCAGCAGCGTGGAGTTCAGCGCGGGCTTCACCGCCGAGGGCACCGTGCGGCTGCGCGGCGCCCGGGTGACCGGGGTGCTGTCGTTCGACCAGTCCGTGGTGAGCGCGCAGGGCCGCGCGCTGCACCTGAGCCACATGCAGGTCGACGAGCTGATCCTGACGCCGGCCTCGATGGAGGGCGAGGTCAACCTCGGCTACTCGCGCGTGGGCGTTCTGCTCGACCATCCCCGGGCCTACCCCGGCCACGTGCACCTGAACGGGTTCGCCTACGAGTCGCTGCGCGGCGAGGCCCGGCTGGCCGACCGGCTGTCCTGGGTGAGCCGCGACCCGGGCGGCTACCGCCCGCAGCCGTACGAGCACCTGGCCGCCTGGTACCGCAGGATCGGCCACGAGCAGGAGGCGCGGCGGGTGCTGCTGGCCAAGCAGCGGGCGCGCCGCTCGACCATCGGCCCCACCGGGCGCCTGGCCGGGCTGCTGCTGGACCTGATCGTCGGGTACGGGTACCGGCCGTGGCTGGCCGGGGTGTGGTTCGCCGTCCTGCTGGCCGTCGGCACCGCGGTCTTCGCCACCCATCCGCCCTCCCAGGTCGGCCTGGACGAGCGGCGGGTGTTCCACCCCTTCCCCTACACCCTGGACCTGCTGGTGCCGGTGAGCGTCTTCGAGCTGCGCGGCGCCTGGGAGCCGGTGGGCTGGACGCAGTGGCTGGCCAACATCCTGATCGCCTCGGGGTGGATCCTCGCCACGGCGCTGATCGCCGGCGGCACCCGCGTCCTACGCCCGTCCAATCCCTGACCGGGGCTCGCGGCCGTCCTGGACGGCCTGTCCGGGAACGCCGGGCCGCACGGACGTCCCCGCCTTCCGGGGCGCCGGGGCGGCGGCGGGGGCGTCCTCGACGCGCAGGCGCGGCATCGCCTGGGGATGGTTCTCGCGGATGTAGGCGACCAGGTGCTCGCGGACGTCGCACTTGAGGTCCCACACGCTCGGCGCGTCGGAGGCGCTCATGAGCGCGCGCAGTTCCACCAGGCCGTTGGCCTGGACGTCGGTCACCTGGAGGGTCCAGTCCTTCTGGTCCCACAGCGGGTGCTCGCGCAGGCACCGGTACAGCTCGGCCCGCAGCTCGTCGACGGGCACCGTCCAGTCGACGTAGAACATGACGTGCCCGACGACGCGGCTCTCGTAGCGGGTCCAGTTCTCGAACGGCGTGGAGGTGAAGTAGGACACCGGCAGGATCAGCCGGCGCTCGTCCCACAGCCGCACGACGACGTAGGTCAGGGTCAGCTCCTCGATGCGGCCCCACTCTCCGTCCACGACCACGGCGTCGTCGAGCCTGATGGCGTCGCTGAAGGCGAGCTGCAGCCCGGCGATCAGGTTGCTGAGCGTGGACTGGGCGGCGATGCCGGCCACCACGCCGGCGATGCCCGCCGAGGCCAGCAGACCGGCGCCGAGCGCGCGGACGGCGGGGAAGCTGAACAGCATCGCCCCGGCGGAGACGACGATGATGACCGCGGCCGCCACCCGGCGGACCAGGGTGATCTGCGTGCGGATGCGGCGGGCCCTGCGGTTGCCGATGCCCTCGACGCCGTTGAGCCTGGCCAGCACCACGTCGGTCACCGCGTAGGCGGCCTGGATGACCAGCCAGGCCACGCAGGCGATCAGCAGGACGGTGACGGTCTGCTGCACCGCGAACTCGAACGACCTGCCGGACATCCCCGGCGCGTAGACCGTGTTGAAGGCGACCACGGCGGCGGTGGCGAAGCCCGGCCACGTACACCGCTCGACGACCGGCCCGGCCAGGGAGAACCGGCCGTTGACCCTGCGCGACCGCAGCACGCGGCGCAGCAGCTCGACGGCGACGAGCGCCGCCAGGACGACGACGACCAGGACGATCCAGTTCACTGCCGATGACACGGGCGGCATCCCCTTCTCCGGTTTCCCCCACTGTCGCACCGGCCGGGCGCCGGCGGACCGGTCCGGCGCCCTCGGCTTTCACCAGGGCCCGGACCGGCTCCGGCGATCCTTAACCAGACTTTGACCCGGAAACCACCCGCAACGGGGTGATAAACCTCACACGAGGTCCCGCCGCACGGTGACACGGCGCTCCGGGGGCGGTCAGAACACCTCGTCCAGGCTCACGGTGCCCTCCACCGCCACCTGGTAGGCCGACACCCTGCGCTCGAAGAAGTTGGCCAGCTCCTGCACGTCCTGGAACTCCATGAAGGCGAACGGATTGGCCGTCCCGTACCGCTCCGGCAGGCCGAGCCGCGCCAGCCGGCGGTCGGCGACGTACTCCAGGTACTCGCGCATCCGCTCCGCGCTCATCCCCGCCAGGCCATCGCCGCACAGGTCGCGGGCGAAGGCCAGTTCGGCGGCCACCGCCTCCTCGATCATCCGGGTCACCTGGGCGCCGAGCTCGTCGTCGAACAGGTCCGGCTCCTCCGCGCGCACCGTGTCGACCACCGAGAAGGCGAACTCCATGTGCATGGACTCGTCGCGGAACACCCAGTTGGTCCCGGTGGCCAGCCCGCCGAGCAGGCCCCGCGAGCGCAGCCAGTACACGTAGGCGAAGGCGCCGTAGAAGAACAGCCCCTCGATGCAGGCGGCGAAGCAGATGAGGTTGAGCAGGAACGCCCGCCGGTCCTGCCGGGTCGACAGGCGCTGGAGCGCGTTGATCGAGTCGATCCAGCGGAAGCAGAACTCGGCCTTGTCGCGGATGGAGGGGATGTGCTCGACGGCGGCGAACGCCTTGGCCCGCTCGTCGTGGTCGGGCAGGTAGGTGTCCAGCAGCGTCAGGTAGAACTGGACGTGCACGGCCTCCTCGAACAGCTGCCGCGACAGGTAGAGCCGGGCCTCGGGCGCGTTGAGGTGCTGGTACAGGTTGAGCACCAGGTTGTTGGCCACGATCGAGTCGCCGGTGGCGAAGAACGCCACCAGCCGGTTGATCAGATGACGCTCGCCCGCGCTCAGCTCGGCCAGGTCGGCCAGGTCGGACTGCAGGTCCACCTCCTCGACCGTCCAGGTGTTGCGGATGGCGGTCCGATAGCGCTCGTAGAACTCGGGGTAGCGCATCGGGCGCAGGGTCAGGTCCATGCCGGGGTCGAGCAGCATCACTGGCAGGCCTCGCAGATCTCGGGGTTCTCAAGGGAGCAGGCGACGGCGTCCTGGTCGAGCGCCTGAACGGGCCCGGACGCGGGTAGGGACGTCGGTAGGGACACGGGTGGGAACGCCGGCGCGCCGGGGCTCGGCGCCGCGGCGGGCGCCTGGGCGGCGACGGTGGCCTGCGCGATCCGGGTGGCCGGGCGCGAGCGCAGGTAGTAGGTCGTCTTCAGCCCGGCCCGCCAGGCGTAGGCGTACATCGAGGAGAGCTTGCCGATGGTGGGAGCGGCCATGAACAGGTTCAGCGACTGCGACTGGTCGATGTACGGCTGGCGCGCGGCGGCGAGGTCGATCAGCGCCTTCTGCGGCAACTCCCAGGCCGTGCGGTACAGCCGCCTGAGGTCCTCGGGGATCTGCGCGATCTCCTGCACCGACCCGTCGGCGCGCTTGACGGCGTCCCTCATCTCCGGCGTCCACAGCCCGCGCTGCCGCAGGTCGCGCACCAGATAGCGGTTGACCTGCAGGAACTCGCCCGACAGCGTCTCGCGTTTGAACACGTTGGACACCTGAGGCTCGACGCACTCGTAGCAGCCCGCGATCGAGGCGATCGTCGCGGTGGGCGCCACGGCCAGCAGCAGCGAGTTGCGCAGGCCCGTCTCGGCGATCCTCGCGCGCAGCGCCTCCCACTCGTCCGGGTGGACCGGGGTCGCCTGCGGGAAGTGGTCCAGGTGCAGCACTCCCCCGGCGGCGCGGGTGTCGGCGTAGGACGGGTGCGGGCCGTGCGCGGCGGCCAGGGCGGCCGAGGCGCCGTAGGCGGCCAGGGCCATCTCCTCGGCGATCCGGGTGGACAGCGCGAGCGCCTCGGGCGAGTCGAACGGCAGGCGGGCCGCGAAGAACACATCGGCCAGGCCCATCACGCCGAGGCCGATCGGGCGCCAGCGGCGGTTGGCCGCCTCCGCCTCGGGCGTCGGGTAGAACCCCCGGTCGATGGACCTGTCCAGGAAGCGCACCGCCGTCGCCACCGTCGCCCGCAGCCGCGCCCAGTCGACCTCGCCGTCCACCAGGTGGGCGGCCAGGTTGACCGAGCCGAGGTTGCACACGGCGGTCTCGGCGTCGCTGGTGACCTCCAGGATCTCGGTGCACAGGTTGGACAGGTGAATGACGTTCTGCGGGCGCGCGGTCTGGTTGGAGGCCCGGTTGGCGGCGTCCTTGAAGGTCATCCAGCCGTTGCCCGTCTGGGCGAGCGTGCGCATCATGCGGCCGTACAGCGTGCGGGCCGGCAGTTGACGGACGTGCCGGCCGGCGGCCTCGGCCGCCCGGTAGGCGCGGTCGAACTCCTCGCCCCACAGGTCGACCAGCTCGGGGACGTCCTTGGGGTCGAACAGCGACCAGGTGCCGTCGGCCTCGACGCGGCGCATGAACTCGTCGGGGATCCAGTTGGCCAGGTTGAGGTTGTGGGTGCGGCGGGCGTCCTCGCCGGTGTTGTCGCGCAGTTCGAGGAACTCCTCGACGTCGGCGTGCCACGGCTCCAGGTAGACGCAGGCCGCGCCCTTGCGCCGGCCGCCCTGGTTGACCGCCGCGACGCTCGAGTCCAGCGTCCGCAGCCACGGCACGATGCCGTTGGAGTGCCCGTTCGTGCCCCGGATCAGCGAGCCGCGCGACCGGACGCGGGTCCAGGAGATGCCGATGCCGCCGGCGTACTTCGACAGCCGCGCCACCTGCCCGTACCGCTCGTAGATGGCCTCCAGCTCGTCGCGCGGGGAGTCGAGCAGGAAGCACGACGACAGCTGCGGGCGCCGGGCGCCGGAGTTGAACAGCGTCGGCGAGCTGGGCAGGTACGACAGCGTCGAGATCAGCCAGTACAGCTCGCCCGCCTCGGCGACGCCGTCGGCCAGGCCGCACGCCACGCGCAGGAAGAAGTGCTGCGGCGCCTCCAGGACGCCGCGGGTGACCGGGTGGCGCAGCAGGTAGCGGTCGTAGACGGTGCGCAGCCCGAAGTACTCGAACCGGGCGTCCCCCTCGGGGTCGACGAGGGCGTCCAACTCGGCGGCGTTGTCCCGCACGAACTTCGCGAGGGCGTCCTGCACCAGGCCGGCCTCGTGCGTGGCGGCGACCGACTGCGAGAACGACCGCACACCGTGCGCGGCGGTCTCCTCGGCGATCTCCTCGGCCAGCAGGCGCGCCGCGACCCGGGAGTTGGCCGGGTCGGCGATGACCCGCGCGGCCGCCTCCTCGATGGCCAGGCGCCGGTCCGCCGCCCGCCGCCCGCCTCCGCCACCGTCGTCCTCCCGCGAGTGGGACGGCGGCAAATCGCGTGTCACGGTCACGTGCTCTCTCCTCGTGCGCTCGAATCCCCGTACGAGGGCACGCGGCGGCGCACGTCCGGTGAGCGGCACCCTGCGGGCACGCCGGACGACCCCGTCACGCGGCCCACCCTCGAGGCCTGGACGACTCCAGCGTCACCGGCAGGTTTTCGGGCTCGCGGGCGCCTGGCACATGCCTACCGGCCGTCGCTTCCCAGGCCGCCGACTATCGCGGCCCAGTGCTCATATGACGGCTTTCGTTCCCGCTCACCGCTGCGGGGCAGCCCCGGAATCGCACCGGGTTCCCTCTCACGTCGCCCCGGGGGGCGAACCAGCGACGATCAGGATCCTACATCTAGTGGCCCCGAGCGCAAGCACCCCCACAGGTTGTGTACGCGACCCCACTCAAGCGGGCGCGGGCGATGCCCCGGCCGCCTCGGCACGGCCCCGCTCCCTTGGTGCGATGCGGCGCCTCAGACGCGCAGGCCGAGTTCGCCGAGGGCGCGGCCGAGGCGGGCGGACTCGACACGGAGCCACTGCCGGAAGTCCTCACCCTCCAGGTACAGCGGCGTCCAGCCGCTGCGGGCGCACAGCTCCCTCCAGCGCGGGGAGCCGGCCAGGTCGCGGCACATTCCGGTCAGCGCGGCCCGGTCGCCCTCGGGCAGGCCGCCCGGCCCGACCAGCCCGCGCCAGTTCGCGCAGTCCACGTGCGTGTCGCACTCCAGCAGCGTCGGCGCCTCCACGCCGGGGATGCGGTCGGGCGAGGAGACGGCGAGCGCGCGCAGCCCACCGGCTCGCAGGGCCGCGCGCACGCCGTTGTGGCCGGCCAGGACCGCCCCCACCTCCCCCTTGGCCAGCGCGGCGACCGCCTCGCCGCTGGTGGGGTAGGCGACGTAGCGCAGCAGGCGCGCGTCCACGCCGAGGCTCTGCGCCAGCATGCCGAACAGCACGTGGTCCACCCCGCCCTCGGCGCGGCCGCCCAGCGCGAGCCTGCCCGGGTCGCGGCGCATGAGGTCGGCGAAGGCGCCGAAGGTCGCGAGGCGGGAGCCGCCCGGCACCACCAGGGCCTCCCACTCGCCGCACAGCCGGGCCAGCGGCGTGGTGCCCGCGAACGCGGTCGCCTGCCGCGCCGCGCCGACCGTGCCGACCAGCTCGGGGTCGGCCAGCAGCACCTGCCTCGGGTGCGGCGCGCGCCCGAACTCCGTCAGCGCCGTGTACTGCGGCCTGTTCACCACCCGCAGCTCTCGCACCAGGGTGTCGCGTTCCGCCACCGTCTTGAGCGCCCGCGCGACGCGATCGGCTTCACCGCCGGACGGGCCGGGTACCACGACCGGCAGGGTCACCGACCCGAGCTTGCGTGAATCGAAGGGGTCCGCGCATCCCGCCGCCAGCGCCACGAGCCCGGCACCGAGCGCGAGCACCTGACGACGACGCATACTTCACGCCCTTTCCCCCGATATCCAGCTAAATGCCCAGTTCACGACGCGCCCACACGAGACAGGGGAGGTGGCGTGGCAGGCTCGCGGCACCCATCCCGCGACGCCGGCGCGAGCGCGCCGGCACCGGATCCGCCGTGCGGGGACGCCACGCCCGCACTGACTTACTGACACTATGTCGGTAACATGGGCCGGCCGCAGGACGAGGAAAGGTGGGATCGCCATGGAGACCGGCGATACGGGAACGCGCGGGGACGGTCCGGCGCCGGCTCGGAGCCGCTGGGCGCCGATGCCGTTCATCGCGCTCGGCGTCTCACTGATCATCATGGACGCGACGATCGTCAACGTGGCGGTCCCCACCATCATCGGGGATCTGTCGCTGGACGCCTCGCAGGCCGAGTGGATCAACTCGGTCTACCCGCTGTCCCTGGCCGCCCTGCTGATCCTCTTCGGCCGGATGGGCGACCTGCTCGGCCGGCGAAGACTGTTCATCGCCGGCCTGCTGCTCTTCGGCGCCTCCAGCCTGATCGCCACCCTGGCGGGGAGCGGCGGCGTGCTCATCGCCGGTCGCCTGCTACAGGGCGTCGGCGCCGCGATGATCCTTCCCGCGACGCTCGCCACGGTCAACGCCTCCTACACCGGACGCGACCGCGGCGTCGCGTTCGCCATCTGGGGCTCCACCATCGGCGGCATGGCGGCCGTCGGTCCGCTCGCCGGCGGATGGCTCACCACCGATCTGTCCTGGCGGTGGGCGTTCCTGCTGAACCTGCCGGTGATCCTCGTGGTGATCGCGGGCACCGTCCGGTACGTCCCCGAGACCACCGATCCGCACGCCACCAGGGGCGCCGACGTCCCTGGCGCCCTCGCCTCGGTGATCGGCCTCGGCGCGCTGGTGTTCGCCCTCATCGAGGGCGAACGGTTCGGATGGTGGCGCACCTCACCGCACGCCCGCTTCGGTGACTGGCAGTGGCCGTGGGCCGTGTCACCGACGCCGGTCGCCCTCGTCGTGTCCGCCGTCGCGCTGACCCTGCTCGTCATCGACGGACGCGCCCGCGCCCGCGCCGGACGGCCGGTGCTGCTTGATCTGTCGCTGTTCCGCATCCGCGGTTTCCGCTACGGGAGCATCGCCGCGCTGGTCGTGGCGCTGGGCGAGTTCGGGCTGCTGTTCGCCCTTCCCTTGTGCCTGCAGGGCGCGCTCGGCTACAGCGCCCTCGGCACCGGCGTCCTGATCCTCGCCCTCGCCGTCGGCACGTTCCTGTCCTCCGGGACCACCGCCCGGTTCACCCGCCGCTACGGGGCCCGCGCCGTCGTACGCGCGGGGCTGGCGATCGAGGCCGTCGCCGTGGCCGGACTCCGGGTGTGCGCCGGCGCGGAGATGACCTCCTGGACGATCGCCGGATGGCTGTTCCTCTACGGCGCCGGGGTCGGCCTTGCCACCGCGCAGCTCACCAGCGTGATCCTCGACGACGTCCCGGTCGAGAAGAGCGGGCAGGCCTCCGGGATGCAGAGCACCGTACGGCAGGTCGGCTCCGCGCTCGGCATCGCCTCTCTCGGCACCATGCTCATCGTGCTGCTCGGCACCGGCACCACCGACCGGCTGGCCCGGACGCCGGGCCTGACCGGCCAGCAGCGCGCCGCGGTGAGCACGGCGGTGCGCGAGTCCGCCGGTGCGATCATCCCCACGCTCGCCGCCCGCCCCGGCGGCCAGGCGATCCGCGTCGCCGCAACCGCGGCCATGGTCGACGCCACCCGTGTCGTCCTGTTCTGCGCCGCCGGAGTCCTCGCGCTCGGGCTGCTCGCGACCTTCGCGCTACCGTGCGGCGCCGCCATCAGGCCGGCCGTTGAGGAGGTAGGGAGCGAGGAGCTCACGGGCGCGTGACCGCACGGCCTGCTCCGCCGAACCGGACTCGATCATGCGGGAGGCGGCGTAGACCACCGCGTTGATCATCTCGGCGATCGCCGCGGGGTCGGAAGCGCCCATCTCGCCGAGCGCGTCGATCAGCGGATGCAGCAACCGCTGATGCATGTCCTTGCTGCCGGCGTCCAGCCCCTCGCCGGGGGCGACGGCGGCCAGGGCGCGGGCGATCGTGTGCTCCCCCTCTGCGACCAGGCGCAGATTGGCGTCGACGTAGGCCAGCACCCGCTCGCCGGGCCCGGACGCCTCGGCCATCTCGCCGACGACCCGTTGCGACCAGCGGGGGAAGAGGTCCTGGACGAGCGCGTCGAGCAGGTCCTGGCGGGACCGGAAGTACTGGTAGAACGACGAGCGGGCGAGCCCGGCGCGGGCGGTGACATCGGCCGGGCCGGGCGCCGTGCCGGCGCCCTCGGCGAGGATCGCACGCGCGGCGTCGAGCAGCGCACGCCGCTGCGCGGCCCGATGCTGTGCCACGGTGGGCGCACTGATCCGCGGCACGGCCCCCTCCTCGATGCCTCACCCCAAGTGGCCCAGGCTCGCTGCCGGACCGCCTTCACGACCCGGCCCTAACCAGGCTGCCAAAGGCGACCATCAGCCTATAAGGTCGACCTTCCCCAGGCGCACAGACACTCATTATTGATAGTCTCATGCTTGGTTGTTTCATCAATGAGAGTGTGTGGCGTATGGACGGGTTCATCGGGCGTAGGGCGGAACTCGCCACCCTGACGCGCATGCTGCGCCGCGCCGAGACCGGGGGACGAGCCGGACGCCCGGGCCGAGCGGTGCTCATGCGCGGGAGGCGGCGCGTCGGCAAGTCGCGCCTGGCCGAGGAGTTCATCGGACGAGGCGGAGTGCCGAGCCTCTTCTTCACCGCGTCGGCACAGCCGGCTCTCCGGGCCGACCTCGCGCTGTTCATCGAGGCCGCCGCCTCCTCCTCCCTCCCCGGAGCCGAACTCTTCCGCGAACAGTCCCCTCAGACCTGGGACGCCGCCCTGCACCTGCTGGCGACCGTGTTGCCGGCCGACCGGCCCAGTGTCGTCGTCATCGATGAGATGCCCTACCTCATCGCCAACGACCCCGGCTTCGAAGGCACCCTGCAGAAGGTGTTCGACAGGGAGTTGTCGAAGCGGCCCGTGCTGTTGCTCTGCATCGGCTCGGACCTGGCGATGATGGAAGCTCTCAACGAATACGGCCGCCCGTTTTACCAGCGCGCCACCGAGATGGTGATCCCGCCGCTCAGCCCGGCCGAGGTTGCCGAGATGCTCGCGCTCCCCGCCGTCGAGGCGTTCGACGCCTATCTGGTCACCGGAGGGCTCCCTTTGGTCCTGGACGAATGGCCGGAAGGCGCCGGCGTCTTCGACTACCTGCAAGACACCGTCACCGACCCGACGTCCGCCCTTCTGGTGAGCGGCGAGCGCGCCCTGGCGGCGGAGTTCCCTCCTGGAGCCATGGCGCGGCAGGTTCTGACCGCGATCGGCTCCGGGGAGCGCACCTTCTCCCTCATCGGCCGAGCGGCGGGCGGGCTGCCCCAAGCCTCATTGAACAGGGCCCTGCACCTGCTCACCGGCAAACGCATGGTGGATGCGCTCGTCCCGCTCTCCACCCAGCCCTCCAAGGAGACCCGCTACCTGGTGGCGGATCCCCACCTGCGCTTCTGGCTGAGCTTTCTCGGCCCCTACCTCGTGGAAATCGAGCGCGGCCGGGGGGATCTGGTGCTGGAGCGGATCAGAAAATCATGGACGGCATGGCGGGGCCGGGCCATCGAGCCGGTCATCCGGGAAGCGCTTTTCCGTATGCCCGACGGCGCCCTGCCCAAAGACACCGGAGCCGTCGGAGCCTACTGGACACGCACGAACCACCCCGAGATCGACATCGTGGCCGCCGATCGGGCGCCGGTCGCCAATGCCATCACTGCGGTCGGCTCCATCAAGTGGCTGGAGAACCGCCCCTTCGACCCCCGAGACCTCGCCCGGTTGTACGTCCACCGCTCACAACTGCCCGGAGCGAGCGAGAACACCCCCGTCCTCGCGGTCTCCAGAAGCGGCTCCACGGTGGACGGCGTGACGGTCGTGAGCCCGGAACAACTCCTGTCCGCCTGGCAGTGAGACGCCGAGATCGGCGCCGAGGATGGCGTGCGCGCGCACGGAGCGCACGCCCAGCTCCTCGTGCGCCAGGCGCAGCGCCTCGGCCAGCTCGGGGCCGATGGGACGGCCGCCGGTCAGCTCCGCGCTGAGCAGGTGCGACAGGTGCTCCGAGCCGATCATCGGCCGCCAGGGCCTGGGCAACGGCCGGGTGACGCAGCCGGCGTCCACCCGGACGGCGACGGCCCGGTCCCCCGCCGCCGGACGGGCCTGGTACCACGACGGGCAGGGTCGCGGACCCGAGCCTGCGCGGACCGGAGGGTTCGGCGCATCCCGCCGCCAGCGCCACGAGCCCGGCACCGAGCGCGAGCACCTGCCGACGACGCATACTTCACGCCTTTTCCCCCGTTATTAACCTGGATGCCCATTTCCAGCCCCGCACACACACCCGGCCGGCCGTCCCCGGGTCTCCGGGGGCGGTGCCCGGCTCGTCACGATCCCCCATGCGGGGGAGGAGGTTCCCGTCCCGGGGGGAGTCGGCGGCCCGGCGGACCGGTGGAACGTGGGAACGCGCGATTCCGCGCACGCCCACCTCCAGCCAAGGGAGCGACCGTGTCCCCCACACCGACCACCCCGCCCAGCACCCCCGCCGACCCGGCGAGAACCCCGCCCGAACGCCGCGAGGGCATCCCCGAACCCGGCGGACGACCCCCTCACCGCGAGACCACGCGAGACGACATGGCGGGCGTTCCCTCCGAAGGCCCGGGCGCGGAGACGGTCCGGCCGGGCGGGGCGATGGCCGGCGGGTGGATCGGGTACGCCGCCGCGGTGTGGGCCGCCGCCTACGGCGTCGTGGCGCTGTCCTGGACGATGACGGGGAGGGGGTACCCGTTCGAGGGCCCGTCTTCGGCAGGAGCCGCTCCCGTCCTGCGCGGGGTCTCCGCCGAGGTCGCCGCACCCGTCTTCGCCGGTGTCCTGCTCGCGACCGCGGTCGCGGCGCTCGCCATGGCCGGGCGCCACGCCGTGCGCCCGCGCGGGGTGCCGCGCGCGGCGCTGCTGACCTTCGGCTACGCCGTCGCCCTCTCCCTGATGGTCCTGGTCCCCGGCGCCGACCTGCTCGCCCTCACCGGATACGCCCCCATGCTGATCCTCGGCGCGCCCTTCGGCCGGCCCTCGGGCATCGACTACTCCACCGTGTTCGACTGGTCGCTGCTGAACCAGGCGTGGTCCCTGGCCGGCGGGTTCCTCGTGGGCGCCGCCGTCCTGTCGTGGCAGCGCCGCGGCCGGGGCGCCTGCGGCCGGTGCGGCCGCGACGACGCCGTGGCCGCCGCCGCCAGCGCGCGCACCGC
>NZ_JBHTCG010000039.1:0-84484 GCF_042665155.1 Sphaerisporangium rhizosphaerae | reverse complement strand
TCCAGGATCACCGGGTTGGACACGCCCTTGTCCTTCAGCGTCTTGCCGATGTAAGTACCCGCGGCCACGCCCATGCCGTAATTGTCCCCCCCGATCCACGTCCGGTACGAGAGCTTGTCGGGGAAGACGCGGTCCAGGTTGATCACCGGAATGCCGGCGTCCATCGCCTTACGAGCCACCTGGTTCAACTGCTCACCATCGTTGGGCAGGATCACCAGCGCGCCCACCTTGGCGGCGATCAACGACTCCACCGCCGAGATCTGCTGGTTGATGTCATTGGTCGGCTCGACCGGCTTGAACTCCACATCGGAGTACTTCTTCGCCGCGTCCTGCGCGTTCTTGGTGATCGCCGCGATCCAGCCATGGTCGGCCGCCGGCGCCGAGAACCCGATGACGACCTTGGTGCCCGGCTGGTCGTTGTCGGTGCCGCCCGAGTTGGCCTGCGGGGCGGCGGCGGCCGAGCTCGCGGCGGGCGCCGGCTCGTTGCTGGTGCAGGCGGCGACGAGGGCTCCCGCGCCGACGACGGCTCCGCTGACGAGGAACCCTCGCCTGGCGACGCGCTTGTCCATGGTCATTCTCTCCTTCTGGTACAGGGGGTCGCCGGCCCTCGGCGCGAGAGGCGTTCCGGGGCAGCGGTGGGGACGACCTGGCGGTGACCCGCCTATGTGCGCGATTCCAGGCTCCGCCGCTGGAGCAGCACGGCGATCACGATGATCAGGCCCTTGGCGATGAGCTGGTCGCTGGTGTTGAGGCCGTTGAGGATGAACAGGTTGGTGATGACCGTGAAGATCAGCAGCCCGAGGATCGAGCCGATGATGGTCCCCCGGCCACCGGTGAGCAGGGTTCCCCCGATGATGACCGCGGCGATCGCGTCCAGTTCGTACAGATCGCCGTGTGTGCTGGAGCCCGTGGTCGTACGGGCCATGATGAGCACCGCGGCGATGCCGCAGCACAGGCCGGACAGCGCGTACAGCGTCATCGTGTGACGCCGCACGTCGATGCCGGCGAGCCGGGCGGCCTCCGGGTTGCCGCCGACCGCGTAGGTGCGCCGCCCGAACGTCGTGCGGTTGAGCACGAGCCATCCGATGGCGACCACCAGCGCGAAGATGTAGACCAGCAGCGGCAGGCCGAGCACCCGCGTCGTGGAGAGCTCCACGATGGCGCTGTTGTCCGGCTGCACGAGCTGGGTCCTGCGGTCGGACATGCGCTGCGCGAGACCGCGGGCCGCCACGAGCATGGCGAGCGTCGCGATGAACGGCACCATCCGCCCGTAGGAGATCAGGAATCCGCTGACCAGCCCCGCGCCGGTTCCGACCAGGATGGCGCAGATCGCCATCACGACCGGCCCGTACGCCTGGGTGGCGAGCGTCGTGGCCCACACCGAGGCCAGGGCCATGACCGCCCCGACCGACAGGTCGATGCCGCCGCCGATGATGACGAAGGTCATCCCGACCGTGATGACGCCGATCGTCGAGGCCAGGGCGAGGATGCTGACGAGGTTGGAGGAGGTGGCGAAGCTCTCGGGGGTGGTGACCAGGCCGACCACCGCCAGCAGCGCGAGCGCCACGACCAGGCCGAGGTGGCGGGCCTGACCCATCCGGCCCAGCACGCCGGGACCCGTGGCCGCGGTGGCCCGCGCCTGGTTCTCGACGCGGGCGTGCTCGTCGGCGGGCGGCCGGGCGTCCTCGGGCACCTGTTCGCCGGCGGCGCCGAGGTCCCGTGCGGGCGGGTCGCCGACGTCGCCGGGAGTGCCGCTGTCCGAGGCGCGTGCGTCCGTCACAGCGCGCTCCCTTCCATGATCATGTCGAGGACGCGCGGCTCGTCGAGGTCGCGCGCGTCCGACTCGTGGATGACTCTGCCTTCACGCAGGACCAGGACCCGGTCGGCCAGGCCGAGCACCTCCGGGACCTCGCTGGACACCAGCAGCACGCCCACGCCCTCGTCGGCCAGCCGCCGGATCACGGCGTACAGCTCGGCGCGGGCGCCCACGTCGACCCCCCGGGTCGGCTCGTCGAGGAGCAGCAGTTTGCGGTCCTCGACCAGCCACCGGGCGAACACGGCCTTCTGCTGGTTGCCGCCCGAGAGGGTCCTGACCGGACGGTCGGGGTCGCCGGGACGGATGTCGAGCGTCTCGACCAGGCGGGCGGCCGCGGTGCGCTCCTGCCCGCGGTCCATCCAGCCCAGTCGCGAGTACTTCTTCAGCCCGGCGATGGTGATGTTGCGGGCGACGGTCTCGTTCATCAGCAGGGCCTGCGACTTGCGCTCCTCGGGCGCGAGCCCCATGCCGAGCCGCACGGCCCGCCCGGTGCTGCCGGGCGGCACCGGACGGCCCGCCAGCACGACCCGTCCCGAGGCCGCCTTGCGGGCCCCGTAGACCGTCTCGACGATCTCCGACCGGCCGGAGCCGACCAGGCCCGCCAGGCCGACGATCTCGCCCTCCCTGACGCTGAAGGAGACGTCGGCGAAGCGGCCGGGCAGCGTCAGGCCCTCGACGCGCAGCACCTCGGCGTGCTCGTCGTGGGCGCCGGGCGCCGGGCGCGGAGGGAAGACGTACTCCACGTCCCTGCCCGTCATCAGCGACACGACCGTGGAGGTCGGCGTCTCGCGCGCCGGAAGCCCGACGGCGGCCGTCCTGCCGTCCTTGAGCACGGTGACCCGGTCGCCGATCTCGCGGATCTCCTCCAGGCGGTGGGAGATGTAGACGACCGCCACGCCCTGTGCCGTCAGGTCCCTGATGACGCGGAACAGGTTGGCGACCTCGTCGTGGGCCAGCGCGGCCGACGGCTCGTCCATGACGATCAGCCGGGCCTCGTGGGACAGGGCCCGCGCCATGCTGACGATCTGCTTGCCCGCGGCCGGCAGCCGCCCGACCTCGGTCCCGGGCCGCATCTCGCCGTGCCCGAGCCGGTTGAGCAGCGCGGCGGCGGCCCGGTTCATGTCGCGTCTGCGGGTGAAGCCGAACGCGGCGTGCTCGTGGCCGAGGAAGATGTTCTCCGCGATCGACAGGCCGTCGACCAGGTCGAGCTCCTGGTAGATCGTCGAGATGCCCGACCTGATGGCCGCGATGGGCCCGGCGAAGCGCACGGGCTCGCCGCCGAAGGTCACGGTGCCCTCGTCCGGGCGGTGCGCACCGGCGAGGATCTTGATCAGGGTGGACTTCCCCGCGCCGTTCTGCCCGAGCAGGCAGTGGACCTCGCCGGCCCGGACGTCCAGGTCGACGCCGTCCAGGGCGCGCACGCCGGGGAACTGCTTCACGATCCCTCGCATGACCAGCAGGTCGCTCACAGGGCCTCCGAAGTGGGTCGGGTAGTGGTTCTGGTCGGAACGGAAGTGCGGTGAAGATCGGTGAAGGACACCGCCGGGCGGTCGGGAGGGGACGGGGTCACGAGGCGCTGAACACGTGGTCGCTGATCAGCCGGGCGCCTCCGATGATCCCGGCGGTGTCGCCGAGCTCGGAGAGCACGATGGGCAGGTTCCCGGTCGCCAGCGGCAGCGACCGGCGGTACACGACGCTCCTGATCTCCGCGAGTAGTACGTGGCCCAGACGGGCCACGCCTCCCGCGATGATCACCAGGCCGGGGTTGAAGAAGCTGACCAGGCCGGCCATCACCTGGCCCACCTGCCGCCCGCCGTCCCGGATGAGCTGGACGGCGGCCGGGTCGCCGAGGGTCGCCGCCGCGGCCACGTCCTCGGCGGACAGCCCGCCGCCCAGTGCCAGCCGCTCGCCGAGGTAGGGAGAGCGCGGGGCGATCCTGACCGCCTCCCTCGCCAGCGCCGCCCCGCCGAAGTACGCCTCCAGGCACCCGGTGTTGCCGCAGGTGCAGAGCGGTCCCTGGTCGTCGACCCGCATGTGGCCGATGTCGCCGGCGCTGCCCGAGACCCCGCGGTAGATCTTGCCGTCGACCACGATGCCGCAGCCGATGCCAGTGCCGATCTTGATGAGCAGGAAGTCGTCGACCTGCTTGGCCAGGCCCGCGTGCAGTTCGCCGAGCGCCATGAGGTTGACGTCGTTGTCCACCATGGCCGGGCAGCCGAGCTCCTGGCTGACGACCTCCCTGACCGGGTAGCGGTCCCAGCCGGGCATGATCGGCGGCGCGAACGGGACGCCGTCGCGGAAGCTCACCGGGCCGGGCACTCCGATGCCGGCCCCGTGGAGCTGGGTGAACAGCCCCTGCTCGCGGAGCTTGGCGAGCAGTTCCATGGCCAGGCCGAGCACGGTGGCGGGCCCCTCGCGGACCTCGCACGGCTGGCTCACGTGGCCGAGGATCTCCAGCTCGCCGTTGGTGACGGCCACGTCCACCGAGGTGGCGCCGATGTCGATGCCGGCGAACCTCAGGTGGGGAGACAGCCGGACCATCCCCGACCGCCGGCCGCCGCGCGAGGCCGCGAGCCCGGCCTGCTCGACCAGGCCCGTCTCGATGAGACGGTCCAGCTCGAGATTGAGCTTGGAGCGGGAGAGCGAGACGTCGTCCCCCAGCTCCGCTCGCGACCGGCCGCCCTCGCGCAGCAGACGGAGCAGGGTTGCCTGGTGCACGTTGTCCGGCCGTACGGGCATGCGTTTCACAGCGCCTCCGCACGGAGTGTGGTGACGCCGAAGCTAGTTCACCCGCGCCGTGCTGAAAAGCACTTTTTGATGACAATCAGTAACTTTCGCTGTTATCAACAAAAGCACGTGACGCAGGTCACCGCCGCTGTCCACAGGGGCCGACCTGCGGGACGACTACACCCGCCGCCCCATGTGAGCGGTAACCCAACCAGCGCCACCGAAGCCGGATCATCTCCTCCGCGCCTCAAAACATCGGAGCTATCCGGGACGCATGCGCCCCGGCGGCTCGCGGGCCGCCGGGGCGGACCGTCAGAGCATGGCCTTCATGGACGCGGTCGCCTGCTCGCCCAGCGTGGTCGGGCGCACATAGGGCTCCTCGGCGAGGATGGCCTCCCAGTTGTCGCGGATCGCCTCGATCGTCAGGTCGTCGGTCCGCCACCCGGGCCCCTCGGCGACGAAGACGCGGGCGACGCGCCCGGCGCCCACGCTGAAGACCTCGCCACTGGTCGGGCAGCTCTCATGGGCGAGGAAGGCGACCAGCGGGCTGACGCGGTCGGCGGTGAACCTCCGCTCGAACTCGGCCGGCAGCAGCGACTCGGTCATCCGCGTCCAGGCGATCGGCGCGATGGCGTTGGCCTTGATGCCCGCCCGGGCGCCCTCGATGCCGAGGGTCTTGGTCAGCCCCACCAGCCCCATCTTGGCGGTGGAGTAGTTGGCCTGGCCGAAGTTGCCGAACAGGCCGGCCGGGGAGGAGGTGTTGACGATGCGGCCGTACCCCTGCTCCTTCATGTGCGGGAACGCCGCACGGCTGACCAGGAACGACCCGCGCACGTGCACGGCGAGCACGGCGTCGAACTCCTCCACGGCCATCTTGCCGAGGGACTTGTCGCGCAGGATGCCCGCGTTGTTGACCACGATGTCCACCCGGCCGAACGCGTCGCGCGCGGTCCGCACGATCGCCTCGGCGCCCTCGGGCGTCGCCACGTTGTCGGCGTTGGCGACCGCCTCGCCCCCGTTCTTGGCGATCAGCTCGACGACCTCGGCCGCGGGCCCCGTGGACGCCCCGGTGCCGTCGAGCGCGCCGCCGAGGTCGTTGACGACGACCTTGGCGCCGCGTTCGGCGAGCAGGATGGCGTGCGACCTGCCGAGACCGTGCCCGGCCCCGGTGACGACCGCGACCTTCCCGTCGAACCTCAGTTCCGACATGCGCCCACCCTTCGAGGAGAATCCAGGAGAACAACATTCTAGAAAGCTGGCTTCACAATATCGCGCGGCGCCCTCGCGCCCCAGACCCCGGCGCCGCGCCCTCGCGCCTCAGACCCACCCACGTTCCGGCCCTCGGGATTCCGGCGACCCAGCGTCACGGCGCCCGCTCGCCCGCCCGTTATCGCCATCGCGGCGGCCGGAGAATCGGGGCCGCACCAGCGCGAGGACGATGTAGCGGATAGTGATCGGGCGGCTGTGATTCTGCTATAGTTTCTGCCCCGCGAGGGCGAGGGTCGGCGTCGGCCCCCAGCTTCGCCGGGCCCCGTCCGCGACCCCCCTGGGCTGGAGGCCTCGCATGCCCGCACAGCCGCCCCTCCGCGTCATCCAGTGGGCCACGGGCGCCGTCGGCGGCTATGCGCTTCACAGCGTGATCAGCCGGCCCGAGTTCGATCTCGTCGGCGTGCTGGTGTACGACCCCGGCAAGGTGGGCCTGGACGCCGGGGGCCTGGTCGGGCTCCCCGAGACCGGCGTGCTGTGCGTGGACGACGTCGACCGCGTCATGGCCACCGAGGCCGACTGCGTGCTGCACATGCCCCTGCCCGCCGCCTACTTCGGCGGCGACTACGCCGCCGACCTGCAGACGGTCTGCGCGCTGCTCGCGTCGGGCAAGAACGTCATCACCACCACGGGTTTCATCTACCCGCAGGTTTACGGCCAGGCCGTGGTGGCGCAACTCGAGTCGGCGTGCCGGGCCGGCGGCACCTCGGTGTACGGCACCGGCATCAACCCCGGCTTCATGAGCGACCTGCTGCCGCTCGCCCTCACCGGCCTGTCGACGCGGCTGGACCACATCTACGTGCGCGAGTCGTCGGACTATCTCGGCCACCCTTCGCGGCAGATCGTCATGGACCTCATCGGTTTCGGCCGCTCCCCCAAGGACTACGCGACGGCCGTGCGCCCCTTCAGGGCCGTCCAGCGCGCGTTGTTCTCCGAGAGCGTCCAGCTCGTCGCCGAGGCGCTCGGCGTCGGGCTGGACGAGGTCGAGGAGAGCGACGAGTTCGAGCTGGCGGCGGAGGAGTTCGAGATCACCGCCGGCGTCATCGCCCCCGGCACGGTCTGCGCCTCGCGGTGGGTCTTCTCCGGGCTGGTCCGGGGGCGGCCGTTCATGACGGTGGAGTGCGTCTACAAGTCCGACGCCGCCAAGGTCCGCCGCTGGCCCGAGCCCGGCTTCGCCATCCACATCGAGGGACGGCCGCAGCTCATGCTGAAGATCGACGAGGTGTCCCACGGCCTGGCGGGCGCCGCCGCGCACGCGGTCAACTCGATCGCCTCGGTCTGCGCGGCCCCGCCCGGCATCCGCACCCTCCTGGACCTCCCCCTCGCCACCGGCCGCGGCGCCACCCGCCTCCCCTGACCCCGCCCTGTTCCACCGCCACCCGCGGCTCTCTGACCGGCCCGCGAGCGCGTGACGGTGTACGGCGTGCCCCGCGCCGCCACGACCAACGGCCCCCCCGCGCCGACGCTCCACACCCACCGCCACCCGTGGCTCCTGAACCGGCGCCGCGACGGCGGGCAGGGGTACGGCGTGATCGGCGCCGTCGTGCGGCGGGGCACCGGCCGGGCCCGGTCAGGAAAGGTGGGAGACGATCTCGGTGAGGCGGGTCTTCTGGGCGGCGGCGGTCCGGCGGGCCAGGGCGACGGTGGCGGCGTCCTTGCCCTCGTCGCGGGCCTTGTCGGCGAGGCGCGCCCCGTAGTCGGTGTGCCGGGCGAGCGTGGTCAGCCACAGGCGGTCGAACGCCGGGCCCGAGCGTCCCTTGAGCGCGAGAAGCTGGGCCGGGGTCAGCATGCCCTCCATCTGGTGCACCGGAGGCTTGTCGGAGTCCGGCACCGTGAACTGCCACATCCGCAGCGAGACCGCGAGCTCCTCGACCTGCGCGGCCTCCTCCCCGGTCAGGCGTTCGGCCAGCCCCCGCACGTACGGGTCGCGACTGCGGCCGGGGACCAGCCGCGCCAGCGTGACCCCCTGGCGGTAGTGCAGGATCATCTCCCGGCGGAACAGCACGTCGGTGAGGTTGTAGGGCAGGTCGTCGTAGGACGCGGCCACCTTGACCGCCCCGCCGTCCGGCGCCGCGGCGCAGCCGCTCGCCGAGACCATGGTGACCAGCCCGAGCACGGCCGCCACACCGGCCACGGCGACTCCCCTTGCGCCCATCACCGCATCTCCTCACCCTGGACGATTCACCCTGGACGATCGCGCTTCCTCCGGGGGATACGGGCGCGGGGCGCCCGGTGTTCACCGCTCGCCGGTCACGGCGCCGCCGGGTACCAAAGGTCGGGCTCGTCGGGGCCGGCGGCCGGGGCGCGGCGGACGCGTCCCCGGGCCTCCAGGTACACCAGGTGGGCGAGGGTCTCGTTCGTGGCGGCCCTGCGCATGAAGGCCGGGATGGTCTCCCACGGCCGCGACCAGGTGAGCCGGGTGGTGAGGTCCCAGCAGGCCGCGCCGGGCGTCCGGCCCACCTCCGCCTCGATCTCGGCGAGCCTGCGGCCGTGGTGGGCGGTCACGTAGTCGACCCGGTCGGCCAGCTCCAGGAAGCGGAACTCGTGCGCGGGCAGCACCTCGTCCACCGGAAGGTCCCGGACGGCCGCCAGGGCGCCGAGGTAGTCGGCGAGCGGGTCCGGCGCCGACTGCGGGTGGACGGCGACGATCGGCGTGATCCTCGCCAGCACGTGGTCCCCGGAGAACAGCACCCGCCGGGACGGGGAGACGAAGCACAGGTGCCCGGGCGAGTGGCCGGGCGTCCAGGCGGCCCGCAGGTCCCACCCGGGCAGGCCGAGGAGCTCGCCGTCCTCGATCAGCCGGTCGGGCTTGGCCATCGTCACGTACTGCCGGATCATCTTGGACGCCCCGCTCAGCTCGTCCACGCTCACCGGCGGCACGCCACTGCGCACGAGCTGGGCCCGCTCGCGCTCGACCAGCGCGTCGAGCCTGGTCTCGTCGTAGCGCTCGTGCAGCAGCGCGGCGTCCGCCGGGTGCAGGCCGATCCACGCGCCGGACGTCTCGCGGACCCGCCCGGCCAGGCCGTAGTGGTCGGGGTGGATGTGGGTCACCAGCACCGCGCGCACGTCGGTCATCGCGTACCCGGCCACGCCGAGCCCGCCGGCCAGGGCCTCGTACGCCTCCTCGGTGTTCCAGCCGGCGTCGATGACCGCCACCCCGTCGGGGAGCTCCAGGGCGTACACCAGCACGTACCTGAGAGGGTTGATCGGGATCGGCACCGGGATGGACCACAGCCCGGGGCGCACCCGCTCGACCTCGGGCATCGCGCCGCCGATCCAGGCGTCCCGCTGTGCCGGGTTGGCCGGGGTGACCCGCCTGCCCGGCTCGGCCGCCGCCTCGACGGCCGGTCCCGCCCCCTGCTCGCCCATTCCGCGCTCCCTCCGGCGACCTTCGACGCCTCCGCCGGGGCCGTGCCCGGACCGGCGTCGTAACCGAAATCCGGGGCCTGACCCCCGAAACCCTCACAACGGACAACCGACGCCACGATTGTGCACCGCTCACCGAATGTTGTTCTACTCGGGGTGTGCGGTGGCCGTCGCCGTCCGGGGATGGACGCCTTCCTCCGCGTCGGGCGCGGCCGGCGGCAGCCGCAGGTACAGCGGGGCGGACAGCAGGATCACCAGGGCCGCGACCCACCAGGCGGCGGCCGTGCCCGCCCCGGACGCCAGCAGTCCCAGGCCCAGGACGCCGGCCGTCCCGCCGAGCTGGAGCTGCAACGAGTCCACCGACATCAGCGTCGCGCGCCGGGAGGAGGCGACCCGCCGGTGGAGCATCTCCGCGCGCACGATCTCGGCGACCGAGACCCCCGCGAACATCACCACGTAGGCGGCGCAGGCGGCCACGATGCCGGCCGTCCCGGACAGCGCCACCGACGCCGCCAGGGACGCGAACGCCACCGCGCCGGCCGCCGTCCCTGCGACCGCCGCCGGCACCGGCCCGCGCAGCAGCCGCGCCACCCGGGGGGCCAGCCAGGACCCGAGGCCGCTGGCGCCGAACCCGGCCGCCGCGACGACGGCGTACACCGAACCGCCGGACTCGGCGGAGCCGGTCAGCGCGGCGAGCCTGCCGGGGGTGAGCATCTCGATGGCGCCGAGGCCGATGCCGATGACGAAGGCCATGAACAGCAGGCGGCGCAGCCCCGGCCGCCTGAACGCCAGCCCCAGCCCGGCGCCGACGGTGACCGGCACGTCGCGCAGCACCGACCCGAGGGAGGTGCGCGGACGCGGCGGCTCGGGCATCGCGAACAGCACGACGACGAACAGCACGGCCGCCGCCACCGCCGCGGCCACCATGGGAGCGGCCAGTCCGCCGGGCGCCACCAGCGGCAGGGCGCCACCGGTGAGCGTGCCGGCGCAGAGCGACGCCGAGCCCATGGCCTCTCCCTTGCCCAGGCCGGGCTTGAGGTCGGCGTCGGGGCCCTCGGCGGCGTGCAGGGCGTCGACGTACCACGCCTGCGCGGGCCCGCTGGCGAGCGCGCGGGCGACGCCCTTGAACACCGCCACCACGACGAACGTCCCGAACGAGCCCGCGACGGCCATCAGGCTCATCGCCACGACGCTGAACAGCGCCGAGACGGCGAGCACGGTGCGCCGCCCCACGACGTCGGCCAGCCCGCCGGTGGGCAGTTCCATGACCACCGCGGCGGCGGAGAACACGGCGGTCACGACGCCGACCTGCGCGAGGGTCAGGCCGCGCGAGGTCATCAGCAGCACCATCGTGGCCATCATCAGGCCGGGCGGGAACCAGGTCAGGAAGCTGACGAGCAGGTAACGCCGCAGCGCGGCGCGGGCGGAGAGCGTCACGGGACGGGCGCCGGTCATCCGGTGTACCCCCTGGTCGGGAAGGCGGCGAAGTGGAGCATGACCGCCTCGGCCGCGGGATCGGCCGCGTCGGCGGCCTCCAGCTCGTGGATCATGGCCGAGACGCGCTCGTAGAGCAGCGTCACCGACGCGGGGGTGAGCCGGGCGTAGTGGTCGGACATGCCGGCGGCGGCGATCCACTCGGGCCCCCAGGAGTCGCGGTCGCGCTCGAACGCCGCGCGGTCGCCGGCCAGCGCCTCGAACTGCCGCTCGCGCATGAACCCGGCCGCCTCCCGCCCCTCGGGCGTGCCGCCGATCTCCAGTTCGTCCCAGGCGGTGTAGCGGTGCGCCGAACGCCAGCGGCGCTCACGCGCGTCGCGCCGCCCGGGATCCTCTTCGACGAAGCCGTACCTGGCGAGCTGCCGCAGGTGGTAGCTGGTCGAGCCCGAGCTCTCGCCGAGCCGGGCGGCCAGCTCGGTGGCGGTGGCCGGGCCTTCGAGGCGCAGGGCGCCGAGCAGCCGCACCCGCAGCGGGTGGGCCACGGCCTTCAGAGCCCGCGGATCGCGGACGCGGTAGACGTCGGACTCCTCGCTCTCATCGCTCATGTCGCCAAAGATAACTTTGCAAAGCTCTATTTGCAAAGATATATTTGCGGAACTCCCCGCCACCCTCTCGGGGGATGAAACTTTCAGCCGCGGCCCGGCCCCGCCCGACGCCCGCGACCGGCCGGGAGCGAAGCGTCCGGCCAGACGGCACACCTAGGCGGCGGGTCGCGCGCCGTGCCGCCGGAGCGGGGCCGCCGCGGACCGCGCCCCGATCCATTGACGGCCAGGACACACGTTGGAAACATCGCGGGCACCGACGTCTATGGGAGCGCTCCCACATCCGGTTCCCTCAGACCTTCCGACCTTGACACCTGGGGATATCGCGTGATCAGACCATCCCGGCGATGGGCGGCCTCACTGGCCCTCACCGCGGCGGCCACGCTGGCCGCGTCCGCCCTGTCCAGCCCGGCCGCCCAGGCGTCCGGCGCGAACACGGCGCCCACCAAGGCACGGGCCGCCGTCGCGAACGCCGACCCCGACGGCCCCGAGCAGATCCACAACGGGACCTTCGACAGCGGCAGCGACCCCTGGTGGCACACCGACAACATCACGTTCGACACGACCGGAGGACGGCTCTGCGCCGA
Organism: Sphaerisporangium rhizosphaerae; assembly: GCF_042665155.1. Taxonomy (NCBI): domain Bacteria; kingdom Bacillati; phylum Actinomycetota; class Actinomycetes; order Streptosporangiales; family Streptosporangiaceae; genus Sphaerisporangium; species Sphaerisporangium rhizosphaerae. The sequence continues at coordinate 72,686 of NZ_JBHTCG010000039.1, read as the reverse complement.
CATCCCCGGCGGCACGGTCAACCCGTGGGACGTCATCATCGGCCAGAACGACATCCCTCTCGTCCAGGGCGAGACCTACGCGTTCTCCTTCTCGGCCTCCGGCGACCCGTCGAGGGTCGGCAAGGCGATGGTGCAGATGCCCGTCGACCCCTACACGGCCTACGTGACCGCCAACCCGGAGCTCACCCCGGCCGGCGGGGACTTCCACTACACCTTCACCTCGCCGGTCGACCTGGCCACCGGCCAGGTGGTCTTCCAGATCGGCGGCAGCGCCACGCCGTGGCGGTTCTGCATGGACGACGTGAGCCTCAAGGGCGGCGCCGACCCTGAGGTGTACGTGCCGGACACCGGCCCGCGCGTCCGCGTCAACCAGGTCGCCTACCTGCCCAAGGGCCCGAAGAACGCCACCGTGGTCACCGAGGCCACGACCGCGCTGCCCTGGAAGCTGAAGAACGCCGCGGGCGCCGTGGTCGCCTCCGGCACCTCCACGCCGCGCGGCGTGGACGCCAGCTCCGGGCAGAACGTCCACTCCATCGACTTCGGCGCCTACACCAAGGCGGGCGCCGGCTACACGCTGACGGCCGACGGCGAGACCAGCCGGCCGTTCGACATCGGCGCCGGCGCGTACGAGACGCTGCGCTCCGACGCGCTGAAGATGTACTACCCGCAGCGCAGCGGCATCGCGATCCGCGACGACCTGCGCCCCGGCTACGGCCGGCCGGCCGGCCACATCGGAGTCGCGCCGAACCAGGGCGACACCAACGTGCCCTGCCAGCCCGGCGTCTGCGACTACAGCCTGGACGTCTCCGGCGGCTGGTACGACGCGGGCGACCACGGCAAGTACGTCGTCAACGGCGGCATCTCCGTCGCCCAGCTCATGAGCGAGTACGAGCGCACCAAGAACGCCCCGACGGCCAAGCCCATGGGCGACAACGCGCTCGCGCTGCCGGAGAGCGGCAACAAGGTCCCCGACATCCTGGACGAGGCCCGCTGGGAGCAGGAGTTCCTGCTGAAGATGCAGGTGCCGGACGGCAAGCCGTACGCGGGCATGGCGCACCACAAGATCCACGACGAGAACTGGACCGGCCTGCCGCAGCTGCCGCACACCGACGCGCAGAAGCGCCAGCTGCACCCGGTCTCGACCGCCGCCACGCTGAACCTCGCCGCCACGGCCGCCCAGGCCGCCCGGCTGTTCGCGCCCTACGACGCGGCGTTCGCCGCCAAGAACCTGACCGCCGCCCGCAAGGCGTGGGCCGCGGCCAAGGCCAACCCCGCCGTACTCGCCTCCCCCTCCGACGGCACCGGCGGCGGCACCTACGACGACGCCGACGTCAGCGACGAGTTCTACTGGGCCGCCGCCGAGCTCTACATCTCGACCGGCGAGAAGGAGTTCCAGGACTACGTGCTGGCCTCGCCGCTGCACACGTCCGACATCTGGGGCGAGCGCGGCTTCGACTGGGGCCACGTGGCCCAGCTCGGCCGGCTCGACCTGGCCACCGTCCCGAACGCGCTGCCCGGCCGCGACCAGGTGCGCGCCTCGGTGGTCGCCGGAGCCGACAAGTACCTGGCCACGCTCACCGCGCACCCGTACGGGGTGCCCTACAACCCGCCCACCTATGACTGGGGCTCCAACAACCTGGTGCTGAACAACATGGTCGTCATGGCCGCGGCCTACGACCTCACCGGCACGCGCAAGTACCGGGACGGCGTCCTGCAGGGCATCGACTACATCTTCGGCCGCAACGCGCTGAACCAGTCCTACGTCACCGGGTACGGCGAGGTGAACTCGCACAACCAGCACAGCCGGTGGTACTCCCACCAGCTCGACGCCACGCTGCCCAACCCGCCCAAGGGCACCCTGGCCGGCGGCCCGAACTCCGGCATCCAGGACCCGCTCGCGGCCGAGAAGCTGAAGAACTGCAAGCCCCAGTTCTGCTACATCGACGACATCAACTCCTGGGCCACCAACGAGCTGACGATCAACTGGAACTCGCCTCTGTCGTGGGTCTCGGCCTTCGTCGCCGACCAGGGCGACGGCACGGTCCAGGCCCCCGGCAAGTGCCAGGTCACCTACACCACGCACGGGCAGTGGCCGGGCGGGTTCACCACCCAGGTGACCGTCAAGAACACCGGCTCCACCGCGGTGAACGGCTGGAGTCTGGCGTGGTCGTTCCTCGGCGGCCAGCAGGCCGGCCAGTCCTGGAACGCCGGGATCACCCAGAGCGGCGCGAAGGTGACGGCGAAGAACGTGGCCTCCAACGCCAAGATCGGGGCCGGGCAGTCGGTCACCTTCGGCTTCCTCGGCACCAGCCCCGGCGGCGCCAACCCCAACCCCGACCTGATCACCCTCAACGGAGCCGCCTGCTCCTGACCTTCCGTCCTCACCGTCTCACCGTCCGCCGGGCCGCCACCTCACGAGGTGGCGGCCCGGCCGTCATCCGGGAGGCCCGCCCGGCGGCGCCTCCCGCCGGCCGGGCTCCCGGACGACGGGCTCCCGGACGACGGGCTCCCGGACGACGGCGACTCCCGCCGGGCGGGCCCGGACGACGGCGCCTCCCGCCGGGCGGACGCCGTCACGCCCGCCGCGCGGCCTTGGCTAGGGTGGGCGGCATGATCGGTGCCATCTGGATCGACGAGGCGGTCACGCGTCTGCGGCCGGACTTCCACGTCCTGGCCATCGGCGCGTACGGCCTGCTCAACGGGCCCTCCGACGAGCGCTCGCGCGGGTGGCTGGCCGAGGCGGCGGCCGGCGCCGTCACCCCCGGCCACCAGAACATCCTCGCCTGGCAGGACGCCTACCGCGCGTTCGGCGCCAAGCCCCAGCGCACCCGGCCCTCGGTCGACGCCCTGGTGCGCCGGATGCCGCCTCCGGAGATCAACCTGGTCGTCGACGCCTACAACGCGATCAGCGTCCGTCACGTCCTGCCCATCGGCGGCGAGGACCTCGCCCACTACGAGGGCACGGCGCGGCTGGTCCGCGCGGGCGGCGAAGAGCCGTTCGACGCCGTCGAGAAGGGCGAGACGGTCATCGACCACCCCGAGATCGGCGAGGTGGTCTGGCGGGACGACCACGGCGTCACCTGCCGCAGGTGGAACTGGCGCCAGTGCGTGCGCACCCGCATCACCGAGGACACCGTGGACGCGCTCTTCCTGCTCGAACGGCTGGCGCCGATGTCGCTGGAGGAGCTGGCGGCGGCCGGGGAGGAGCTCTCGGGCCTGCTGCGCGAGATCACGCCCGGCGTGCGCCTGGAGTCCCGGCTGGTCGGCCCCGCCTGAGGTCCTGCCGGCCTGCCTGAGTCCGGCCTGTGTCAGTCCGGCCTGCGCGAGGCCGGTTTGTCTGGGTCCGGTCTGTCTGAGGCCGGTCTGTCCGAGTCCGGCCGGCCCGTCGCGCCTGAGTCCGCGATCGCCCGCCTGAGTCCGGGTCGGTCCGCGAGGCACGCCTGTGGCGCCGGGGGCAGAGCGAGCATGCCCGGGGGTGAGCATGACCTCACCCCCCGGACTGACTACCCGCGCGTGACCAGTTTGAACGGTCCTGGGATGATCGGGCGTGAGCCCGGCCACAGATAGCACGCGTTACTTCTGCGGGCGAGTAGCCTTGGACAGGTTCTTTATTCAACAACGCCGATCTGCGGAAGAGGGCGATTTCCGCCGTGTCGTCTGAGTCGTCGCGGACAAACCCCATGACCAACTTTGGCCAGAACGAGTGGCTTGTCGACGAGCTGTACCAGAAGTACCTCCAGGACCCCGAGTCTGTCGACCGTGCCTGGTGGAACTTCTTCGCTGATTACAACCCCAACTCCGGCACGAGCCGCGCGCAGGCGCCCGAGGGGTCCAACGGCGCGACGGCCGACGCCACCACGGCGACCGCGACCGCGCCGCCACAGCCCGTGCCGCCGCAGGCGGCGCCGGTGAAGGCCGCTCCGAAGGCCGCTCCCAAGGCCGCCAAGACGACTCCTGCGGCCCCGCAGGCCGCCGACAAGGCCAAGCCCGCGGCGGCGACCCCGTCCGGAGCCGAAGAGGTGCGGCTGCGTGGCGCGGCCGCCCGCACGGCGCAGAACATGGACCTCAGCCTGGCGGTCCCCACCGCCACGAGCGTCCGGGTGGTCCCAGCGAAGCTGCTCATCGACAACCGCATCGTCATCAACAACCACCTGTCGCGCGGTCGTGGCGGCAAGGTGTCCTTCACCCACATCATCGGCTTCGCCATCATCAAGGCGCTGTCGGCGATGCCCGACATGAACCACTCCTACGCCGAGATCGACGGCAAGCCGACGCTGATCAAGCCCGAGCACGTCGGCCTCGGTCTCGCCATCGACGTGCAGAAGAACGACGGCACCCGCCAGCTCCTCGTCCCGTCGATCAAGAAGGCCGAGTCGCTGGACTTCCGCCAGTTCTGGACGGCCTACGAGGAGATCGTCCGCAAGGCGCGCGGCGGCAAGCTCGGCGTCGACGACTTCGCGGGCACCACGATCAGCCTCACCAACCCCGGCACCATCGGCACCGTCCACTCGGTCCCCCGCCTGATGCCCGGCCAGGGCACGATCATCGGCGTCGGCGCGATGGAGTACCCGGCCGAATACCAGGGCGCCTCCCCCGAGACGCTCAACCGCCTGGCGGTCAGCAAGGTCATGACGCTGACCAGCACCTATGACCACCGCATCATCCAGGGCGCCCAGTCCGGCGACTTCCTGCGGCGCATCCACCAGCTCCTGCTCGGCCAGGACGGCTTCTACGACGAGATCTTCCAGTCGCTGCGCATCCCCTACGAGCCGGTCCGCTGGGTCCAGGACATCTCGGCCACGCACGACGACGACGTCGCCAAGTCGGCCAGGGTCATCGAGCTGATCCACGCCTACCGCGTGCGCGGCCACCTCATGGCCGACACCGACCCCCTCGAGTACAACCAGCGCAAGCACCCCGACCTCGACATCAAGTCGCACGGCCTCACGCTGTGGGATCTCGAGCGCGAGTTCGCCACCGGCGGTTTCGGCGGCAAGCCGCTGATGAAGCTGCGCGACATCCTCGGCGTGCTGCGCGACTCCTACTGCCGCACGGTCGGCATCGAGTACATGCACATCCAGAACCCCGAAGAGCGGGCCTGGATCCAGAGCAAGGTCGAGAAGCCGCACGGCAGGGTGAGCCGCGAGGAGCAGTTGCACATCCTGCGCCGGCTCAACACCGCCGAGGCGTTCGAGACCTTCCTGCAGACCAAGTACGTCGGCCAGAAGCGCTTCTCGCTGGAGGGCGGCGAGTCGCTGATCCCGCTGCTCGACTCGGTGCTCAGCGACGCGGCCGAGGAGGAGCTCGACGAGGCCGTCATCGGCATGGCCCACCGCGGCCGGCTGAACGTCCTGGCCAACATCGTCGGCAAGTCCTACGCCCAGGTGTTCGGCGAGTTCGAGGGCAACCTCGACCCGCGCAGCGCCCACGGCTCGGGCGACGTGAAGTACCACCTCGGCGCGTCGGGCGACTTCACCACGCCCAGCGGCAAGAAGATCGCCGCGTCCGTGGTGGCCAACCCGTCCCACCTGGAGGCCGTCGACCCGGTGCTCGAAGGCGTCGTGCGCGCCAAGCAGGACCTGCTCGAGCGCGGCGAGGAGGGCTTCACCGTCCTGCCGGTGCTCGTGCACGGCGACGCCGCCTTCGCCGGCCAGGGCGTCGTGGCCGAGACCCTGCACCTGTCGCAGCTGCGCGGCTACCGCACGGGCGGCACGGTGCACGTCGTGGTGAACAACCAGGTCGGCTTCACTACCTCGCCCGCCTCCTCCCGGTCCAGCGTGTACGCCACGGACGTGGCCCGCATGATCCAGGCGCCGATCTTCCACGTGAACGGCGACGACCCCGAGGCCGTGGTCCGCGTGGGCCACCTGGCCTACGAGTACCGCAAGAAGTTCCGCAAGGACGTCGTCATCGACCTGGTGTGCTACCGCCGCCGGGGCCACAACGAGGCCGACAACCCGAGCTTCACCCAGCCGCTGATGTACGACCTGATCGACGCCAAGCGGTCGATCCGCAAGCTCTACACCGAGGCGCTGATCGGCCGGGGCGACATCACGGTGGAGGAGGCCGAGCAGGCGCTCCGCGACTACCAGGAGCAGCTCGAGCGGGCCTTCACCGAGACCCGCGAGGCCGGCAGGAAGCCGCTGGAGCCGGGCGCGGTCGTCAAGCCCGCTCCCGACGAGGTGGTGCCGTGGTCGCACGACGACACCCCGACGGGCATCTCCGAGGAGACGATCAAGCGGGTCGTCGAGACCCAGCTCACTCTGCCCGAGGGCTTCACGGTCCACCCCCGCCTGGCCCCGGTGCTCCAGCGCCGCGGCCAGATGGTGACCGAGGACGCCATCGACTGGGCCATGGGCGAGACGCTGGCCTTCGGCTCCCTGCTGATCGACGGCCACCCGGTGCGCCTGGTCGGGCAGGACTCCCGCCGGGGCACCTTCGGCCAGCGGCACGCCGTGCTGGTCGACCGGGTCACCGGTGAGGACCACACGCCGCTGAAGAGCTTCAACCAGGGCACCACGAAGTTCTACGTCTACGACTCCCTGCTGTCGGAGTTCGCGGCGATGGGCTTCGAGTACGGCTACAGCGTCGTGCGCCCGGACGCCCTGGTGGCCTGGGAGGCGCAGTTCGGCGACTTCGCCAACGGCGCCCAGTCGATCATCGACGAGTTCATCTCCTCCAGCGAGCAGAAGTGGGGCCAGCGCTCCGCGGTCGTGCTGCTGCTGCCGCACGGCTACGAGGGGCAGGGCCCCGACCACTCCTCGGCCCGCATCGAGCGGTTCCTGCAGATCTGCGCGCTGGACAACATGACGGTCGCCCAGCCGACGACGCCGGCGAACTACTTCCACCTGCTGCGCTGGCAGGTGGTGTCGAACCGCCGCAGGCCGCTGATCGTCTTCACGCCGAAGTCCCTGCTGAGGCACAAGGCGGCGTCCTCGGCGAGCGCCGAGTTCACCTCCGGCGCGTTCCGCCCGGTGATCGGCGACGCCACCGTCACCCCGTCGGACGTCCGGCGCGTGGTCCTCTGCTCCGGCAGGGTGTACTACGACCTGGCGAACGCCCGTGACAAGCAGCAGCGCACGGACGTGGCGGTCGTCCGGCTCGAGCGGCTCTACCCGTTCCCGGCGGAGGAGCTGCGGGCCGAGCTGTCCCGCTACGGCTCCGACGTCGAGCTGATCTGGGCGCAGGACGAGCCGATCAATATGGGCCCGTGGCCGTACCTCACGCTGAAGCTCACCGAGGACCCCGGCCTGCTCGACGGGCGGCGGCTGCGCCGGGTGTCGCGTGCGGCCAACTCCTCCCCGGCGGCCGGCTCGCACGCCGCGCACGACGCCGAGCTGGAGCACATCGTCACCGAGAGCCTCGGCTGACGGGACGCGCCGTCACCTGCGTCATCGGAGTCCCCCACAGGCGTTCTGTGGGGGACTTCCCCATATATCCGCACATGCAGGAGAGTTGCGATGTACTTCACTGACAGGGGCATCGAAGAGCTGGTCGAGCGACGCGGCGAGGAGGAGGTCGGCATCACCTGGCTGGCCGAGCGGCTGCGCGAGTTCGTCGATCTCAACCCCGAGTTCGAGATCCCCGTCGAGCGCCTGGCCACCTGGCTCGCCCGCCTGGACGACGAGGACGACTGACCACGGCCCGCCTCGGCCGGCGCCTTTCGGCGTGCCTGCCGGCGTGTGCTCCCGGCGTCCTTCAGGCGTGCTCGGCCTGTTCTCGCCGCGCTTCCGCCACGCTCCGGGCGTACTTCTGGCGCACTCCGGCGTACTCTCAGAACGCGATACATCTTGACTTCTGCCTGACGAGATATATCGTGTTCCGTGGAAGGCAACCACGACCAGCCGTCGAAGGACGAGGCCATGCCCAAATGGACCATCGACAAGCCGGAGAAGCTGACGTTCGAGGCGGTGAGCGAGCTGAGCGTCCGCATCGTCGCCGGCCGGCTCGCCGTGCTCGCCAGCGACGGGCCACCGACCCTGGAAGTGAGCGACATCGACACGCCACCGCTGATCGTCGAGCAGGACGACGACGGCCGGCTCACCGTGGCCTACAAGGACCTCACCTGGGACGGCATCCTCGGGTGGCTGCGGCCTGGCCGGCGCGACACGACGCTTACCCTCACCCTCCCCAAAGAGTGTCCCGTCCAGGCCGGGGTGATCTCGGCCTCCGCGGTCGTCGCCGGCTTCGAGAGGCGCACCAACGTCAAGAGCGTCTCCGGTGAGATCGTGCTGGACGGCGTCAGCGGCGAGATCGAGGCCGAGACCGTGTCCGGCGCGGTCGAGAGCCGGGGCCTGGCCGGTGACCTGTCGTTCACCAGCGTCGCCGGCGAGCTGACCGTGGCCGGCGGCACCCCGCGCCGCCTGCGCGCCAACACCGTGTCCGGCCGCATCACCGCCGACCTGGAGCTGCCGCCCACCGGCCACGTCACCCTGCACAGCGTCTCGGGGTCCATCGTCGTGCGGCTGCCCGGGGCGGTCGACGCCGATGTGTCCCTGCGCTCGACCTCCGGCCGGCTGAACAGCGCGTTCACCGGCCTCGGCACCACCAGCCGCCCGGGCGCCAAGTCGGTGTCCGGCCGGCTCGGCGGAGGCATGGCCTCCCTGTCGGCGTCCACCGTGTCGGCCGATGTGACCCTTCTGAGGAGAGAGCAGTGAGCCCCGTTTTCGCCCATGGACGCCTCCGGTTGTACCTGCTCAAGCTGCTGGAGGAGAGCCCGCGGCACGGCTACGAGGTGATCCGCCTGCTGCAGGACCGCTTCCTCGGCGTGTACTCGCCCTCTCCCGGCACCATCTACCCCAGGCTCGCGCGCCTGGAGGAGGAGGGCCTGGTCACCCACGAGCTCGTGGACGGCAAGAAGGTCTTCACGATCACCGACAAGGGCCGGGCCGAGCTGGAAGCCCGCATGGACGAGCTCGCCGAGCTGGAGCAGGAGATCTCCCAGTCCGTCCGCGACATCGCCCGCGAGGTCAAGGAGGACGTCCGCGACACCGTGCGGTCGCTGCGCGACGAGCTGACCCAGATGGCCCGCGAGGTGCGTCAGACCGGCCAGGAGGAACACCGGCAGGCCAAGGAGGACGCGCGCACGGTCAGGGAGGACTACCGCCAGGCCTGGCGTGAGCAGAAGCAGGTGTGGAAGGAGCAGAAGCAGGAGTTCGAACGCCAGAGGCGGGTCTGGAAAGAGGAGACCCAGCGCTGGAAGCAGGACTGGCTGCGCGGCGCCTGGGGCGGCGCCTGGCAGGGGCACGGCTCCCGCGACCGCGACGCCGAGCTCGGCCGCATGCTGGCGGAGTTCGTCGAGGAGATCCGCGGCGCCGCGGCGGCGTCCTCGGTGACCGAGGAGACCCTCGCCACCGCCCAGGACGCCCTGTACGAGGCCGCCACCCGCATCCGCTCCACGCTCCGATGATGATCCTGTACGGCTTCCGCCCCCCGTTGCTCCGTCTCGGCGGCCACGCTCAACCGTGCGCGCCGTGGGAGGAGACGCCGGAAGCCGTCCAGCAGGACGAGGCCGCCGAGCGGGACGGCCTCGCCGCGTGCCTCATCGGCCCGTGGGCGGCGTGAAGACCACCTTTCCGAACACCTCGCCGTGCTCCAGCGCGGCGAACCCCTCCTGCGCGCGGTCGAGCGGCAGCACGCGGTCCACGATGGGACGCACGCCGGTCTGCACGAGGAACGTGGCGAGCCGGCCGAGCTGGTCGCGCGTCCCCATGGTCGAGCCGACCACCGAGAGCTGCAGGAAGAACACGCGGTTCAGGTCGGCCGGCGGCACGGCGCCGCTCGTGGCGCCGGAGACCACGATGCGCCCGCCGGGGCGCAGCGACTTCAGGGAGTGGTCCCAGGTGGCCTGCCCCACCGTCTCCATCACCGCGCCGACGCGCTCGGGCAGCCGGGCCCCCGGGGCGAACACCTGGTCGGCGCCGAGTTCCAGCGCCCTGGCGCGCTTGTCCTCCGAGCGGCTGGTCGCCCACACCCGGTAGCCGCCCGCGCGGCCGAGCGCGATGAGCGCGGTGGCGACCCCGCCTCCGGCACCCTGGACGAGCACGGTGGAGCCGGGCTCCAGCCCCGACTTCTCGAAGAGCATCCGGTAGGCGGTCAGCCACGCCGTCGGCAGGCAGGCGGCCTCCTCGAACGAGAGCCCGGCCGGCTTGGGCACCAGGTTGGCGCGCGGGACGACGACCCGTTCGGCGAACGTGCCGTCGTGGCTCTCCGACAGCAGCGAGCGCTTGGGGTCCAGCGTCTCGTCCCCCTGGACCGGGGTGCCGATCACCGAGTGGACGATGACCTCGTTGCCGTCCTCGTCCACGCCGGCGGCGTCGCAGCCCAGCACGATGGGGAGCCGGTCCTGCCGGATGCCGACGCCCCTGAGCGTCCAGAGGTCGTGATGGTTGAGCGCGGTCGCCTTCACGGTGACCACGGCCCATCCGCCGGGGACCTCCGGCTCGGGCCGCTCGCCGAGGGTGAGACCGGCGAGCGGGTTGTCTGGGTCGGTGCTTGTGCATGTCACGGCGAACATGGCGGCACCCTACCCCCGGGGCGGGCCCCGTCCCCTTCCCGCCACCCCCTGTCCACGGCCCTCCCCGGCCGTCGACGTCGCCGGCGCGGGCTCCTCGTCGACACGGCGGAGGAAACCGGCGGCACTCCGCGAAATCCCGGAAAGGCGTCCTTGGCGGCATCCAACCCGCTACGCCGTTATCGCCGACACCTCCGGCGATTATTGGAACAAGGCGGCAATCCCGGACGAAATACCGTAACCGCATGGGGCGGCGCGCCCACGTCCCGGGAAATTTACGCGGCGCCACTGAACCGCTGATGCGGGTCGTCCGTTTTTTACCTGGAGTCGATTTCCGCGCTGGGACAGGGCTTCCGACGTGCGGGGACCTCAGAGGGCTGTCCGACTTATCACGAAAAAAGCGTGAGTAGCGGGCCACTATTTTTTACAATTACTCCGCCGCTTGCGCGAATCTCCCGCATGTCGGACAACGGTATCGAGGTCGACCATGAGTAGGGTCGGACATGCAGGCGCGCCAGCATCGAGGTGCTCCTTTACTTTGAACTGCAAAAAGAAAAGGACCGCTTTATGATAGACGTCGGTCACCCACGGTCTCTCCAACGTAATGTCGGTCGTTCATGGCTGACGGCAGCTCTCACGGGCGCTCTCGCGATGGGCGCGCTCGCCGCGGCACCCAGCAGTGCGAGCGCGAGCACCGCCCCGCAGGCCCTCGGCACGCAGGCGGCATCCCTGCTTCCCGCCGGGCCCGTGAAGCCCGGGTTCTCCGTCACCGTACGACGGGCCACCGCGACGACCACGACACTGACCTCGTCGCACAACCCGTCCCGGCGGGGCGAGTCGGTCACCTTCACCGCCTCGGTGACGGCGACCGGCACCACCATCCTCCCGACCGGCAGGGTCGTCTTCAAGAACGGCACCGTGGAGCTCGGCACCGCCGACCTGCTCACCGGCGGCCGCGCGACGCTGACGACCACCACCCTGGCCGAGGGAACCCACACCATCTCCGCCCAGTACCTGGGCAACACCTCCTTCGACCCCAGCAACATCGCGACGCTCGTCCAGCGGGTCGAGGCCGAGCGGAAAGACGACGGCAAGAAGAAGGACGACGGCAAGAAGGAAGCCCAGAAGTCCGACCACGACGACGACTGGGAGGACGAGGACGAGCCGAGGACCATCCGGCATGACGACGACGAGCACCAGTGCCGCCGTCTGAGGAACGCCGAGGAGCGCCACGGCATCTCGGCACACCACACCAAGGAGGAGTGGGAGAACCTGCGCCGCCGCTGCGACAGGTGGTGGCACGACCGCAACGACCACACCGTGCTGGTCGACAGGGGCATCCGCCGGCACATCGAGGGCTGGTTCGACCACGGCGGCGGTCACCGCGAGTACTGGGACAACCACCGTCACAAGTGGGTGCCCGAGCACCACGAGCACCACGAGAAGCAGTACCACCAGAAGCACTACAAGAAGGAGCGGCCGAAGCCGGTCCAGCATTTCGCCGTGACGGGTTGATCCACCGTCCCGGGGCCACGAGGGCCCGTCCGCAATCCCGGACGGGCCCTCCGGCTCGCCCCCACCGCACCCGACAACGCCACCGCGCACCACCAGCCACCCACGATCACCACCACCGCCCACCGGTCCGCCGAACCGCGAAGAGCAGCAGCCAGTACCTTCACGGGGGTCCCATGTACGTCCGCCGCCGATCCACCCGCACCGTCCTCGTCATCGCCGCGGTGGTCACCACGGTCCTGCTGAGCGTGGCCATGCTGGTGATCGTCACCAACTGGAAGTTCGACCGCGAGCTCGCCACCCCGCCCGCACCCCCTCCGGCCAAGCCCATCCCGCCGGCGAAGGTGACCACGGCCCAGCTCGCCGCCCTGCCCAGGTCGACGACGTGGACGACGGTCAGCGAGGCCGAACCCGACTCGCAGCCCTTCGCGGCCAACGACGGCCTGGTCGTCCACCCGCGCGCCCAGAAGGTGGTCTACGCCGAACCCGGCGGCCCGGCGATCGCCGTCCTCCCCACCACCCAGCTCGACCAGCCGACCTGGCTCCCGGTGGTCGAGACGCGCCCCGGCTGGATGCGCGTCCTGCTCCCCAGCAGGCCCAACGGGTCCACCGGCTGGATCCACACCGGCGACGGCAAGACCAAGGAGTCCCACAGCCCCTACCAGGTGCGCATCGACCTGTCCGACCGCAGGCTCGCCGTGTTCAAGGACGGCCAGGAGACCGGATCGTGGCAGGTGGGCATCGGCACCGACCAGACCCCCACCCCCGTCGGCCGCACCTTCCTGCTCGCCGCCCTCTCCCCTTCCGGCGTGTCCTACAGCCCGGTGATCCTGCCGCTCGGCTCGCACTCGGAGAAACTGAAGACCTACGACGGCGGCCCCGGCACCGTCGGCCTGCACGGCTGGCCCGACAAGAGCGTCTTCGGCCACGCCGTCTCCCACGGCTGCGTCCGCCTCCCCAAACCCGCCCTCGACGCCGTGACCCACCTCCCCCTAGGCACCATGATCATCATCAACGACTGACGCCCCAGGACCACAGACCCGTGAGTGATCGTTGAAGAGCGGCGCATCCGCCTGTTCAGGGAGTGGGCGCGGCGGCTCGGCGGTAGGCGGTGGGAGTCACTCCGTAGTAGCGGGAGAACCAGCGGGTGAGGTGGCTCTGGTCGGTGAAGCCGGTCGTCGCAGCGACGTCCGCCGCAGAGCAGCCCTGGGCGAGCAGCCTGCGTGCCGCGCGCAGCCGGAGCTGGCGCTGGTAGTCGCTGGGCGCCATGCCGTACGCCTCCCGGAAGGATCGGTACACGGCGAACCGGCTGCGCCCGGTGGCGAGGGCCAGGTCACCCGCCGAGACCGCGCCGCCGTCCAGGTCGTGCAACAACTCCCGCACGACCCGTGCCGTCCTCCGACCATCACCCCCTGCCATACCGGCCATCTCGCGCTCGGCCGGCCCCGCCATGCCGCCCGTACTCGGCCGTGGCGTCCCGCCGCCGGGAAGATCGCGACCCCGTCCACCGCCGTACAGCGGCACGAGCCTGCGTCCCGCCTGCCTCGCCACGGCCACCACCACGGAGTCGAGCAACTCCTCCCGCCGCAGCGGCGTCGCGTCCGCCTCACCCGTCAGAGTCCCGTGAAGCAGGCGCAGCCGTCCGGCCAGCACGGGATCGTCCACAACCGGCTCGGTGAACAACGGCAGCCCCGCCCTCCGCCCGGCAGCCTCCCCCAGTACCTCGGCGACCAGGTCGGGTCCGATGTGCACCATCCGGTAGGTGAAGCCCACCTCGTCGGCCGCGTGCCCATCGTGCGGGTCGTCGGGATTGAACACCATGACCATCCCCGCCGCGCTGGTACGGGCCTCGCCCCGGCAGGTGAAGTGCTGGGCCCCCTCCTCGGTCATCCCGAAGGAGTAGGTCTCGTGGCTGTGCCGATGGTAGACGTGCCGCTCGAAGTGCGCGTGCATTGCCTCCAACGGCCGATCGGCCGCCCGCCAGTACCGCGACCAGTCCCCTCCCATGCCCTCCATTCTGACCACACGCCCGACCACCCGCAGGCCACCGCGACGTCCGCCGACGCCCGCATGACGACCTCCGTACCGACGTGCATGACCACCGGCCGCGCAGCCCGCATGACCGCCGTCGGCGCCGCCCCCTCATGACGACCATCCGCGCCGACGCCCGCGTGAAGAACTGTCCGTGCCCCCCCGCAGCGCCGATCGGCACCGGGTTCCTACTCCCGCACTGCCGAACGGCGCCGAGCCGACACCCCCACCGCACCGGCGTACAAGACGGGAGCCCCGACCGCCGCCAAGCTGCTCGGCATGCGTTTCGACACGAAGATCGCCATCGTCGTCCGGGAGGACCTGGCCGTCTGGCAGAAGCTCAACGTGACCGCCTTCCTGGCGAGCGCCATCGCCGCAGCCTCGGAAGAGACCATCGGCGAGCCGTACGCGGACGCCTCCGGCAACGCCTACCTCGCCATGTTCCGCCAGCCGGTCCTCGTCTACGCCGCCGACACCGAGGGCCTCGCCCGCACCCACACCAGAGCCCTCGCCCGGGCGATCCCCACAGCGGTCTACATCGAGGACATGTTCAAGACCGGCCACGACGAAGCCAACCGCGCCACCGTCCAGGCCCACCCCGCCGAGACCCTCCCCCTGGTCGGCCTCGCCCTTCACGCCCCCAAGAACCTCCTCGACAAAACCCTCAAGGGCCTGAGCCTCCACCCCTGACCGCCCGATCTCCGACCCATTGGCAACCTGCGGCACCTGATAAGCCCGCCGATAACATAAAAACAGACACCGCCGACCGCCTCCACCTGGCACCGTGATCCGACGTGAACCGACGTGAACCATGGCCCACCAGCGCGGCAGAGGCCACCGCCGTCCAGTCACGGCTCCGGCAGCGCATCTGTATGTGATTAGGGGCAATCATCCGTCGGCAGACAGGGGCGGATATCAATTATCCAGATTCCGGAAACGTTGGAATCACGTTGTAGCGCGCGCATCACCTGGGCCGAACCGCCGTCGGCGATGATGCCGTGAATGAGTCCATCGGAGGCCGCCTTACGCAACTCTCCCACCGACAGACCAAAACCTCTCAGCGTCCCGTCGTCCTGTGGGCCGAGCTTCGACACCCAGTCCCTGAACTGCGTTACCGGCGAGCCGGAACATATGGCCGGCGTGGTCGAGCCCTGGCATCCTTGACCTCCATCCCAGTAGATCGGATACCCATCTCGCCGGGCACGGGAAAGGAGGATACGAGCCGAGTTATCGTACATGAAGCGAGGCCGAAATCCTTCTTCCGACACGGGCTTCTTGTATTCGACGATCGCAGCGATGCGGACTCCAGCCCCGAGCCTCTTCAAGATCCATGCACTTCCATCGCCATCCACTCCGGTGCCGAACTCCAGAAGCGCCCTAGACGCCACGCTTTCGGGCATAGCATATATCCGGCGGACCCGGCCCAGCCTGTCCAGGCTGACCGAATAGGGCACATATTGAGATGTGCTCAGCCCTTTGAAGGTGGAGAATGAGACCATGCCAGGATGGAACTCATAGCCGTTAGGGGTGTCTTCGATATTCCCTAGATAAACAGCCAGTCGGTCGGCCGGATTCGTCGCTATTGTTGCAAGCTTCACCACCATGTCTAGATGGTCTCGGGTCGCGCCGGAATTTTCCTGGTTGGGCGCCGGATTCACATGTCGAGTCGACGAACCCTGAGTACAGCCTCCAGCCAAGATACAGAGAATGGCCAGAGAGATGGCCAGTCGGCCAGAGGTCACAGATTACTCCTTGATATCGAGACCAGGGATCATTGCCTAATGGGCTGAGAAGGTCCTGTAACCGACCAGACCATGCAGCCACGTAACTGCCGCGAGCCAAGCGACCCACGGCAGCTACGTCTAGGCTTAGCGGGCTATGCTCACATGGTTTCTATTGGTCTCTCCATGCGCTCCTAATGGACCGACTCTGGGATGACACGTAACCCTTCTGTTTGGCCCATATAAAGGTACCGGTGGTTTGTTGCTGATATTTCTGGACGGAGCAGCTACTGAGTCCAGTCTGCCAGCAAGTGGCGATCACGGAGTCAACTCCGCTCCAAAGAGCAGATCTGAATGCGAGACTCGCGTTCGATCCGCCTTCCCGGCCGTCTAGTGACGCTTCTCCTGAGCAGTCTTTTCCAGCCGATCTCGTGATGGAGACCCCTCCGCCGACCTCGACGCCCGCAAAGGGGACACCTACGACCACTGCGCCCTGGAAGGTTAGTTGATAGCTCGATCCGGCCACCACGAAACACGCTGCGCTTTTGACGTTGACACTCGAATTGTCCAGGACGTATTTTTCTTTGCTCCCCTTCTTCGCCGCACTCTTCCTGAACTTTGAATCCGTGTAGAGGCTCGCGACCGCGCCGAACTTGTTCACATTCCATGTTGTGTCTTCGTAGGGTACGCACTTACGCCACTTCGACTTGCCGACAGTCTCGAACAGGAGGCCTTTATTCGGCCGCCACTTATCGGTATTGCTAGTCCCAGGCCAATCCTTGTAGGGATAGCACACCGGCCAATCACCCATCGACCTGGTTTCTGATCTCGAAGGAGCAGCTGCACTTTCCGACGAGTCGAAGGCTCGAGTCAGGTACTGCTCCCCATCGGTCTCGATGAAATCCGTGGAGTCCTCATTCGAGTCAACCGGCACCTCGATGATGGTGATGTTTCCACAGCGGTCGAAGACGAAGACCGATATAGATGATTCACTATGCTCCACCGATCCGGCAGCTTCTGCGATGACCCGCGACTGTGCTGGTGCTACTGCGGATCCGCTGGTCTCTGTCCAGGTACGCTTGACCTCTGCGGTAACGCGCACTCCGCCACCCAGTGCACCTTCAACCACCGGGCTGGATAGCTGAACGGTGGAACCTGCCCTTATTATGCCAGCTTGTTCCATACTTTCGCGCTGCTTGGTGAGAGTTGCATTCAGCAAGGAGAGCTTGGCACTGCTAGGCGCTTCTGGAGTAACGCCCGGTGCATCCCAGACGGCGACCGCCGAACCCTCCAGTACTGCATCTTGCGCCTGGTAGTAGGCCTTGACCCGGTTCAGGAACGCCTGACCGCCCTCGCCCTCAGCTGTCCTTAGCGAGACCTTACTCTGTGCTGCGCTTGGCGGAGTGTCCAGAAATGGGACACACGCGCTGCCTGCTGAGGGAGGAGGTGTCGGCACTGCCTTGGGAGTGACGGTGATGTTTTCCCAGTCCCCGGTGCCGAAGGCAGTCTTTGCTCGCACTCTGATCGTGTAGGTCTGCCCGTTGGAGAGACCACTGACGGCTGCCCACGGATCCTTGACGTCGAGGGTCTGCACCATGCTGCCGCCATTGTCGGTGACTTCGACATCGTAGCCGTCGAGCATGGCCATGCTGCCGTTGGATTCTGGTAGACCCCAGCTGGCGATCGCGCTGGCGTCGCCGGCGGCTGCGACAAGATTGAGGACCTTACTCGGTGGCCCAGCGGGAAAATAGGTGAGACCGAGCGACGGCTGTTCGGTGGCTGCCGAGTCGCCGAATGTTATGGCCTCGTCCTTATTGGAGGTGAGCAGCAGCCACTGGTATGTGCTGTCGGCGATGTCGGCCGTCGGACCGGTGAGTGGCAGCGTGTACGGGGTGGTGCTGGTATCGGCATCGCCTGCTAGCTCCGAGCCTCTCGACTCAGCGGTGACAGGGCTCTTGAGCGGGATGGCTGTGACGACTGCATCGCTCGGGCAGGTCCCTACCGGGCAGATCGGAGTACCAAGGTTAAGGATCGCTTGCGAGACGGCCGCGCCGTCAGGGAGTTCATCGAGCTTGAACCCAACGACGGCTGCGGTCTTCTGGGCGTCAGTGCCGCCGATCAGGATGGTGCTCGCGTCGGTCACCGTACATGGGGCGCCGCCGCAAGCTGTTGCATCGGTCTTAGCGCTCTTGACGACGATGTTGTCCTTCCCCAGCGTCAAATGCCGGACGTTCTCGTCGGGCTCAGGTGGCGGGGGAGTGCCAGGGGTCACGAAGGAGACGGAAGTGGTTTTGGCGGTGCATACCTCCTCCGCCGTTGTCTGGCCTCCCGCGCAGGTAGCCATTTGCCACTTGTAGGCCGTGCCCGGTTGGACGGTGTTCTCCGGTATCTGGAACGACGCTCGTTCGCCGCCGTTGACCGTGCGGGTCCCCAGCGGCGCGGCACCAACCGGTGCCCCGCTGCTGTCGTACAAGTAGTACTTGGCAGTAACCGTCCCGCCGGAAGGACGGTTGACCATGCCGGACAGTATGGGCCGGACCGGGTCGGCCATACCAGTTTCCGTGTCGGTCGGCAGCAGCGGAGCGTCCGTAGTGATCCGGTAATAGGGGGATTCGTTGCAGGTGATAGGAGTCACGCCGTTGAGGCAGGCTCGGACGGAGATTTTGAAGGTGTCGACGTTGCTGACGTCGTAGGTTTGGGTGGCGGTCTGACCGGAGGGGAGGTTGGCGGTGGTGGGTGGGGTGAGGTTGAGCATCCACCTGATCTCGGTCTCGCTCAGGGCGCGCTGGTAAGCGCGGACCTCGTCGTAGGAGACCTTGGCGGCCGTCAGGACGCCTCCGCTGGGGTTGATGACGAACGTGCCGCCGCCATAGGAGTCCCAGGCCGAAGTGAAGGTCTTCTTGGCGGACTGGACGCCGTTGACGTAGAGGCGCATCTCGTGGGCGGTCGCGTCGTACACCGCCGCCAGGTGAGCCCACGTGCCGCTCGACACGGTGGCGGACGAGGTGATCGTCGTCCCGCCGCCCGTGGCGGTGTTGGACATGGTCATGCTGAAGTTGCGTGCGCTGCCGTTGTAGGTGACCAGGAAGCCGTCCCCGGCCGAGGTGCGCTGACCGAACAGTCCGCCGCCGGCCGTGGTGTCCGCACGAACCCAGCCGCTCACGGAGAAGCTCTTGTCGGTGTGGAGCACCGCGCCGGTGCTGCCGTCCGAAGGAACGGTCGGAGCACCGTTGAACTGGATGCCCTTCCCGTCCTTACCGGTGATGTTGGTGTAGCGCCCCGAGACGAAGGTCAAAGAATGGCCGTTGCCGGTGGAGTCGGCCTGGTCCGCACCTTCGGTGAAGCTCCATTGGGCGGCGGCCCCTCCTCCGGTCGTCCAGGCCGGGAGCGGCGCAGTGGAGTCGAGGACAGACAAGTAGTAGTCGAGGTTGCGGCCGTCGACCGAGGTGCTGCGGTATCCCACTTTGACCGAGCTGGTGCGCACGATCGCGTGGTCGCCGTCCATGGAGTCGACCGACTCCGCGGTCACGGTGGGGATCTCCGGAGGCAGGAAGTACTGCACGATGAGTTTGGGTGGTGTCGCTCCGGTGCCCGACATCTCCGCCGAGTGGTAGGTGACCATGTAGCTTTCGACGCCAGCGGTCAGGCTTTCCGACGGTCCCTGCAGCTCGATGCCGTAGTTAGGTGTGCCCGAGGCCCACTTCTTCACCCAGTCCGTGACGGGCCATGACATCGCCCCTGGAGTGCTTACTCCCGTGGTCGGGCATATCGTCGCGACAGAGTCACTTTCCGTTCCAGGCTTGTTCGACCATGTCATATGACCAGCCGTCCAGCCAGACGAGGTACGCGCGGCCCGGACCTTCCCGTCCCCCGTACTCGCGCAGCGGAAGGCGTCTGTGCGCCAGAGCTGGAGAGCGGCGCTGTAGATGGCCTTTCCCGCCAAGGCGCCGGTATCGAAGGCGAGGTAGGAGCGGAAGTACTGGAATCCATCTTTGCCGGAGCAGGTGAAGATGTTGCCCCCGACTTTGAGCAGCGTGGCGCTGGGTTGATCGAAGATGCCGCACTCGGATCGTGAGCCCATCGTCGTGTCACTGATGACGCTCAGTGTGGTGGTGGGGTCCACGGTGACCGGGTACCGGGTCTTGGGATCTGCCAGCCAGGCGGCGTCCGGCTTCAGAATCAGGATCTTCCGGCCGCTCTCCCGCGCCACAGAGGTGGTGATCGCACCCATCCGTCGTGCCGTTGGGCCGGCCTGTTGCTGCTCGCCGACGGCATCCCACATCACCGGCCGCGGCGCCCGCGCAATGACCTTGCCCTTGGCGTCCGTGAGTTGCAGGCCACCGTTCGCGCTCTCGCCGAACGCCATACCCGCTGTCTGGACGGGGATACGGAACTCCACCGAGCCTGTGGGGCGCTCCCGTAGCACCACGTCGTGGGAGAAACCGGTGCTCAGTGCGGTGACCACCAGGTCGGCGGACGGCCCCGCCGCGTTGACGTAGGTGGCGACGTTGCCCTTGACCACTGGCCTCGGCAGGGTCCTCCCCCAGGACAGGCTGAACTTCTGACCCTTGTCACGCTCCATCGTGGCGAACGGGGCGTCCCCACCGAGCGAGAACTGAACGTCCGCCTTCGCGACTCTCGGTTTCAGTACTCCGTCCTTCTCGACGAGAGCGGTGTCCATCCAAGCCCAGGTGCCGTCGGGCTGCTTCACCTGGGCGGGGCTGGAGTAGGACTCGGTCGTCAGATGTCCATCCGGGTAGGCCCAGGTCCGTGAGGTCTCGGACGTCGCTGCGGTCACCTCCACGGGTTTGCTCTGCTTTTTCGCCTCGGCGATTCCCGCGCGCAGGTCCGCATCGGGGTCCGTGGGACGCGGGAACGGGGTCGGTTTGACGACCGGATCGGACTGCGCGGGACTGGTGGATGTCTGTGTGCCCGCCGTCGCCGACGGCATTCCGCCGGCAGTGAGCAGAGACGCGGCGAGGGTGGACACCGTGATCGCTGCGAGGCGTCGACGCAGCCCATCTGGTCGCGCGTAGCGTAACGGGAAGAATCCTGAGCGTTTCACAAACCACCTCAATGGGTGTAAGTGGACATGTCAGGTTCTCTTTTAACGTTCTTCCCGATCTTCCGACAATGTGACATAGAGCACGCGCAACACGCCGATAGTGTCCGTAACAGCCCAATGTCCGAAAACGATCAGCGACCTCCAGCTCAATGGGCATCGTCGATGAAGGTGCTGGTCAGCCGACCATGTCACACGAAGAGTGGCGCTCAGTGAGCCTTACGGCGTGCTGGAATCTGAGAATGGGGCGACCCAGTACGAGATGGCCGCAACAACGCCCGAAGTGACGCGACGCCACCGCGGGCGTTCGCCACCCCCGTCGTCAGCGGATGCCTGAGTCAGAAATCGAAGACGGGTCCCGCGGTGGCCTTGAGTTCGCAGCGGTTGGTGAAGGTGCGCTCGTAGGACAGACGGCCGCTGTCCCAGAGGCCGGCTGCGTAGACGGTGACCGGGTCGTACTCCTTGCCGCACTTGACGCCCGGCGAGACGTTCAGGTCGTTGAGGTTGGCCCCGACGTGCTCCAGTTGCTTGCAGGCGTCGGCGGCCTTGGGGTGGGAGCCCGCGGTCGGGCCGCACAGGAGCAGGACCGCCTTGTCCGCGGGCGTCGGCGACTCGCCTCGCGCGACCGCTATGAGCAGGACGCGGCTGACCCCCTTGGCCGGGGCTGAGTTCAAGGAAGCCGCATTGCCGAGGTCCTCGTTGGACGCGGCCGCGTCGGGCGGAGCGGCGTTGGCGGCGACTCCGGGCCCGGACGCGTTCCGTGAAGCGGACGAGGAGCCCGGAGGCGCCGGCGCGTGGGGGCCCAGGGTCGTTTCCTCCAGGGCCATCCAGGAGAGAAGGTGGGCGGCCGGGCCGCCGGGGAGGGGGTGGGGAACGGCACCAGTGGCGACCGGCCCGGCGCCGGGGACGGGGCCGAGGAGGTCGTTGTGCTCGCCACCGGGCAGCAGGCCCAGGATCGTGCCGGAGATCGGGCGGGGGATGACGACGAGGTCGCGCTCGCTCATGGGCGTCGGCGACAGGGCAGCGGCCGTGCTCAGCAGCAGGACGGCGCAGGTCAGACCCAGTGCAAGGCGTCGCATGGCAGATCCCCCGATCTCTCGTGTGACGTTGGGCGGTCGGCTTCCTCCCGCCTTGTGGCCGGCGTTGCTCTCCTCGCGGCGTCACCCGCTCGTCCGGGGGTCGGCGATCAGGCCCCAGGGAGGCCCTGAGCCCTGATCAACGAGCGAACTTCGACGTATCAGGTATCTCTCCGGTTCCACCGGTTTCATAACAACCAGGTAACACACGCATGCTTTTGTCCGGTTTTGGGGTCGGTGGCCAAGATCGGCGGAGTACGGTCGTCGAGTCTCTTTACGTACGCATGGGTCCTTCCCGGGCAACCCATGACATAGAAGGAGCTCAATGAACACCCGAGCAAGGCACCTGATCCTCCCTCTCGGTGGCGCCCTCATCGCCACCGGCATGATCGGTGCGACCCTCACCACCTCCGCCGGCGCCGAGACGAAGCCGACCCCGGTGAAGTCCGGCAAGCTGGCGAACAACGGGACCGACGCGAAGGCCATCGCGGGCGCCTGGACCCCGAGCAAGCTCAAGGCGGCGACGCACTTCAACGAGGACTCCTCGCTGTCGGCGAAGCTGAAGGCGAGCACGAGCAAGGCCTCCGCCGACGGCAAGGCCGGCTCCATCGCCCCGACCGGTGACGGCGACAAGACCGCCGGCACGTCGAAGAACGTCAACCTGCCGACCAACGTCGGCAAGGTGTTCTTCCAGGTCGACGGCAAGCCGTACTGGTGCTCCGGCACCTCCGTTCAGTCCAAGTACCACAACCTGGTCGCCACGGCCGGGCACTGCGTGTACGACACGGACGCGAACAAGTACGTCGACAACTTCGTCTTCATCCCCGGTTACTACCAGGGCAAGGCGCCGTGGGGCATCTACGTCGGCGGCAAGGTCAACCTCCACAGTGACTTCACTGTGTACGAGGACTACGACTACGACTACGCCTTCGTCAACGTCTACAACGGCATCAAGCAGACCGGCGAGAAGACCGTCGACAAGGCGACCTTCGACGCGTACAAGGGTCCGAAGTGGGCCAAGGACGTCGAGATCACCAAGGACGAGTACCAGAAGAAGGTCGACGAGAAGGGCGGCGAGACCGCCGACGCCTGGTCCAAGTCGACCGGCTCGGAGACCGTCCTCCCCTGGGGCACCGCCGGCGGCCAGAAGGTCCTGAAGGAAGTCACCAAGGACGAGTACGACAAGGCCCCCGCGGTCAACTCCAAGCAGAACTACGCCAAGGCCCCGGCCAAGACCGCGACGGAGTTCGTGGACGAGGTCACCTACAACAACTACAAGGGCCCCGGCTACAAGAAGATGGTGGACTCGGCCTACACCATCACCCACTACTTCGTGAAGTACTGGGTGAAGAAGGCCACCTCGGTCAAGTACTACAAGACCGTGTTCACCATCAAGACCTTCGTGGACGCGGGTCGCCTCGGCGACAACGTCGGCGGCCAGGGCTTCACCTGGAACCGCAGCACGAAGGCCAAGCAGTTCAGCTTCGGCTACCCGACCGCTTCGCACCTCGACGGCAACAAGGCCTACACCGGCGAGACCATGAAGTGGTGCTACGGCCAGACCGCGGCCGCCCCGGCCGTGTCCAAGTACAAGGCCGAGGAGCAGCTCGCCATCAAGTGCGCCTTCACTCCCGGCGCCACCGGCGGTCCGTTCCTGATCGTGTACAAGAACGCCAACCGCACCGGCTACCTCAACGGCGTCGTGAGCCTGACCCTCGACACCGACGGCAACGGCCGGTACGACCACATCACCACGCCGTACTTCAACAGCGACACCTACGGCGTGTACAAGGCCGCTGCCAGCCAGTGGACCGGCAAGCTTACGACGAGCTGACGGCTTCCACGGCAACGTAGGGGGCCCGGGCGCATGCCCGGCCCCCTATCGGGGCAGTCCTACGACCCCCGCCCTTCCCCATAACGAAGTGAACCCAGGTCGGCCAAGTACCGTGCCACCTGGCAAATGATCTGGAAAAATCGCCCTTCACTGTTGTCTGCCGACGTCTGACCCCTGGAAGGTACGAAATGCCCGCCCGAGCGAAGCGGTTCGCGCTCACATTCTGCGGCGCTTTGGCTGCCGCGAGTGTGATCCTGTCCGCGGGCCCGGGATCGGCCGGAGCGCTGGCGAACGCCCGCTCCGCGCCCGCCGGCATCACCTCCGTTCCCCTGGCGCAGAACGACGCCGACACCCAGAAGGTCGTCGACTGGTGGACCCCCGACCGGTTGAAGCGCGCCAGCAGCTACGCGCCGCAGACATCGGCGGCCAATCCCGGGTCGACCCCCGCCCCCTCCGCGACCGCCGCCCCCAGCCGGGCCGCCGCCGCGAAGGTGCCTGGTAAGGCCGCCGCGATGAGCACGGCCGCCGCCCAGGCGGGCAGGACGGCCACGGCCCCGGCGACGACCACGACGGTATCCGGCGTCGTCCCGCCGAAGGCCGCGTCCAAGACCGTCAACTCGCGCAACGTGAACCTGCCGCCGACGGTGGGCAAGGTGTTCTTCCGCAACGGCACCACCGAGTACTGGTGCTCGGCCTCGTCCGTGCACTCCAAGTACGGCAACGTCGTCGCCACCGCAGGGCACTGCGCCTACGACGTCAAGAACGGCAAGCCGGTCGAGTACTGGATCTTCATCCCGTCCTACGCCGACGGCAAGACCCCCTACGGCATCTACGTCGGGCACACGCTGTACCTCAACGACACCTACTCCGCCACGGGCGACTTCGACTTCGACTACGCGTTCGTCACCGTCCACCGGGGCTACAAGTGGGACCCGGACTACGACGCGAGCGGCATCCAGAAGAAGGACGTCAAGGGCCTGCCGATGTACAAGCGCGTCGGCACCGGGCTGCTGGAGAAGAACGTCGGCGGTCAGGGCTTCGCCTGGAACAAGGGGTACACCGTCGCCGCGTACGCCTTCGGCTATCCGGCCGGCCAGCACCCCAACGGCACCCGTCCCTTCGACGGGCGGACCATGGAGTCCTGCCTCACCCGCGCCACCAAGAAGATCTCCTCTCCGAAGTGGGAGCTGAACGGCGGCGTGATGTTCCGGGGCTGCGCGTTCACGGCCGGCGCCAGCGGCGGCCCCTGGGTGATCAAGTACAGCCAGCTCCGGCGCATCGGCTACCTCAACGGCGTCAACAGCCTGACGTGGGACCTCGACGGCGACGGCCGGTACGACGGCGTGTCCTCGCCGTACTTCGACAAGGCGACCTACCTGGTGTACTCCTACGCCTCCCGGCAGAAGACCGCCTGAGTCTCGCGCTTCCTTGCCGTTGCCGGGTCCGCGTCTGTCACGAAGCCTCCGGTCGGAGTGACCGTTCGACGTTCGCGGCCCGGTGACGGCCGGTTCCGGAGATCAACGAGCGCCTCTGCTGCCCGCATGCCGCCTCTGGGCTTGGGGGATCCCTCCGCCTTGACGCGCCGGATGGCCGCGGTCCCTCAGGTCGACGACCACTGCAGGGCGCCTGGAGAAAAGTTCCCTTATTTGCCGCAGCCCCGGAACGAATGTTCCGGGGCTTGGTCCGTTCCAGCGTGAGATGCCGGTGAAGCTATGGGCGTTTTGCCGGGTTTGTCTAGATCGTCGGCCCCTTAGACGTAACCACCCACCCGATCGGCTCCCCTGGTTCCGTGTGATCTGCGTCACACGCCCTCATGTCGGGTCAAGCTGCGGTTGACCGCCGTCACAGCGGTACCAATGGTCACATACGGGCCCTGATCTGGGCAAACATGGAGGCCGCACGAAGATCCTGACAGCGGGAGTCGGCTCTTCCGTCGATCACAGAAAGATCACGTAGGACGAAGCCCCAAAATCGTCACGATTCCGGTTACCGCGCTCAAGATCTTCTCTGTATCTTCATGGCTATCCCTTTACTGACGCATGGGACGCAGAAAGCGTTCCACGCCAGCCCAAGGAGTTCCCCTTGAACACCCGAGTCAAGCGTCTCGCCCTCCCGCTCGGTGGCGCTCTCGCCGCCACCAGCATGATCGGCGCCACCCTGGTCACCTCGGCCAACGCGGCCACCGCGCCGGCCAAGAAGACCGTGAGCCTGGCCTCCGCCACCAGCGCCCAGAAGATCGCCAACTTCTGGAAGTCCAACGGCGGCGCCAACCTCAAGGCCGCCGCGCAGTTCACCGGCGCCGAGCAGACCAACCAGAAGATCAAGCTGGGTGGCGGCGACGCCAAGCCCGACGGCAAGGCCGGCGTTGTGGCCCCCATCGGCCAGGAGAAGGTCACCCCGACCAAGGTCAAGAACGTCAACCTGCCCAAGACCATCGGCAAGGTGTTCTTCACGGTCGGCGACAAGGAGTACTGGTGCTCCGCGTCCTCGGTGCAGTCCAAGTACCACAACCTGGTCGCCACCGCCGGGCACTGCGTGTTCGACGAGGGTGTCCAGAACGGCGCTCTGGACAACTGGGTCTTCATCCCGGGCTACTACCAGGGCAAGACCCCGTGGGGCATCTACGTCGGTAAGGCCGCCTACACGCACTACGACTTCGCCGTCTACGAGGACTACGACAGCGACTACGCTTTCGTGACCGTCTACAACGGCATCACCTACGCCGGCGAGAAGCAGGTCACCAAGGCGACCTACGACGCCTGGCAGGGCTACAAGTACGCCAAGGACGTCGAGATCACGGCGGCCGAGTACCAGAAGTGCAAGGACGCCGCCGGCGGCGAGACCGCGGACTGCTGGGCCAAGGCCGACCCGAGCTCCGAGAAGGTCGTCCCCTACAGCACCCCGCTGTCGAGCACCGTCAAGATGTACACCAAGGAAGTCACCAAGGACGAGTTCGTGGCCGCCGGGAACGGCAACCACAACTTCAACCAGGCCAACTACAAGAGCTTCCCCAAGGTCGCGGCTGACATCGTGACCAAGGAGGCGTACGACGCCTACACCGGTCCCGGCTACAAGAAGATGGTCGATGGCGCTTACACCATCGAGCACTACTTCGTCGAGTACAAGGCCATCGTCTCCCCGGGCGCGGTCAAGTACTACAAGACGGTCTTCTTCATCGAGTACTACAAGGACGCGGGTCGCCTGGGCGACAACGTGGGTGGCCAGGGCTTCACCTGGAACCAGAAGGTCGGCCAGCCGGTCTACGCGTTCGGCTACCCCGCGGCCCCGCACCCCGACGGTGACAAGCCGTTCACCGGTGTCACGCCGAAGTGGTGCTACGGCAAGACCTTCGCTGCCGCTGCTGCCGCGAAGTTCAAGGCCGAGGCCCAGATCGGTCTCAAGTGCTCCATGACCGCCGGCTCCTCCGGTGGCCCCTGGATCCTCAAGTACAGCAGCACGAAGCGTCTCGGCTACATCAACGGTGTCACCAGCCTCATCGGCGACGCCGACGTGAACGGCCGCATCGACTTCGCGACCTCGCCGTACTTCGACACCGAGACCTACTCGATCTACAAGTCGGCCGCCAACCTCTGGTCCGGCTCGATCGTCACCAAGGACGGCGACATCGCCACCAAGGCCTGACGTTCTAGCCAGCTAGAGCACAGCAGTCCTTAGCGGGGCCCGGCATTCGTGCCGGGCCCCGCTTCGCGTTGTACGGCTCTTCTCCTCGCGCGGTGGAGCCGCCGCCGGCGTGGTACGGCCTTGCCTCCGCACCGTCCTGTCTTCTCTCAGCACGGCTCTTCTCAGCACGGCTCTTCTCTCAGCACGGTTCTCACCACCGCGCAGCTGCCGTCGGCGTTACGCGAACCGCTTCCGTCGTCCCGAGCGGTCGCCGCGTCCCACGCGCCCGCACCCAGCGCCCACCCGGATGGAAGCCTGGACAGGTATCAACGGGCCCTGACTGATGCTCTGAGGCACGCCCAAAGGGCGTCTGCGCCGACCGGCCGACCCGGAGAGAGCGCCTTAGACGTACCCGGACCCCGGTTTGGCTCCATCGGTTCCATGTGATCTGCGTCACACTGCCCGCCGATCCGGGGAGATTGCGCCACTTCGACCGCAGAGGACACTGTCGACGCGCAAGTGCTCTGATCTGCGAGTAAGCCCCGATCTTGCACCCTTCTGACAAGGATGGTCGGACTACCCCTGGGGTTACGAAAAGGTCACGCCCGGGCGAAGGTCAAAATTCCCCTCGAATCGTCCCCACAGCACAAGATCTACTCGCTATCTTCATGGCTATCCCTTTACTGACGCATGGGACGCAGAAAGCGTTCCACGACAGCCCAAGGAGTTCCCCTTGAACAGCCGAGTGAAGCGTCTCGCCCTCCCGCTGGGTGGCGCCATCGCCGCCACCAGCATGATCGGCGCCACCCTGGTCACCTCCGCCAACGCCGCGACCGCCCCGGTCCGGAAGTCGGCCGCCCTGGCCTCCTCCGGCAGCGCCCAGAAGATCGCGAACTTCTGGAAGGCGAACGGCGGCGCGAACCTGAAGGCCGCCGCGCAGTTCACCGGCGACCAGCAGGTCTCGGGCAAGGTCAAGCTCGGTGGCGGCGACGCCAAGCCTGACGGCAAGGCCGGCGTGATCGCGCCGATCGGCCAGGAGAAGGTCACCCCGACCAAGGTCAAGAACGTCAACCTGCCCAAGACCATCGGCAAGGTGTTCTTCACGGTCGGCGACAAGGAGTACTGGTGCTCCGCGTCCTCGGTGCAGTCCAAGTACCACAACCTGGTCGCCACCGCCGGGCACTGCGTGTTCGACGAGGGTGTCCAGAACGGCGCTCTGGACAACTGGGTCTTCATCCCGGGCTACTACCAGGGCAAGACCCCGTGGGGCATCTACGTCGGTAAGGCCGCCTACACGCACTACGACTTCGCCGTCTACGAGGACTACGACAGCGACTACGCTTTCGTGACCGTCTACAACGGCATCACCTACGCCGGCGAAAAGCAGGTCACCAAGGAGACCTACGACAACTGGCAGGGCTACAAGTACGCCAAGGACGTCGAGATCACGGCCGAGGAGTACAAGAAGAAGGTCGACGAGAAGGGCGGCGAGAGCGCCGACGCTTGGGCGAAGACCTCTGGTAGCGAGAAGATCGTCCCCTGGGGCACCAAGGACGCGGTGACCGCGACCAAGGAAGTCACCAAGGACGAGTTCGACGCCGCCTCCAAGGTTCCGGCGACCCAGAACTTCCACCAGGCTCCTGAGCTGACGAAGACCGAGATCGTCGACGAGGAGTTCTACAACAAGTACACCGGCCCCGGGTACAAGAAGATCGTGGACTCGGCGTTCACGATCACGCACTACTACCTGGCGTACGCGGTGGAGAAGACCTCCACGGTCAAGTACTACAAGACCGTCTTCTTCATCGAGTACTACAAGGACGCGGGTCGCCTGGGCGACAACGTCGGTGGCCAGGGCTTCACCTGGAACCAGAAGGTCGGCCAGCCGGTCTACGTGTTCGGCTACCCCGCGGCCCCGCACCCCGACGGTGACAAGCCGTTCACCGGTGTCACGCCGAAGTGGTGCTACGGCAAGACCTTCGCCGCGAAGGCCGCCGCCGCGTTCAAGGCCGAGGCCCAGATCGGTCTCAAGTGCTCCATGACCGCCGGCTCCTCCGGTGCGCCGTGGCTCCTGAAGTACAGCAGCACGAAGCGTCTCGGCTACATCAACGGTGTCACCAGCCTCATCGGCGACGCCGACACCAACGGCCGTATCGACTTCAGCACCTCGCCGTACTTCGACACCGAGACCTACTCGATCTACAAGGCCGCCGCCAACCTCTGGTCCGGCTCGATCGTGGCCAAGGACGGCGACGTCATCACCAAGGCCTGACGTTCTCAGTAGTAAGAACGGCAGTCCCCAGTCGTAAACCGCAGGGCTCGGCATTCGTGCCGGGCCCTGCGGCCTTTTCCGCGCGCTTTTCCGAGCCATACTCGGCTCTGGCCTGCGACCCAATTCCGGACGTGCCCATCCAGCTCACGCCTGGGCCGATCTCGGAGTGATTCGCGTCACATTTCGCGTCGCGTGTACTCCAACAGGGCCGCTCGCGCACGGGGCCTTTGGACCGTTTCCACCTGTGGTTGCGTGATCGTCGGCCACGTCGGGAGCGTGTACGTGCGCCACTCCGGGCGGTGAGGAGTCGGCCGCTCCGTTGATTTTTACGGCCTTATTTCATGATCAGACCGATAGGTTCAGACTGTCCCTTTTGGGGTCACTGAGGCAGGAGTCAGGTCCTGCGGCAGAACAAGGAGTCTCATTGAACACCCGAGTCAAGCGAATCGTGCTCCCTCTCGGCGGCGCCGCCGTCGCCGCCGGCATGATCGCGGCATCCCTCACCGCGGGGGCCTCCGCCTCCGCCGCCGCGGCGCCGGCCTCCGACGCCCTGGCCACCACCAAGGCCGCCGCCCTGGACACCGTCAAGTTCTGGACGGCCAGCGGCGGCAAGGCCCTCAAGGCCGCCACCAAGTTCACCGAGGACGCCGCCGTCAAGGGCCGCGTCCGGATGGGCGGCGGCGACGCCGCTCCCGACGGCAAGACCGGCGTCGTGCCGCCGATCGGCCAGGAGAAGGTCACCCCGACCCACGCCAAGAACGTCAACCTGCCGCGCACCATCGGCAAGGTGTTCTTCCGCCTGGGCCGCCAGGTCTACTGGTGCTCCGCCTCCTCCATCCAGGGCAAGTACCGCAACCTGGTGGCGACCGCGGGTCACTGCGTCTACGACACCGACGCCAACCGCGACACCCTGGACCACTGGGTGTTCATCCCGGCCTTCTACCAGGGCAAGGCGCCGTTCGGCATCTACGTCGGCAAGTCGGCCTACACCCACTTCGACTTCGCCAACTACGAGGACTTCGACAGCGACTACGCCTTCGTCACCGTGTACAACGGTGTCGAGCCCCGCACGTGGAAGGACGTCGGCCGCCTGGGCGACAACGTCGGCGGCCAGGGCTTCGCCTGGAACCAGAAGATCGGCCAGACGGTGTACGCGTTCGGCTACCCCGCCGGCCCGCACCCCGACGGCGACCGGCCCTACACCGGCCTGACGCCGAAGTACTGCTACGGCAAGACCTCCGCCGCCGGCACCGTCCCCGGCTTCAAGGCCGAGGCGCAGATCGCGCTGAAGTGCTCCATGACGGCCGGCGCCTCCGGCGGCCCGTGGATCACCCAGTACAGCAGCACGGCGCGCGTCGGCTACATCAACGGCGTGACCAGCCTGGTCGGCGACACCGACGCCAACGGCCGGTTCGACTTCGCCACCTCGCCGTACTTCGACAGCGAGACCTACTCGATCTACAGCGCCGCCTCCAACCTGTGGTCCGGCAAGATCGGTAAGTGAGCATCCCGCCGGCGGGGCGGAACGGCGCCTGAGGTGCCGTGACCGCTGAGCACGGCGCGCGGAAGGGCCTGGCGAAAGCCGGGCCCTTCGTCATTTCAACCTCACTGTCCAGTGAGGTTTTACTCACTTAATATCCCATTTAAGGCATTAATGTCCGGATAAACGGGCGGTTCATACGGTGCGCGTAAAGAAATGACATAGGCTCAAGTCATCCCCTTTGGGACGCATGGGACATAAGTGATGTTTCCATGTCAGAACAAGAGGAGCTATATGAGTATCCGAGCACGCCACCTCATCCTCCCCCTGGGCGCCGCCGTCACCGCCACCGGCATGATCGGCGCCGCCCTCACCTCGTCCGCCGGGGCCACGGCCAAGCCCCAGCCGACGAACGTCTCCCTCGCCTCCAGCAAGGGCAAGGCGAGCACCACCGCGAAGTTCTGGAGCGCGAACGGCGGCAGGCAGCTCAAGGCCGCCACCCGCTACTCCAACGACTCCTCCATCAGCGGCAAGGTCAAGTTCGGCGGGAGCGACGCCGCTCCCGACGGCAAGACCGGCGTCGTGCCGCCGATCGGCCAGGAGAAGATCACCCCGACCAAGGTCAAGAACGTCAACCTGCCGCGCACCATCGGCAAGGTGTTCTTCCGGGTCCACGGCAAGCCCTACTGGTGCTCGGCGTCCTCGATCCAGTCGAAGTACCACAACCTCGTCGCCACCGCCGGTCACTGCGTCTACGACACCGACGCCAACCGCGACACCCTGGACCACTGGGTGTTCATCCCGGCGTACTACCAGGGAAAGACGCCCTACGGCATCTACGTCGGCAAGTCGGCCTACACCCACTTCGACTTCGCCAACTACGAGGACTACGACAGCGACTACGCCTTCGTCACGGTCTACAACGGCGTCCAGCCGGGTAGCTGGAAGGACGTCGGCCGCCTCGGCGACAACGTCGGCGGCCAGGGCTTCGCCTGGAACCAGAAGATC
Source organism: Sphaerisporangium rhizosphaerae (assembly GCF_042665155.1). Lineage (NCBI taxonomy): Bacteria > Bacillati > Actinomycetota > Actinomycetes > Streptosporangiales > Streptosporangiaceae > Sphaerisporangium > Sphaerisporangium rhizosphaerae. The sequence continues at coordinate 40,556 of NZ_JBHTCG010000039.1, read as the reverse complement.
GGCCAGTCGGTCTACGCGTTCGGCTACCCCGCCGGCCCGCACCCCGACGGCGACCGGCCCTTCACCGGGGTCACGCCGAAGTGGTGCTACGGCGCCACCAAGCCCGCGGGCGTCAGCGCCGCCTACAAGGCCGAGGCGCAGGTCGCGCTGAAGTGCTCTATGACCGCCGGCTCCGCGGGCGGCCCGTGGATCACCAAGTACAGCAGCACCAAGCGGCTCGGCTACGTCAACGGCGTCACCAGCCTCATCGGCGACTCCGACGGCAACGGCCGGTACGACTTCAGCACCTCGCCGTACTTCGACAGCGAGACCTACGCGGTCTACCGCAAGGCCGCCAACCTGTGGTCCGGCTCCATCCGCTGACCACCCACGCTCCACCGGCGGACGGCCCGGCCTCACCTGTGGGGCTGAGATCATCCGCCACGATCGGCCCGGCCCCGGACCCCCGGGGCCGGGCCGGCTCGTTTCAGAGCGACCTCCCCCATCCACGACCGCCGCGGACGCGGATCACCCCTGTCCCGGCCGTCAGGCCGCGGGAGCCAGCTCGCGGCTGCGCCGGACCAGCATGGCCACCACCGGCTCCCTGCTCAGCGGCTCCAGCCGGCGGCGCAGGTCGGCGACATAGGACCTCGTGCGGACCGACTGCAGGCCGCCGGCGAGGTCCAGCGCGTCGCCGCCCACGTGGCAGGCCTGCTCGACATCCCCGCACAGGGCGTACGCCGAGGCGAGCAGCGACAGGTTGAACATGCGCCCCCGGACGTAGCGACCGTCCATGTCGAGGGAGCGGCGCGCGTACCGCACGGCCTGCGCCCCGTCACCGAGGTCGCGGAAGCAGTGGGCGTACTTGGCCGCGAGGTAGGCCTCGTCGAAGTAGCGGATCCACTCGGGCTCCTCCTCCGGACGGCGGCGGTCGAAGGCCAGGTCGGCCTCGTGCAGGGCCATGGCGCACGCCACGCCGTCGGTCAGCCGGGCGTGCGCGTGCGCCTCCAGCACGTACGCCTCGGCCAGCAAGGAGGGGACCTCGGCCCGCCGCGCCGACACCTGGGCGGCCCGCGCCAGGTCGAGGGCGTGCCGGGGGCGGCCTATATATATGGCCTGGTGCGCCATGCCGGCGAGGATCTCGCCGCCGAAGCCGTGGTCGCCGGCGCCGCGCGCCAGGCTGAGCGCCTGGATGAGGTGACGCTGGGCGAGCCCGTGCTGCTCCAGGTCGTAGGCCATCCACCCCGCCAGGCGGGTGACCTCGGCCGCCGCCGACGCCAGCGCCCTGCCGGTGGCCTCGCCGTAGACGCCGTCCTTGAGCAGGGGGGCGACGGCCGAGTCGAGGTAGCGGACGACCGCCGGGCGCACCCGGCCGCCGCCGAAGCGGTTGTCCAGTTCGCCGAACGACCGGGTGACCTCGCGGATGGCGGCGATGTCGTGGGCGCCGACCTTGCGGACCCCGGAGGCGCGGGGCCGGTCCTCGGCGGGGGAGGTGAGCCATCGCAGGGCCCCCGACGAGCCCGCTCCGACGGCGAAGGCGGAGTCGAGCAGGAACCTGCGCCGTTGCAGGTCCGCCCTCCATAGTGCTGTCACGGTCTCGACACCCTCCTGCCACGTGTGTGGGAATTCCAGTCCGAGGTCGAGGGGCGTGGCTCCCCCCGCCATACCGAGGTCCTCCGAGGTGACGGGCCGGCCGAGCCGCAGGGCGAAGATCTCGGCGAGCAGCGCGGACGCCGGGTCGCGCGGCTGCTGGCCGTCGATCCAGCGCGACACCGAGCTGTGGTCGTACCGCAGGCCGATCAGGCCCCGCGCGGCTCCGAGGTCGTTGAGCCTGCGGGCCAGCCCCTTGTGGGAGAAGCCGGCCTCGGCGATGAGGTGCCGAAGAAGAAGGTTGGGCTCGCGTCGCATCGCTCTTTCCCCAGGGAGGACTACGGCGGATCGGTTGTCGGCACTCCGCCGTGAGCTCTGGTGCGAGCGTGCGCCCTTCGTGCACGCCGTCGTCCGGCGGGTAACGGAGGGTTTTTGTTATAGCACGATGCGTGACGCGGTGTGGGAATTCCCAAGACTTGACCGCAGGAGCGCCGGGTCATGACGAAGGGGCGTCATTTCGCCGGGGATGTTCGGTACACAGCCTTCGCACGGGAAAGCACGAGGGCGCCGGGCCCGCGTGGCGGGTCCCGGCGCCCCCTGAACGGCGCCCCCTGAACGGCGCCCCCTGAACGGCGCCGCATGGACGCCGCCGCATGGACGGCGCGCATGGCGCTGGAACGACCTGGACGGCGAGCCGCGCGTACCGCACGGGCACGCGAGCCGGCCGAGGGTTACGTGCGCGCGACGCCGTCGAGCCGGGCCTGGTCGGCGACGGCCGCGGTCACGGCGGGGGCGACGCGCTGGTCGAAGGGGCTGGGGATGACGTAGTCCTCCGACAGGTCGTCCCCGACGACGGCCGCGAGGGCGTCGGCGGCGGCGACCTTCATGTTCTCGGTGATGGTGGTGGCGCGGACGTCCAGGGCGCCGCGGAACACCCCGGGGAAGGCCAGCACGTTGTTGATCTGGTTGGGGAAGTCGGACCTGCCGGTGGCGACCACCCGGGCGTGCCTGCGGGCCACGTCGGGGAGCACCTCGGGCGTCGGGTTGGACAGGGCGAAGACGATGGAGTCGCGGGCCATGGCGGCGACGGCGTGCTCGGAGAGCGTGGAGCCGGACAGGCCGATGAAGACGTCGGCGCCGGCCAGGGCCTCCTCGGTGGAACCGGTGTGGCCGCCGCGGTTGGTGTCCCTGGCCAGGGCTTCCTTGTAGGGGTTCAGCCCTTCGCGGCCCTGGTAGATCATGCCTTTGGAGTCGGAGACGGCGATGTCGCCGATGCCGGCGTTCAGCAGGATGCGCGTGACTGCCACGCCCGACGCGCCCGCCCCGGCGACGACGGCGCGCAGGTCGCCCAGGGAGCGCCCGGTCAGGCGGGCGGCGTTGCGCAGGGCGGCCAGCACCACGATGGCGGTGCCGTGCTGGTCGTCGTGGAAGACGGGGATGTCGAGCAGCCCGCGCAGCCGGTTCTCGACCTCGAAGCAGCGGGGGGCGCTGATGTCCTCCAGGTTGACGCCGCCGAAGGAGGGCGCGAGACGGACCACGGTCTCGACGAGGGCGTCCACGTCGGTGCAGTCGAGGCAGATCGGCACGGCGTCCACGTTGCCGAACTCCTTGAACAGCAGCGCCTTGCCCTCCATGACGGGCATGGCCGCGGCCGGGCCGATGTCGCCGAGGCCGAGGACGGCGGTGCCGTCGGAGACGACGGCGACGAGGTTGGACACCCAGGTGTACTCGGAGACGAGTTCGGGCTGGTCGGCGATGGCGGTGCAGACCCTGGCGACGCCCGGCGTGTAGGCGAGCGACAGGTCGTCGGCGTCGCGGACCGGGATGGTGGAGCGGACCTCGAGCTTGCCGCCGCGGTGCATCGCGAACGCGGGATCGAGATCGAGTGTTTCGAGAGAAGCGGAGAACGGCGTGACTGCCACAGCGACCCCTGTGTCTAAGGACGGATTCCTTCGGTAGACGGCCGCAGGCGAACGAGGCCCAGGCTTCTGTAGCCGCCCGGCGGCCGTCGTCGTTGACGGTCGTCCTTGGAGGGGGTACGGGGGTCACCCGTTGCTTGATTGTGCCACATGTCGAGACGCCTGCCGATGCCCGCGAGACCACCGTTCCGTGGATCGCGCCGCACCACCAGACGCTTCAAACCGGACATATCACTACTTCTCCCCCTGCCTCGGACTCATACCCGGACGTTCACGCCGTGATTCCCCCGGCCGTACCCGACAGCCGCCGATCCCCCACCCGTAGGGACATCCAGGGGCACCCCACCGGCGAACGTGTAATACTCGATATGCCGAACCGACTCTTACCGCCGCGGAGGCGACGTGGACCTGACCTCCTACGCCGAGCTTGCGGTGCTGCTGGTCAACAGCGACGACACCGCGCTCGACACCCTCGAAGGGGCGGCCCGCCTCCTCACCGAGGCCGGGCGGGAGGAGCAGGCCGCCCGGCTCACCCGCGCCGACCTCGAGGTGCTTCGCGAGCTGCGCCGCGAACTGACCGCGGTGTTCGCGGCGGCCGCGCGCCACGACGAGGACGCCGCCGTCGACCGGCTGAACGCCCTGCTCGTGCGCCACCCGGTGCGCCCGCAGATCTCCCGCCACGACGGGCAGCGCTGGCACCTCCACCTCACCGATGCCGGGCGCCCGTCCGACGAGTACGCCGCGGGGGCGGTCATGGGGCTCACCACCCTGGTCACCGACCTCGGCGTCGACCGGCTCGGCGCCTGCGGCGCGACGCCGTGCCGGCGGGTCTACCTCGACACCTCCTCCAACCGGTCGCGCCGCTACTGCTCCGAGCGCTGCGCCACCCGGGCCAACGTGGCCGCCTACCGCGCCCGCCGCCGCCACCTCAGCGGCCACCCCGCCTGACCTCTCGCCCAGCCTGCTCCGTCTGTACGGGCGTCCTGCCGACCGGCCCGTTCACGGTGGCCTCGCCCGAGGAGCCCGTCAGGTCACCGGGGGCGCGGGCCGCCACGCAGCGGCCAATAACGCAGCACGACCCGGCCGACCAGCAGCGCAGGGGGCACGGCGCCGAAGTCCCAGCTGTCCTTGCGGCCGGGCGCGCGCTGGTTGTCGCTCTCGAGCCACCACCCGTCGCCCTCCCGCCACGCCGCGCGCTTGACGATCATGCGCGACGGGTCCGCGGGGAGCCGGGCGACGACGAGGTCGCCGGGTCTGACCGGCGCGTCCCGGCGGACGACGAGCCAGTCTCCCGGCCGCAGGACGGGCAGCATCGACTCCCCTTCGACGCGGACCCTCATGAACCACATCCCCCTCCGCCTCCGCGAATCAAGGCGAGTAAGTTGGGAACCGGATAGTGCTGTCTGTTATCAGCATCAAGGAAGGAAACCGATGCTCGCACGACTGCTGCGGCCCGGCCATGTCGCCTCCGCGCACTGCGACCTCCCCTGCGGTGTCTACGACCCCGCGCAGGCTCGCATCGAGGCGGACTCCGTCAAGGCGATCATGCAGAAGTACGCCGACAACGACGACCCCGTGTTCCGTGCGCGGGCTCTGGTGATCAAGGAGGAGCGGGCCGAACTGGTCAAGCACCACCTGTGGGTGCTGTGGACCGACTACTTCAAGCCGCCGCACCTCGAGCAGTACCCCCAGCTCCACCAGCTGTTCTGGGACGCGACCAAGCTCGCGGGCGCGGCCGGGGCCAAGGGCACGGTGGACGTGGGCAAGGCCGATGACCTGCTCGGGAAGATCGACGAGATTTCGAAGATCTTCTGGGAGACCAAGGCCGCCTGAGCCTTGCACTACCCGTTCTCTGGCCTCGCGCGGCGGTCTTCGCGCGCGAGGCCAGAGGCCTTTCCTGCCGGGTAAACCCCGGTCAGGGCACCGGTGTGCCAAGGAATGGCCAGCGGGACGTCAGGCGGAGCGGCCGCATTTCCACAAGATCACGACTATCGGCGCGTCCCAGTCCTGCACCATGGGGCACGGGGCGGTAAGTTGCTAATCAGCAGCTCTGTGCGAGGAGGAACGTGACCGACGAGACAGCGACGCGTGCGGACGACATCCCCGGTGGCCTCTCGGGGATCCGTGACGCTGTGAGCGTGCGCCTGCCCGCCGCCAGCGCCTATCTGTCCGTGCTCCGTACGGCCACCGCCGGGCTGGCGGCACGGCTCGATTTCACGCTGGACGAGATCGAAGATCTTCGTATCGCGGTCGACGAGGCGTGCGCCATGCTGCTGGGCCACGCCGTGCCCGGCACCGACCTGATCGCCGAGTTCGAGTTGACCGGCCAGGAGATGATCGTCCGGGTCGAGGTCAGCACGGTCGGCCAGGCCGAGCCCAAACGTGACGATTTCGCGTGGATGGTGCTCACCGCGCTCGCCGACGACGTGGACGCCGAGACCGACACCCCTGATCGCATGGCGATCGTCCTGCACAAGCGCCGAGGGTCTGCGAGGCTGCCGTGACCGAGAGGACCCGCGCCGTGGCCGGCAGTGACAGCACCGTCCCCGACAGGGTGCGGGCTCGCGGCCTGTTCGGCGAGCTGGCCGAGCTGTCCCCTGACGATCCGCGCCGCCAGCGCATCCGCGACGAGCTCGTCGAGCTCCACCTCCCCCTGGTCGAATACCTCGCCCGGCGCTTCCGCAACCGGGGCGAGTGGCTGGACGACCTCACGCAGGTCGCCACCATCGGTCTGATCAAGTCGATCGACCGCTTCGACCTGGAGCGCGGCGTCGAGTTCTCCACCTATGCCACGCCGACGATCGTCGGCGAGATCAAGCGCCACTTCCGCGACAAGGGCTGGGCGGTGCGGGTGCCGCGCCGCCTGCAGGAGCTCAAGCTCTCGCTGACCAAGGCCATCAGCGAGCTGTCCCAGCGCCAGGGCCGCGCCCCGACCGTCGCCGAGCTCGCCGCCCATCTGCAGATGTCGGAGGAGGAGGTCCTGGAGGGCCTTGAGTCGGCCAACGCCTACTCCACGGTCTCGCTGGACGCCCCCGACTCCGGCGACGACGACGCGCCCGCGGTGTCCGACTCGCTCGGCATCGTCGATGAGTCCCTTGAGGGCGTCGAGTACCGCGAGTCGCTCAAGCCGCTGCTCGAACGCCTGCCGCCCCGCGAGAAGCGCATCCTGCTGCTGCGTTTCTTCGGCAACATGACCCAGTCGCAGATCGCCACCGAGCTCGGCATCTCGCAGATGCACGTCTCGCGCCTGCTCGCCCGCACCCTCGCCCAGTTGCGCGAGGGCCTCACCGCCGAAGACTGAGCACCGTCACCGCTCGATCATGGCGCGGGTCGTGGCGGGCGCCAGCAACCCGGCCAGCCCTGCCAGCGCGGCCAGGGCGAGCGGCACGCCGATGATCCCCTGCCCCGACTGCACGAGCGAGACGGCCACCGGCAGGGCGAAGATCTGCGTGACCACGCCCGGCGCGCGGCTCCACCGCGCGGCCTTGAGCGCGCCCCTGGCCACCCAGAGCAGCGCGGCGCCGGCCACGACCCCGAAGGCGGCGACGAAGAGCGAGCTGGTCACGTCGGCCGGGGCGCCGATGATGGTCTCGATGCCGACGTAACCGCCGAGCAGGACGGCCGCGGCCCCCTCGACGGCCAGGACGATGGCGGCGACGGTCAGGGTCACCGGACGGTTCGACATATCGGGTCACCCTACTTGACCCAGGTCGCGGGTCCCTCGCCGGTGGATACGCTGGGCGGCATGCGCGCACTCCTCCTGATCAACCCCGCGGCGACCTCGGCCAACCGGCGCACGACGGACGTCCTGGTCCGCGCGCTCGGCGCCGCGATCGAGCTGACGGTGGAGGAGACGCGCCATCGCGGGCACGCCACGGCGCTCGCCGCGACCGCGCGCGAGAAGGGGTTCGACGTCGTCGCCGTCCTGGGCGGCGACGGCACCATCAACGAGGCGGTCAACGGAATGATGGGCGGCGAGCATCCGTCCCCGGCGCTGATCGTGCTCCCCGGCGGCAGCGCCAACGTGTTCGCCCGCTCGCTCGGGCTGCCGAACGATCCGGTGGAGGCGACCGGCGCGGTGCTGGAGGCCATCCGCGAGGGGCGCCGCCGCACGCTCGGCCTCGGCCTCGCGGTCTGGGAGGACGGCGCGCTGGGCGACGGGGCCGAGCCCGCGGGCGGGCCCGGGCACGACCGGCGGTACTTCACCTTCTGCGCCGGCCTCGGGTACGACGCCGAGGTGATCCGCGCGGTCGAGGGCCTGCGCGGCGCGGGGTACAAGGCTTCTCCGAGCCGCTACGTCAACACGACCTTGCGGCACTACCTCATCACCGACCGCCACCGCCCAGCGCTGCGGCTGGAGCGCCCGCGCCAACCGGCCGTCGAGGGGCTGTTCCTGGCGATCGTCTCCAACACCTCCCCGTGGACCTACGTCGGCGGCCGGCCGATCAACCCGACGCCGTGGGCGGGCTTCGACACGGGCCTCGATCTGCTGGGCCTGCGCAAGATGGGCATCGTCACCATGTTCGGGCTGACCCGCCAGATCATCGCCGAGCCGGTCGGCCTTCCTCGCGGCCGCAATCTGGTGCAGTTGCACGACGAGGAGGAGTTCACGCTGGTCGCGCGGCGTCCCGCGGCCTTCCAGCTCGACGGCGACTATCTCGGCGAGCGCGAGCGGGTGACCTTCCGGTCGGTTCCAGCGGCGTTACAAGTTCTGGTCTGATTTGGTACAAGCCCGTCATAGTGTGATGCATCCGACATCCATGACGTGCAAAACGTTCTCCCAAACCTCTTGCGTGACCTGGGCATGCCTGAAAAGCTCGTCGTGACGTCGGAACGTAGGACGTTTGAGGATCCACCGTGTCCTCGACGTTTCACGCCCTGACACGAGCTTCCCGGCCCCCATCCTCTGGTCCGGGCAAAAGTTCGCCCTGGTTAGTGAAACTCTTCACAAACATCCGTCAGTCTCCGGACGGAGCCGCGAGGCTCCACCTACGAAGGAGTGGAACGCATGGACTGGCGCCACCGCGCTGCCTGCCGTGACGTGGACCCCGAGCTGTTCTTCCCGATCGGCAACACCGGCCCGGCACTCATGCAGATCGAAGAGGCCAAGCAGGTGTGCCGTAGCTGCCCGGTCAGCGACCCGTGCCTGAAGTGGGCCATCGAGTCCGGCCAGGACGCCGGCGTGTGGGGCGGCCTCAGCGAGGACGAGCGTCGCGCCGTGAAGCGCCGTACCGCTCGCGCCCGCGCCCGTGCGGGCGTCTGAACCGTCACGCACCCCCTGAGCTCCGCCCGTCCCACGCATTCGCATCCCCCATCCTCGCCTTCCGGGCCGCCCCAGTGTCGCGGCGGACGGAACAGGACACGCCGGCGTCGCCACGCGCGGACCCGGCGCCAGGACCAGGAACGCCCGGCATCGCCACGCGCGATGGCCGGGCGTAGCAGTTCATGGAGCCCGTTCCGCGCAGGACGCCCGCACCGCACCCGAAGACGACGGCATGTCGGGGCCACAGTACCGGCCGCTCGCGCGGGAGCCTTCCCCGTCCGGGTGAGAACGCCGGCCGCTACGCCGGCTGCACCGGGATGGTCACCGAGACCTCGGTGCCCCCTTCCTTCCCCGGCCGGACCGCCAGGCGGCCCGACAGCTCGCCGACGACCAGTGTGCGGACGATCTGCAGGCCGAGGCTGGTCGAGGCCTCCAGGTCGAACCCCTCGGGAAGCCCCTGGCCGTCGTCGGCGACGATCACGTCCAGCCGCTCCTCGGTGCGCGACACGATGATCTTGACCGTGCCGCTGCCGTAGGCGAAGCCGTGCTGGACCGCGTTCTGCAGCAGCTCGGTCAGCACCATCGCCACCGGAGTGGCGATCATCGCCGGCAGCATGCCGAAGCACCCCACCCGGCGGACGGCCACGCTGGCCTCCGAGACGTCCCCGGTCATGGCGATGACGCGGTCGGCGATGTCGTCGAAGTCGACGATCTCCTCGGGCGTGTGCGACAGCGTCTCGTGCACGATCGCGATCGACCCGACCCGCCGCACGGCCTCCTCGAGCGCCTCGCGGCCCTCCGGAACGCGCAGCCGCCGCGCCTGCAACCGCAGCAGCGCGGCCACCGTCTGCAGGTTGTTCTTCACCCGGTGGTGGATCTCGCGGATCGTCGCGTCCTTGGTGAGCAGCTCACGCTCGCGGCGGCGCAGCTCGGTGACGTCCCTGACCAGCACCAGGGCCCCGATGCGGCCGCCGCCCACGATCAGCGGGATGGCCCGCAACTGCACCACGATGGCGCCGGCCTCCACCTCGGTCTCCCGCGGCGTGCGCCCGCTGGCCACCAGCATCAGGTCTTCGTTGATCGGCTCGCCGGAGTAGCACAGCGTGGCGGTGGTCTTGCCCAGCTCGGTGCCCACCAGGTCGGCGTGCAGCCCCAGCCGCCGGTAGGCCGACAGCGCGTTCGGAGAGGCGTAGGTCACCCGGCCTGCCCGGTCGAGCCGCAGCAGGCCGTCCCCGACCCTCGGGGAGCGCACCAGGATGGGCCCCTCGTCGGGGAAGGGGAAACGCCCCTCGGAGACCATCTGCGCCAGGTCGGACGCGCTCTGCAGGTAGGTGAGCTCCAGCCGCGAGGGCGTGCGCGCCGACGACAGGTTTGTCGAGCGCTGGATGACCGCCACGAAATGGTCGTCGCGCCGCACCGGGATGGTCTCCTCGCGGACGGGCACGCCGCTGGACCAGTCGGGGTCACCCTCGCGGCAGATGCGGTGCTCGCGCCACGCCGTGTCGATCAGCGGACGCTCGCCGACCGCCACGATGGAGCCCACCACGTCGTCGTGGTAGACGGTCGGGCCGGTCGTCGGGCGCATCTGCGCGACCGCCACCCACGCCGAACCCTCCCGCGAGGGGATCCACAGGATGAGGTCGGCGAAGGACAGGTCGGCGAGGAGCTGCCAGTCGGAGACCAGCGAGTGCATCCACTCCAGATCGGCGGGATCGCAGGTGGTGTGGCGCGCCACCAGTTCGCTCAGAGTCGGCACCTGTGCATCATGCGTGCTAACCCCACCTCAAGGCGAATCGCGGGAGTCCACACTGGGAAGATTCCCTTAATGGAGCACACAGAAGTGCTCGTACACCCCGTGGAGCGCCCGATGGACATGGTCGCCGGCAATGTCGTCGGCAGAGTCGTGGGCAGAGTCGTGGGCAGGGTCGTGGACGGCGTGGCCGACGGCGCGGGTCACCCAGGTGAGACGACGCCGCCCGATCCTCTGGCGCGGTTGCGCGCCGCCGCCGAGGCCCGCCGGGCCGCCGGGCTGGGGCGGGCCCTGCGCCCCCGCACGCCCGACCACGACGGCCTGCTCGACCTGGCCTCCAACGACTACCTGGGCCTGTCCCGTGACGAACGGCTGGTCGAGGCCGCCGTTCGCGCGGCCCGCGCGTGGGGCACCGGCTCCACCGGGTCCCGGCTGGTCACCGGGACGACGACGCTGCACGCCGATCTGGAGGACCGCCTGCGCGGGTTCACCGGCGCCGCCCGCGCCCTGGTGTTCTCCTCCGGCTACCTGGCCAACCTCGCCGCGGTCGCGACGCTCGGCGCCGGCGGGCTGGTGGTGAGCGACGCGGGCAACCACGCCTCCCTCATCGACGGGTGCCGCCTGTCCCGGGCGCGCGTCGCGGTCACCCCGCACAAGGACGCCGACGCGGTGGACAAGGCCCTCGCCGGCCGCGCCGAGGAGCACGCCCTGGTCGTCACCGACGCGGTCTTCTCCGTCGAGGGCGACCTCGCGCCGCTGCGCGAGTTGCACGAGGTGGCCGTCCGGCACGGCGCGCTGCTGCTGGTGGACGAGGCCCACTCGCTCGGCGTCGTCGGCGAGCGGGGGCAGGGGGCGGTGCACGCGGCCGGGCTCGCCGGTCATCCGTCGGTCGTGATAACCGTCACACTGTCCAAGGCGCTCGGCTCCCAAGGAGGGGGCGTGCTGGCGGCCCCCGAAGTGGTGGACACGCTGGTCGACGCGGGACGGGCGTTCATCTTCGACACCGGCCTCGCCCCCTCGTCCGCCGCGGCCGCGCTCGCCGCGCTTGATATCGTGAGCGACCATCCTGACCTGCCAGGACAGGCCCGGCGGCATGCGTCGCTGCTGGCCCGCGCGGCGGAGGAGCGTGGTCTCCCCGCCACAACCCCCGCCGCCGCCGTCGTACCGGTCGTGCTCGGCCCCCCGGAGGCCGCGCTCGGCGCCGCCGCGGTGTTCGCCGAGCACGGGGTGCGCGCCGGGTGCTTCCGCCCGCCCTCGGTGCCACCAGGTCTGTCTTGTCTGAGATTGACCGCTCGGGCCAATCTGGGTTCGGATGATCTAGCGGTGATCGGACGCGCGCTCACCGCCGTGGCCGAGATGAAGGTGACCGTGTGACGGAAGACTCTCCCCGAATTCCCAAGTACTACGACGTCAAACGGAACTTGCTGGAACTCACCAAGTCTCTGCCCGCGGGCGCGGCGCTGCCGCCCGAGCGCGCTCTCGCCGTGCGCTTCGAGACCTCCCGCACCACCGTCCGGCAGGCGCTCACCGAGCTGGTCGTCGAGGGACGGCTTCTGCGCATCCAGGGGAAGGGCACCTTCGTCGCCAAGCCGAAGGTCGCCCAGGTGCTGCAGCTCACCTCCTACACCGGAGATCTGCGCGCCGTCGGCCTGGAGCCGGACACCAAGATCCTCGACATCGACTACGTCACGGCCGACGAGACGCTGGCCCGGCGGCTGTGCATCAACCCCGGCGGGCGCGTGCTGCGCATCCACCGGCTGCGCCTGGCCAACGGCGAGCCGATGTCGATCGACACCACCCACCTGTCCGCCCGCCGCTTCTCCCGGCTGCGGCGCGAGCTCGAGATGCACTCCTCGCTGTACGAGACGCTGCACAACGCCTACAACGTCCAGCTCACCGACGCCGAAGAGACCATAGAGACCGTGCTGGCGACCCCGTACGACGCGCAGGTGCTCGGGGTGGACGTGGGCCTGCCCATGCTGCTGCTCACCCGGCACGCCTTCGACGCCGAGGGCCACCCGGTCGAGTGGGCCCAGTCGTTGTACCGCGGCGACCGGTACAAGTTCGTCACGCGCCTGCACAGGCCGCCCCAGCAGGGGCTCTAAGGTTGGGCCGGTGAGCATCCTGGTGGTCACCGGCACCGACACCGGTGTGGGCAAGACCGTGGTGAGCGCCGCCGTCACCGCCCTGGCGCTCGCCCGCCAGGCGTCGGTGGCCGTGGTGAAGCCCGCGCAGACCGGCGTGGCGGCCGGCGAGGCGGGCGACCTGGACGAGGTCATCCGGCTGAGCGGGGTCACCACGACCTTCGAGTTCGGCCGCTTCCCGCACCCGCTGTCCCCCGCCGCCGCGGCCCGGGCCTCCGGCCTGCCGCCCGTCTCGCTCCCCGCCGTCGCCGAGCGCGTCGCCGACCTGGCGAGCACCCACCGCCTCGTGGTCGTCGAGGGGGCGGGCGGCCTGCTGGTGCGCTTCGACGAGGACGGCGCCACGATCGCCGACCTCGCCCGCCTCGTGCACGCCCCCGTGCTGCTGGTGGCCAGGGCCGGGCTCGGCACGCTCAACCACACCGCGCTCACCCTGGAGGCGCTCGCCGGCCGGGGCATCGACCTGGCGGGCGTGGTGATCGGCTCCTGGCCCCGCGACCCCGGCCTGGCCGAACGGAGCAACGTCACCGACCTGGAGACGCTGGCCGCGCGGCCGCTCGCCGGGGCGCTGCCCGAGGGGGCGGGCGCGCTCGGCCGCGCGGCCTTCGCCGGTGTGGCCCACGACGGGCTCGGCCCCCTCCTCGGCGGGGGTTTCGATCCTTCCAGGTTCCGGGCAACCCTTAGTCTGTGACGCAACCGACGAGGGAGCAGCGGAACCGATGACCAAGGACATCCTCGAGATCGCACGGGCCCAGGTGCTCGACCAGGGCCAGGGGTTGTCGGCCGCGCAGGCTCTGAGCTGCCTGGAGCTTCCGGACGACCGCCTGCCCGAGCTGCTGGCCCTGGCGCACGAGGTCCGCATGGCCTGGTGCGGCCCCGAGGTCGAGGTCGAGGGCATCGTCTCCCTCAAGACCGGCGGGTGCCCGGAGGACTGCCACTTCTGCTCGCAGTCGGGCCAGTTCACCTCGCCGGTGCGGTCGGTGTGGCTGGACATCCCGTCCCTGGTGCGGGCCGCAGCCGAGACGGCGGCCACCGGGGCCACCGAGTTCTGCATCGTGGCCGCCGTGCGCGGGCCCGACGAGCGGCTCATGGGCCAGGTGCGCGAGGGCGTCAAGGCCATCCGGGAGGCCGTCGAGATCAACGTCGCCTGCTCGCTCGGCATGCTCACCCAGCGGCAGGTCGACGAGCTGGCCGAGATGGGCGTGCACCGCTACAACCACAACCTGGAGACCGCCCGCTCCCACTTCGGCAGCGTCGTCACCACCCACACCTGGGAAGAGCGGTGGCAGACCTGCGAGATGGTGCGCGAGGCCGGCATGGAGCTGTGCTGCGGCGGCATCATCGGCATGGGCGAGACCAGAGAGCAGCGCGCGGAGTTCGCCGGCCAGCTCGGCGAGCTGGCGCCCGACGAGGTGCCGCTGAACTTCCTCAACCCGCGCCCGGGCACGCCGTTCGCCTCCTACCCCCTGGTCGAGGGCCGCGAGGCGCTGAAGACGGTCGCCACGTTCCGCCTGGCCCTGCCGCGCACCATCCTGCGCTACGCCGGCGGGCGCGAGCTGACGCTCGGCGACCTCGGCACCCGCGACGGCATGCTCGGCGGCGTCAACGCCATCATCGTCGGCAACTACCTCACAACACTGGGCCGTTCCCCAGAACGCGACCTCGCGCTCCTGGCGGACCTTAAGATGCCCATCAAGGCGCTGTCGCAGGCTCTGTGACCTCGCCCGGGGCCTCGTGATCAGCGCAGATGGGGCTCCAAGGATTGACCGAGGCCAGAACAGGTAGGTTCACCGCATGGAGTCTGCAAAACACGCCGGCGACATCGCGGTCGCCGTCTCACGCGCATACGGTGCCGATGTCATGTTCACCCTGTCGGGCGGCCATGTCTTCCCCCTGTACGACGGGGCCGTCCACGAGGACATGCGCATCGTCGACGTGCGGCACGAGCAGAGCGCGGTGTTCGCCGCGGAGGCCACCGCACGGCTGACCCGGCGGCCCGGCCTGGCCGTGCTGACCGCCGGCCCCGGCATCACCAACGGCGTCAGCGGCGTCGCCACCGCCCATTTCAACGGTTCTCCCATGGTGGTGATGGGCGGCAGGGCCCCGGCCTCCCGGTGGGGGTCCGGCGCGCTGCAGGAGATGGACCATCCCCCGCTGTTCGAGACGATCACCAAGCTGGCGTTCACGGCGGGCGGCGCCGACTCGATCGGCCAGGACGTCGAGATGGCCTTCCGCACGGCCGTCGCCCCGCACCGCGGCCCGGTGTTCCTCGACTTCTACATGGACCACCTGTTCTCCCCCTCGCCGGCGCACCAGGCCGAGACGATGACGCCCTCGCCGCTGGAACCCGACTCCGACACCCTCGCCTCGATCGCCCGCATGATCGCCGAAGCCGAGCGGCCGGTGCTGGTGCTCGGCTCGGACGTGTGGATGGACCGCGCCGAGGAGGCCGCGCGCGACTTCGCCGAGGCCCACCGCCTGCCGGTCATCCCCAACGGCCAGGGACGCGGCATCCTGCCCGCCGGGCACGAGCTGCTGGTCACCCGGGCGCGGGGCATGGCGTTCTCGCAGGCCGACCTGGTCATCGTGGCGGGCACGCCGCTCGACTTCCGCCTCGGCTACGGCTTCTTCGGCGGCAGGGACGGCGTCCCGCTGGCCAAGGTCGTCCACCTCGCCGACGCCCCGTCCCAACTCGCCACGCACGTCGGCACGGCCGCCTCCGCGGCGGGCGACCTGTCGCTGCTGTTCTGGGGGCTCAGCACGGCGTGCACCGAGGCCGGGGTGTCTCCCGCCTCCCACTCCCGCTGGGTGGCCGACCTGGCCGAGGCCGCCTCGACGGCCATCGCGGGCGACTTCGAGCTGCTGTCGTCCGACGCCGACCCCATCCACCCGATGCGCATCTACGGCGAGCTCAACCGCGTCCTGGCCGACGACGCCGTGGTCATCGGCGACGGCGGCGACTTCGTGTCCTACGCCGGCAAGTACATCGAGCCGCGCAGGCCCGGCTGCTGGCTCGACCCCGGCCCGTACGGGTGCCTGGGCACCGGGCTCGGGTACTCCATCGCCGCCCGCCTGGCCCGCCCGTCCTCGCAGGTCGTGCTGCTGCTCGGCGACGGCGCCGCCGGGTTCTCGCTGATGGACGTCGACACGCTGGTCCGCCACAACCTTCCGGTCGTCATGATCTGCGGCAACAACGGCATGTGGGGGCTGGAGAAGCACCCCATGCAGATGCTGTACGGGTACGACGTGGCCGCCGAGCTGCGGCCGCAGACCCGCTACGACCAGATCGTCACCGCGCTCGGCGGCGGCGGCGAGCTGGTGACCTCCCCCAAGGAGATCGGTCCCGCGCTGCGCCGGGCGTTCGACTCGGGCGTGCCGTACATGGTGAACATCGCCACCGACCCCGAGATCGCCTACCCCCGCACCACCACCGGCATCTGACCTCCGCGCGGCCCCCGGCCGGCCCGCGCGAGGCGCGCGGGGGCCGGCCGGAGACGGCGGGGTCAGGAGGTGGCGGTGGCCGAGGGGGTCGGCGTCGGCGAGGGGGGCTCGCTCGGGTCACCGCAGGGAATGCCCTGCTCCACGACGATGGTCACGACCTTGTCCACCGCCCAGGACGTGCCCGGCGCCGGGGTCTGGTCGACCACGCGGCTGCACCCCTCGGAGCTCGGCTCCCCGCTGATGTCCACCTTGGCCTTGAAGCCGGCCGCCCGCAGCCTGGTCACCGCGTTGGCCTGCAGCAGATTGATCACCGCGGGCACGACCCTCTTGATCGCCGGGGACTTGCTGACGGTCGGCGACGGCGACGGAGTGCGCGTCCTGGTCGCGCTCGGCGACGGCGACGGATCAGAGGGCGTGGGCGAGGGGGACGGCTCGGTGTGCGCCGACCCGGCCACCGTGTCACGCGGGCTGACCGCCGGCCGGGGAGAATTCCTCTTCTTGGGCGGAGGCGAGGCGCTGGGGGCATCCGCCGACGGCGAGGGGGGCGCTCCGGCGGCCGAGGCGTCGCGGGCCCCCGCGACCTGGTTGAACAGGATCGCGCCGCCGCCGCCGAGGACGGCCCCGGCGGCGATGACGCCGATGATGAGGGTGGCCTTGCCGCGGCTGGGAGCCGCGGCGCGGCGGCCGCGGGGCCCGCGCGGGGCTGGGGGCGGGGCGGAGGCGGCGGTGACGGCCGGAGGCGCGTGCGCTCCGGTCGGGTGCGTGCCGACCTGGTACGTGCCCGCCTGGTACGAGCCGGCCTGGTGCGCACCGGTCGCGTGCGCCGGGCCCGGCATGATGTACGCCGGAGGCGGCCCGGTGGCCGGCCCGCGGTCGCCCTCGCCCCAGCCGCCGGCGGCCTGGTTCATCCGCACACCGGTCTCCGGCGAGGCGATCTGGTGCGGGTGCCCGGCCATCGTCGCGGTGCGCTGTGCGGAGATCATGCCGGTCAGTCCGGTGACCCCGGCCACCGCGGCCGAGGCTCCGGTGTCCTCGCGCATGGCCTGCCGCGCGGCCACGCTCATCTCGGCGGCGCTGTGCCACCGGCGTGCCGGATCCTTGACCAGAGCCCGCTCGACCAGGTGCCGCACGGCGGGCGGGACGTCGGGCGGCAACGGGGGCGGGTCCTCGCGGATGTGCTTGAGCGCGATGGTGACGGGCGTGTCGCCGTCGAAGGGCCGGTAGCCGGCCAGGCACTCGTAGGCGACCACGCCCAGCGCGTACAGGTCGACGGCCGGGGTCACCGGCTGCCCCTCGGCCTGCTCGGGCGCGCAGTAGGCGGCCGTGCCGAGGACCATGCCGGCGTCGGTCAGCCGGTGGCCCATGTCGGCGCGGGCGATGCCGAAGTCGGTCAGGACGAGCGAGCCGTCCGGGCGCACCAGCAGGTTGCCCGGCTTGACGTCGCGGTGGACGATGCCCCGGTCGTGCACCGCCTGCAGGGCCGAGGCCGCCTGGGCGATGAGCTCCATGGCGGGCTCGGGGCCGATGCGGGTGAGCCGGGTGAGCAGCCGGTCCAGCGGCTCCCCGTCGACGAACCGCATGACCAGGTAAGCGGTGGGCCCGTCCCCCGGGACCTCGCTGACACCGTAGTCGTAGACGTCCACGACCCCCGGGTGGTTGATCGTGGCCATGGCGCGCGCCTCCCCCTGGAAGCGCGCGGCGAACCCGGGATCGTCCATGCGACCCGGTAAAAGCACCTTGACGGCGACGGTGCGCGCCAGGACGGTGTCCTCGCCCCGCCACACCTCACCCATGCCGCCGGCACCGAGACGGACGTCCAGCCGGTAACGTCCCGCCAGCGTGGTCCCTTGGGCAACCATCTCTCCCCCGCTAACCCCAATCCGCGTTCAACACGACGTCACCCCAGAGTTCTCCAACCAAGCGGATTTGTGTCGCGACAAGGTCACGCCGGAGTCACAAAACCCTGTGGCGGTATCGACTCGCGCCGGGGTGTCAGCGAGTCGTAACGCCGTGTTCGACGCAACGGGCGGACCAGCCCCGAGGCGTCACCTGCACCACCAGCCGGCGTCGGCACGCCGGACAGTAGCGAGGCGGCTCCATGAGCCGTGCGGCCTGACATGCGGAGTGGTCCTCGTCTCCCGCGAGACGTCCGCAATGGTCGCAGTAAGGGCTCACGCCAAGAGCGTATTCCATCGATCCCCGCCAAGGCCGCCAACCGGCGAAGGTGGTGCCAGACCGCGCGAACAGGATGGCGCCGGACAGCACCGTAGGCTTGCCCGCATGACGATCGTTCCAGGGCTGCGCGCCGAGGTGCTCATCATGGTCGAGCGGGGGGACACCGCGATGAAGGTGGGCAGCGGCGATGTGCCGGTGCTGGGCACGCCGCGGCTGCTGGCGTTCGCTGAGGCGGCCACCGTGCGGGCGGTGCGGGACCACCTCGCCCCCGGGCAGACCTCGGTGGGCACCAAGGTCACCCTGGAGCACCGCGCGGCGAGCCCGGTGGGCGCGCACGTGGCGATCTCGGCCGAGCTCGTCCAGGTGGACGGCAGGCGCCTGGTCTTCGAGGTCACCGCCACCGAGAACCGTCGCACGGTGGCGGTCGCCACCATCGAGCGCGTCGTCGTCGACCGCGAGAGCTTCCTCGCCCGCATCCACTACTGACGACGGCCGTGATCGACGACGCCGACCGTGATGCGAAACAACGGCCGAGATCCGACGACGACGGCGGTTACGCGATGAGGTCGGCTGCCACCCTGCTGCCACCCGGCCGGCGGCATGCTGACGGCGGCTCTCACTCGATGACGGCGATCAGGTCGCCCTCCTGGATGACGTCGCCCTCGGCCACCTTCAGCCGGGTCACGACGCCGGAGTCCTCGGCGAGCACCGGGATCTCCATCTTCATCGATTCCAGGATGACCAGCGTGTCGCCCTCGCTGACCCCGTCGCCCTCGGCGACCTCGATCTTCCAGACGTTCGCCACCATCTCGGCGCGTACTTCCGCCATCGGAACTCCCCTCAACCAATGATCGACCGGGTCGGAAGGCCCCGCCCATCGTCGCACTCCCGCGCCCCCCGAGCGAGTACCTCACCCGCCCCCGCCCGACGTCGCCGCCTCGAAGGCGCCGGCCACCGAGCTCAGCGAGCGCTGGGGGTGAGGCGGTCGATGACCCTGGCCATGGACTCCACCACCGCGGGGTCGTACTCGCCGCCGCCGTCGAGCCGGAGCCGTTCCAGGGCGGCCGCCGCCCGGTCGCGGTCGGTGGAGCCGCCCACCAGGTCGTCGTAGGCGTTGGCCGCCTTGATGATGCGGCTGGCGAGCGGCGGGGCCTCCGGCCCGGAGAACGGGTCGCCCTGGCGGCGCACGATGTCGGCGACGCGGTCGAGCACGCCGGTCTTCCTGATGATCTCGGCGCCCAGCTCGGCGATGCTGCGCGCCTGCTCGGGATCGGTGAGCACGGTCGCCCCGCCCGGGATCGGGTCGCGCAGGGACAACTGGCCGATGTCGTGCATGAGCGCGGCGTACTCCAGCTCCAGCAGCTCGGGCTCGGGCATCCCGAGTTCGCGGCCGATCGCCAGGGAGAGCATGCTCACCCGGCGCGAGTGGCCCGGCTCGACGTACCCGCCGACCTCGGTCACCCGGGCGAGCGCGCGCACGGTCTGCAGATAGGTGGCGCGGATTCCCGCGTACTTGCGGAAGGCGACCTGGGTGACCAGCAGCGGCGCCGCGAACACGACGAGTGCCGCGAGGTTCATGCTGTGCGAGGCCAGCGCCAGCAGCGTGCCCGAGGCGGCGACCGCGGCGCCGAGCGGCGCGGCCATGCGCAGCTCGTCCCGGACGGCCACCCGCAGCGCCGTGCGCACCTGCTCGGCCCGCAGCACGGCGGCGATGACCACGTCGGCGGCCAGCATGGCGGTGATGAGCACGGCCATCACGCCGAGCACCACCCACCAGGGGCCGTCGCCGCGGTCGGTCGTCTCGTACAGGACCGCGGCGAGCGGGCGGTAGGCGAAGGCGAGCAGGGCGCCCGACAGCAGCCGGCGCGCGATCGCGTCGAGCCGGGGCGGCCGGCCGACGGCGATGTGCGGGAGCGCGCCGAGCGTCATCCCGGCCGACATGACGGCCACCACCTGCAGCGCGGAGTGGCGCGTCGGCACGCCGCCCACGTCCAGGAGCAAGGTGTACCCCAGGGCCGCCGCGGCGCCGATGGGCGCGACCTCGCGGTTGCCTGGCATGGTGAGCCTGGCCAGTTCGCCGGCGGCGACCAGGGCGCCGAAGGCGATGGCGATGTGCGGGTCGGCCAGCCCGACGGCGGCCGTGTGCGCGATGCCGGCGACGGTGACCATGCCGGCGGCGCAGATCAGCAGGAGCTGGCCGGAGTCGAGCCCGTTGATGGGCCGGGAGGCGACGCTCACCGCTCGGACACCACTTCGATCGGCGTGGTCGGGTCGTCGTGGTCCTTGGCGACGGTCTCGACGTCCTGGTCGGCGGGCGGCGCGGGCATGGCGCCCGGAGCGTCCCAGCCGCGCCGGTCGACGGCCTTGATGAAAGCGATCACCATGACGGGGTCGAACTGCGTCCCCGACCCCTTGCGCAGCTCGGCGAGGGCCTCCTCCAGCGACTTGGCCTTGCGGTAGGCGCGGTCGGAGGTCATGGAGTCGAAGGCGTCCGCCACGGCGATGATGCGGGCGAACTCGGGGATCTCGGCGCCCGCCAGGCCCATCGGGTAACCCTTGCCGTCCTGCCGCTCGTGGTGGTGCATGATGCCGGCGAACGCCTCGTCCAGGAAGTCGATGCCCCGGACGATCTCCAGCCCGCGCATCGGGTGCAGCTGGATGGCGGCGTACTCCTCCTCGGTCAGCTTGCCGTCCTTCTGCAGGACCTTGGTCGGCACGCCGAGCTTGCCGACGTCGTGCAGCATGCCGGCGTAGCCGATGGCGCGCATGCGCTCAGGGCCCATGCCGATCTCCTGCGCGATCATCGTGGAGGCGCTGGACACGCGGGTGCAGTGGCCGCGGGTGTAGTAGTCCTTGGTCTCGACCGCCTGGCACAGCGCGGCGATCGTCGCGTCGTAGGACCGCTGCTGGGCCAGGTACTGCCCGAACGCCCACCGGGCGATGAACAGCGGCAGCAGCACCAGCACCGCCGAGATCGACTGCACCGTGGCCCACAGGCCCGCGATCAGCAGGCCGAAGGTGGCGTAACCCAGGTAGGACACCAGGAACTGGGCGACCGAGCGCAGCGGCACCTCTCCGAGGCGCAGCTGCCCGGCCAGCGACAGCATCACGGTGAACAGCACGGCGTTGAGCGGGACGAACACCGCCGCCGCGCCCATGAACGGGACGAGCAGGTCGGTGAACCGGCCCACGCTCGGCACGTCCTGCTGGCCGCCGAGCGACTCGAACACCCACCCCGCGGTGTAGCCGCACAGCGCGAACTGGGCGCCGTTGAACAGCCGTTTGTGCAGGGGGAGCCCCGGCCGGACGCTCAGAACCGCCGTCGCCCCGACCAGGGCCGCGCCTACATCGCCCACCAGCACCACCGCCGCGAGCGCCGCGGAGAAGCTGACGGACATCGCCGCCTGCTCCACGTTGAGCAGCGTCGGCACCGACTCGCACACCAGGAACAGCAACGCGAGGACCAGCAACGTGGGCCATTCGCGCCCAGCCAGGCGCCCCGGGTCGATGAGACCCCGGACGATCAGCGCCGCCGCCACCGCGACGACCGCGACGAGATATGCCTTGGCCGGCCAAGGTAGTTCACGCATTGCGACCGCCTCGGGCCGTCACGAGCACGCGCTCAGGTCCAGGAAATGCCCGTGGGCACGCCGAGGGCGCCCCCCGTGAGAACCACCAGAGCAAGCGCGCCCAGAGCCCATGCCAGGCCGCCGACGCTCACGGCCGCCACCAGGCGTGTGGCCATTGCCTTCACCATGTGCCGCCTCCCCTCGAATCCGGATTCAGGCTACAGAAGCGGAGGTGACGCGCAGGGGAAGTCGAAGAATCGCATCCAAAGCGTAATCAAACCACTACCCGTAGCTAACGAGTTCTGGCCCATTCGACGGTGGCCTTCAGGCCGGTGGGCAGGTCGGTGCGGGGGTGCCAGCCGAGCCCGTCGATCGCCGGCGCCGGGTCGACGGCCATGGCGGGAAGGTCGCCGAGCCGCGCCGGCTCGGGCCTCGGCTCGTCAGGCGCGCCCGCGGCGGAGGCCACCAGGGAGTGCAGCTCGCGGTCGGTGGTCTGCACGCCGGTGCCCAGGTTGAACCTGCGGCCGTCGCCGCGGTCGCCGCACGCCCGGACGAACCCGTCCACGACGTCGTCGACGAAGATGTAGTCGCGCGTCTGGGACCCGTCGCCGTAGACCACCGTCGGCGCGCCGCGCAGCAGCGCGTCGGTGAAGATCGACACCACGCCCGCCTCCCCGGCGGGCGACTGGCGGGGACCGTAGACGTTGGACAGCACCAGCGTGGTGTACGACAGGCCGTGCAGCGCCCGGAACATCGACAGGTACAGCTCGCCGCTCAGCTTGGAGGCGGCGTACGGCGAGCGCGGGTCGGTGGCGGCGTCGCCCGGGACGGGGATCACGGCCGGGCGGCCGTACACGGCGACCGAGGAGGCGTAGAGGACCTTCCTGGCCCCGGCGGCGTGCGCCGACTCCAGCATGTTGACCGTGCCCTCGACGTTGAGCCGGGCGTCGTGCACCGGATCGGCCACGCTGGCGCGCACGCTGATCTGCGCGGCCAGGTGGCAGACCACCTCGGGGCGCCACTCGCCCATCAGCCCCCGCAGGGCCGGATCGCGGACGTCGAGCTCGTGGAACCGGAACCGCCGGTGCTCCCGCGCGCCGGCCAGGTTCGCCAGGTCGCCCGAGGACAGATCGTCGACGACGGCCACCTCGTGGCCGTCCGCGAGCAGGCGGTCGACGAGGGTCGAGCCGATGAAGCCGGCACCGCCGGTTACGAGAAGCCGCATCCCGGTATCTTAGGCGATCTCCTCGCACCGGCCCGGGGCGCCGGACCCGTGTCCCGGAAGGCCGGAACCCCCGCGGGCCGGGCCGCCCGCCGGCCCCGGCCCTTCGCCCGGCGCGATCACTCGCGCGGCTCGGCCGCTCGCCCGGCGCGGCCACGTGCCCGCCGTGACGGACGTGGATGCCGCGGTCGTCCGCGCCGGTTCCGTACGTGCTCGGCGGGCGTGGCCGTTCAGTCGGCGGCGAGCTCGGAGCGTACCGCCTGGATGCGCTTGAGCACCTTGGACCTCAGGTCCTCGGGGACGGGGTCGCAGCCGCAGTGCTTGGCGACCAGCTGCTTGACGACCTGCTCCAGGCCGTACTCCTCAAGGCAGGGGCCGCACTCGTCGAGGTGCTGCCTGATGTCCGACCGCCGGTTCTCGTCCAGCTCGCCGTCAAGGAAGGTGTAGACCTTGTCCAGCACTTCCTTGCAGTCGGTGTCGTGCGGGTTGCCACAGCTCATGACCGACACCCCGCCGACGCGCCGGCGCCGTCTCCGCGGCCGCCCTTCCTCGATGATCGGCCGGTGTCACCCCACTGCATCACGACGGGTCCTCCGATCGCACAAGCCCGCGTTCGCGCGCGTAATCCTCGAGTTGCGTCCGCAGCTGGCGCCGCCCGCGGTGCAGGCGGGACATCACGGTCCCGATGGGAGTGCCCATGATGTCGGCGATCTCCTTGTACGGGAAACCCTCGACATCGGCCAGGTAGACCGCCATCCGGAAATCCTCGGGGAGGGCGGCGAGCGCCTGCTTGACATCGCTGTCAGGAAGGTGCTCCAGCGCCTCTACCTCGGCGGACTTCAGGCCGCCCGACGTGTGCGACTCAGCGCGCGCGAGCTGCCAGTCCTCGATCTCCTCGGTGCCGGCCTGCTTGGGCTCCCGCTGCTTCTTGCGGTAGCTGTTGATGAAGGTGTTGGTCAGGATGCGGTAGAGCCAGGCCTTGAGGTTGGTGCCTTCCTGGAACTGGTGGAAGGACCCGAAGGCCTTGGCGAAGGTGTCCTGAAGCAGGTCCTCCGCGTCCGCGGGATTCCTGGTCATCCGGAGCGCCGCGCTGTAGAGCTGGTCGAGGTACGGCATGGCGTCACGCTCGAACCGCTCACTGCGCTGCTCCAGAGTCTCCTCGGCTGTCTTGGAGACCGGACCCACCCCCTTATACGCGCCGTACACAGCCGAGAATACCGGCTTGCGCACGATCGACCGATCGCCGACCTCGGCCATCAGCATGGGACGGAACCTCCTCGCGTGTTTACACGCGTCTGCAACACGCGAGGCATAGCATCTGTTCCCGGTAAGTAGAAGGTGACGAACGACCCGGTACGGGGAAAAAGATACGTACCGGCTGGTAGCGATTCCCCGGAGCCCCGACCGTCCAGGAGCCATTGTGCTGCCCATCCCAGCCAACGAACTGAACGGCTCAGGCGCACTCGGGCCGTACTGGACCTTCTACCACGCCGTCGTCGCCGAGCAGCTCAAACGGTGGCTTCCCGACCGGCCGGGCCTGGTGCTCGACCTGTCCGGCGGCCGCGGGCGCTGGCCCGTCCAGGCGGCGGGCGCGGGACACCACGTCATCGAGGTCGTCGACTTCCGCCGTCCCTCCGCCCCCGGCCTGCGCGACGCCTCCAACCGCATCCGCCGGGTGCGGGCCGACGACCTGTCGTTCCTGCCCGACGCCTCGGTCGACGCGGTGATCGCCGAGGAGCGCGCCCTGTCGCTGGAGCTGATGGCCGAGTCCACGATCGAGGACGTCGTGCGCGTGCTCAGGCCCGGCGGCCGGGTGCTGGCGTGCGTCGACTCGCTGGTGCTCGGGATGGCGATCATGGCCGAGCAGAACTACTGGGCCCACCTGTGCCAGACCGGCACGGGCGAGGTGATGCTCGTGCCGTGGCCGGACGGCAGCATCACCCGCTGCTTCAGCAGCGTCCAGCTGCGCGAGCTGCTGACCGACGCCGGCCTGGAGGTGGAGTGGATCCGGCCGCGCACGGTGCTGTCGCCCTCCACCGTCGACCACGTGCTGGCCGCCGACACGCGCGCGCTCAACTGGCTCGTCCGCACCGAGCTGGAGGCCCACCCCGACGACGACGACACCGTGGGGATCCACCTGGTGGCCAGCGCCCGCAGGCCCCGCTAGGGCGGTGACCACACACGTTCGCGGCCGCGGCTCTCCACCCCCGGCCATGTGCTGGAGGTGATCGGCGCCGGGTCGGCGGGTCGCGGTACGGCGATGCCGGCGCCTGCCACGGCGCCCGGCCCGGTGAACGTTCGTGGCCTCAGCGGCGGCGTTCGCGTTCGGACTGGCACCTCACACAACGGGCCGCCTCGGGCCGGGCGGCGAGCCGGCCCTCCGGCACGGGCTTGTCGCAGTCGACGCACCTGCCGTAGACGCCGGCGTCCAGCCGTTCGAGGGCGTCCACCACGGCCGTGCGATGGCGCGTCGCGACATCGATCATGGCCTGGGCCCGGTCGGCGCCGGTGAGGTCGGACCCGGCGTCGGCCGCCGACCTGTCCGCCACGGCGACGGGGTCACCACGCAGCACCATGATGGACCGGTCGAGTTCGGCCAGCATGTTCTTCAGTTGGGCACGAGCGGTCGCGTCGTCCACGAGTCCGCACCTCCGGGAAGGAAACGGGGTGAAGCCTGGGACGGGACCCCCCGGACATCCCGCCTGGCCGTCTTTCCCACCTCTGAGCGGTGACCCTCTGCCAGGACTCTGTTCCGGCACGTCATCGCCTTCCTCACCGGATGCCCGTTCCGCCGGGGTCTTACACCGCCCGGGGCTCAGAACAACGCGGTTTCGGAACTCTCCGGCTCCATGAGGTGCGGGCCGTTATTGCGGACGCTGTTGACCTCGCTGGACACCGGGTAGGCGGCGAGCCCGCTCGGCGGGGCGTCCTCCAGCAGGCCCATCACCTCCGCCGGGTCGGTGCGCCCGGGGTCGAGCCAGTCGGCCCACATGTCGCGCTTGATGATCACCGGCATGCGGTCGTGGATGTGCCCCAGGTGGTCCTCGGCCGTCGTGGTGATCACCGTGCAGGTGGTGAGCCACTTCAGCGGGTCGTCCTCGGCGCGGGTCGGGTCCTTCCAGAACTCGTACAACCCCGCCATGGCCATCACGCCGCCGTCCTCGGGGTGGATGAAGTAGGGCTGCTTGGTCTTCTTGTCGGTCCGGTGCCACTCGTAGTAGCCGTCGGCCGGGATCAGGCAGCGGCGCTTGGCGAAGGCCCTGCGGAAGGACGGCTTCTCGGTGAGCGTCTCGACCCGGGCGTTGATCATGCGGGAGCCGATGGAAGGATCTTTGGCCCAGCTCGGCACCAGCCCCCACTTGACCACCTCCAGCCGACGGACCGGCTCTCCCGGCCCGTCGCCGGCGTCCGCCGCGCGCTTCTCGCCGCCGGCGTCGCCGCCCCCCGCGCCCTCGCCCTTGCCCGGCGGCCGTTCCATCACGGCGTAGACCTTCTTGGTGGGGGCGACGTTGTAGTCGGGTTTCAGCTCATCGGACGCCCCGTCCTCCGCGACGGTGAACTCCTCGAGCAACTCCTGGCGCTTGCGCGCCGACGCGTATCTCCCGCACATGCCCATAGACTGCCGCACTCGCGCGCCTGGCGCGTCCCCTCACGCACGAACGGCCCTGCGCGGGCGAGGCCCGGCGTCACCCCTCGCGAGGGGTGGCTCCCGGTAGGCTCAGGGCTATGTCAGCTCCCCTGTGGCGCGCGCCCGTGGCCCACGGGCCGGTGGACGCGACCGTCCAGCTGCCCGGGTCCAAGTCGGTGACCAACCGCGCCCTGCTCCTCGCCGCCCTGGCCGACGGCCCGGGCACGGTCCGGCGCGCGTTGCGCAGCCGCGACGCCGACCTCATGGTCGCCGCGCTCCGCTCGCTCGGAGCCGGGCTGACCTCCTCTGAGGAGTCCGCCTTCGGCGCCGACTGGCACGTCGAGCCCGGCCCCGTGCGCGGCGGCGCGTCGATCGACGTGGGGCTCGCCGGCACCGTGATGCGCTTCGTCCCCCCGATGGCGGCGCTGGCCGACGGCGAGGTCGCCTTCGACGGCGATCCGCACGCCCGCACGCGGCCGATGGGCCCGATCCTCGCCGCGCTGCGCACCCTCGGCGCCGAGGTCACGGGCGACGCCCTCCCCTTCACGATCAGGGGGCCGCTCACCGGCGGCGAGGTGACGCTGGACGCCTCGGCCTCCTCCCAGCTCGTCTCCGGGCTGCTGCTGACCGCCCCGCGCCTGGAGAAGGGCGTCACCGTGCGCCACAACGGCCCTCCGGTGCCGTCGATGCCGCACATCGAGATGACCGTGCAGATGCTCCGGGCGGCCGGGGTCGGCGTGGACGACACCGAGCCGGACGTCTGGCGGGTCGAGCCCGGCCCGATCGCCGCCCGCGACCTCACCGTCGAGCCGGACCTGTCCAACGCCGCCCCCTTCCTGGCCGCCGCCCTGATCACCGGCGGCTCGGTCACGATCCCCGGCTGGCCGTCCGAGACCACCCAGGGCGGTGACGCGCTGCGCACGCTGCTGGCCGGCATGGGCGCCACCGTCACCCGCGTCGGCGGCGATCTGCGGGTCACCGGCTCCGGGCGCATCGGCGGCATCGACGCCGACCTGCACGACGTCGGCGAGCTGACCCCGACGCTCGCCGCGCTGGCCGCGCTCGCCGACTCGCCCAGCACGCTGCGCGGGGTCGCCCACCTGAGGGGCCACGAGACCGACCGGCTCGCCGCGCTCGCCGCCGAGATCAACGGCCTGGGCGGCGACGTCACCGAGACCGCCGACGGCCTGGTGGTCAGCCCGCGCCCGCTCCACGGCGGCGTGTTCCGCTCCTACGCCGACCACCGCATGGCGACGGCCGGCGCGGTCATCGGCCTGGCCGTGCCCGGGATCGAGGTGGAGGACATCGCGACCACCGCCAAGACCCTCCCCGAGTTCGCCCGCATGTGGGCCCTGATGCTGGAGGAAGCCCGCTGAGGAAACGGGAGTACGACGAGGACGACGTACGGGTCCGGCCGGGCAAGGGGTCCCGGCCGAGGACCAGGCGCCGTCCCGCGCACGAGGACGCCGTCCCCGGGTTCGTCGTGGCCGTCGACCGGGGGCGCTACACCTGCCTGGTCGGGGGCGGGGTCACCGAGACCGGCGTCGACGGCCGTGGCAGGCGGGACGATCCGCCGCGCCCGGTGACGGCGATGCGTGCCCGCGAGCTCGGCCGCAAGGGCATCGTGGTGGGCGACCTGGTCAGCCTGGTCGGCGACACCTCCGGCCGGCCCGACACCCTGGCGCGCATCGTCCGGATCGAGCCGCGCACGTCGATGCTGCGGCGCAGCGCCGACGACACCGACGAGGTCGAGCGCCCCATCGTCGCCAACGCCGACCAGTTGGTGATCGTCACGGCGCTGGCCGACCCGCCGCCCCGCCCCCGCATGATCGACCGCCTGCTGGTGGCCGCGTTCGACGCCGACATCGAACCGCTGCTCTGCCTCACCAAGGCCGACCTGGCCGCGCCCGACGACCTCGTCGCCCGCTACGAGCCGCTCGGCGTCCCCTATCTGGTGGTGCGCAAGGGCGGCGACCTCGACCCCGTGCGCGAGAGGCTGGACCACCGGCTGAGCGTCCTGGTCGGGCACTCGGGGGTCGGCAAGTCCACCCTGGTCAACGGCCTGGTGCCGGACGCCGGGCGGGCCGTCTCGCACGTCAACGCGGTCACGGGCCGCGGGCGCCACACCTCCAGCTCCGCGGTCGCCCTCGAGCTGCCCGGCGGCGGGTGGATCATCGACACCCCCGGGGTGCGCAGCTTCGGCCTCGGCCACGTGGTGGTCGACAACGTGCTCGCGGCCTTCCCCGCCCTGGCCGAGGGCACCGTCCACTGCCCGAAGGGCTGCACCCACCGCAGCGAGGAGTGCTCGCTGGACGCGTGGGTGGCCGAGGGGCACGCCGACCCGATGAGCCTGGCGTCCCTGCGCCGCCTGCTCGCCAGCCGCGACGGCGAACCCGACGACGACTGAGGCGGCACCCGCGGCGTTTCCTCCGGCTCCACCGGAGACGCGGAGAACACGACCTATCACCATGCTTCAGGGGCTACGCGAGATACGCGGCGTATCACGATGTTCACCGGAGACGCGGAGTACGCGGCGTATCGCCATGCTTCGTGGACGACGCGCCGTGCGGGATGAGGTGACCCAGCATGACGGGGTTGCGACGCTTCGAAGCCGGACAGGACTGCTGAAACGGGCGGCGGCACGATAGCGTTTGTCCCTGTGACGGGTTATAGCGACGACCTGCGACTGGCCCACATGATGGCCGACAGCGCCGACGACCTGACCATGCGCCGGTTCCGGGCCGTCGACCTGCGGGTCGACACCAAACCCGACCTCACCCCGGTGAGCGACGCCGACCGCGCCGTCGAGGAGGCCATCCGCGGCACGCTGCGGCGAGCCCGCCCGCGCGACGCCGTCGTCGGCGAGGAGATGGGCAAGACCAGCGGGTACGGCTCCCGCTGCTGGATCATCGACCCGATCGACGGCACGAAGAACTACGTGCGCGGCGTCCCCGTATGGGCCACCTTGATCGCCCTCATGGAGCACGGGCGCGTCGTGGTCGGCGTGGTCTCGGCCCCGGCCCTCGGCCGCCGCTGGTGGGCGGCGCGCGACGGCGGCGCGTGGACCGGGCGCAGCCTGACCAAGGCGTCCCGCTGCCAGGTCTCCTCGGTGAGCCGCCTGCACGACGCGTCGTTCTCCTACTCCAGCTTCGGCGGCTGGGAGGATCGCGGACGCCTTCAGGAGTTCCTCGGCCTGGCCAGGGCCGTGTGGCGCACCCGCGCCTACGGCGACTTCTGGTCGCACATGATGGTCGCCGAGGGCGCGGTCGACATCTCGGCCGAACCCGAGCTGTCCGCCTGGGACATGGCGGCGCTCACCGTGATCGTCGAAGAGGCGGGCGGCGTGTGGACCGACTTGTCCGGCGCGCCGGACGTCGAGGGCGGCAGCATGGTGTGCGCGAACCCCATGCTGCATCCCGAGGTCCTCAAGCGCCTCGGCGACTGACGGCCGGAGCGCGGGTCAGCGCCTGCGCCACCCGCCGGCCGGCACCCCCCGGCTGGCACCAGGCGGCCGGTACCAGGCGGTCCTGCCGGGTGCGGGTCAGCGCCCGCACCACCCGCCGGTGAACGCCGGTGAACGCCGGTCAGCGCTCGTCGGGGGGTCGTGAGATGACCCGGTCGTCGAGGTAGCAATCACAGTTTCCGCACCCTGGGAGCATCGCCCCTCCTCCTCGCCGTCGTCCCCCCGACGCTACGGCACATCCCCGCGAACGTTACTGTCCGTGCGGGAACAGTCGCGTATCAGCGACCGTCCAATGGCGGGCGGCATGCTCGGTCGACCTGCGGGGACCGGCGCTCCTTGAGGTGCTTCACCAGCCCCTCCGAGGCGGCTTCGACCATGGTGAGCACGTCGAGGAAGCCTTCGGCGCCGCCGTAGTAGGGATCGGGCACCTCGGCCCCCTCGGGCGCGGCCGGGTCGAAGGAGCGGAACAGCCTGACCTCGGCCCCGGGGGGCGCGAGCCGGCGCAGCGCCCTGAGGTTGTCGGCGTCCATGACCAGCACCAGGTCGCGTTCGGCGAACCACCGCGCCTCGAACTGCCGGGCCCGGTGGCCGGACCCGTCGTAGCCGTGGGAGGACAGCGTCGACAGCGCGCGCTCGTCCATGGGCATGCCCGCGTGCCACCCGCCGGTGCCGGCGCTGTCGACGGTCACCTGGTCATCGAGCCCGTGGTCCGCGAGCACCCGCCGCAGGACGGTCTCGGCCATCGGCGAGCGGCAGATGTTCCCCATGCACACCAGGCATACGCGCGTCATGAACGCCATGATGGGCCATGAACGCCCATGGTCGCGCCGGTGGCCCCGCGAACACCACGCGCAGGTAGACCATCATGCCTCCAACACCATGGGCGGGTAGAGCGTCATGGAACGTTCACCACGATAGTGACCCGGCCCGTTCATTCTTCGTTCACCTTGAACCGGGAATCAAGTCATCTTCGCTGCCTACCGTCCTACCCGTTAAGAGAACAACGTGGAAGGACAACAGACGTGAAGTATGCAGGCCGGCTCGCCGTAGCCGCCATCGCCGGCGTGCTTTCGCTCGCTGCGTGCGGCACCGACAACAACGGCGGTGGCACCGACACCGCTTCGGCCCCCGCGAGCAACGCGGGCGGCGGCGCCCTCAGCGGCACCATCAACGCGGCCGGCTCCTCGGCTCAGGCCAACGCCATCGCCGAGTGGAAGAAGTCGTTCCAGTCGTCGAACCCCGGCGTGAGCATCAACTACCAGCCCAGCGGCTCGGGCGCGGGCGTGCAGGCCTTCATCCAGGGCACCGTCGCGTTCGCCGGCTCCGACTCGGCGCTCAAGGACGACAAGGGCGAGCCGGCGCAGGCCGACGCGCGCTGCAAGACCGGCAAGGCGATCAACCTGCCGATGGTGATCGGCCCGGTCGCGGTCGTTTACAACCTGCCCGGCGTGGACAACCTGCAGCTGTCCCCGGCGACCATCGGCGGCATCTTCAACAGCCAGATCACCAAGTGGGACGACGCGGCGATCAAGAAGGACAACCCCGACGCCAAGCTGCCGTCCACCGCGATCCAGGCGGTCCACCGCTCGGACGAGTCCGGCACCAGCGACAACTTCACCAAGTTCCTGAAGGCCACCGCCGAATGGCCCTACGAGCCCGCCAAGGCGTGGCCCGCGGAGGCCAAGGGCACCGGCGCCAAGGGGTCGGACGGCATCGCCCAGACCGTCAAGGGCACCGAGGGCACGATCAGCTACGTCGAGCTCTCCTACGCCGAGAACTCCAGCCTGACCAAGGCGAAGGTCTCCAACGGCTCCGGCGAGTTCGTGGAGCTCACCCCCGAGAGCGCCGCCAAGACCGTCGAGGCCGCCGAGATCAAGGGCACCGGCAACGACCTGAAGCTCTCGATCGACTACGCCACCAAGACCGCGGGCGCCTACCCGATCGTCCTGGTGACCTACGAGATCACCTGTGAGAAGGGCCTGTCGGCCGACGACTCCAAGCTCGTCAAGACCTTCCTCACCTACACCGCGAGCGACGAGGGCCAGCAGGCCCTGACCAGCCTGGGCTACGCGCCGCTGCCGGCCAGCCTGGTCACCAAGGTTCGCACGGCCGTCGAGGCGATCTCCTAACTCGATGGCCACGCCACTTCGTACACGCGAGGGCGGGCCGGCCACTGGCCGGTCCGCCTTCCGGCGCAGTCGCGGCGAAGGCCCCTTCCGGTTCGCGACGACCGGCGCCGGCATCCTCCTGCTCGCCATCATGGCGGCCATCGCGATCTTCCTGATCGTGAAGGCCGTTCCGGCCCTCCAGGCCAACACCGCGAACTTCCTCACCGAGAAGAACTGGACGCCGAACGCGACCCAGCCGGCCTTCGGCATCGCGGCTCTGGCGTTCGGCACCATGATCAGCTCCTTCCTCGCGCTGATCATGGCGGTGCCCGTCGCCATCGGCGTGGCGCTGTTCATCTCGCACTACGCGCCGCGCCGCCTCGCCGGGGTCCTCGGTTACGTCATCGACCTGCTGGCGGCCGTCCCCAGCGTCATCTACGGCCTGTGGGGCGTGCTGTTCCTCGTCCCGCTCGTCAAGGGCCCCTACACCTTCCTCAACACCTACCTCGGCTGGATCCCGCTGTTCGGGGGTGACGGCGTCTACGGCAAGTCGATCATGACGGCCGCGCTCGTGCTGGCGATCATGATCCTCCCGATCATCGCCGCCATCTCCCGCGAGGTGTTCCTCCAGGCCCCCACGATGCTGGAGGAGGCGTCGCTGGCCCTGGGCGCCACCCGGTGGGAGATGATCAGGATGTCGGTGCTGCCGTTCGGGCGTCCCGGCGTCATCAGCGCCGCGATGCTCGGCCTCGGACGGGCGATGGGCGAGACCATCGCGGTCGCGCTGATCTTCCCCGCCACCTTCGACATCACGTTCAAGGTGCTGTCCAACAGCGGCAACAGCATCGCCGCGAACATCGCCAACGGATTCGGCGAGGCGACCCCGATCGGGCAGGGCGCGCTGATCGCCTCAGGTCTGGTCCTGTTCGTGATCACCCTGGTGGTCAACATGGCCGCGCGCCTGATCATCGCCCGCCGCAAGGAGTACTCGAGGGCCGCCGCATGACCATGTCGCCCAGTGTCATCACTCCGGTCTCCGTCAGCCGGCGGGTCAAGAACCGCATCGTGCAGGGGCTGGTCTGGCTGGCCTTCGCCATCGCGGTCGTCCCGCTGGTGTCGGTGCTCTGGCTGGTGATCAAGAACGGGCTCGCCCGGTTCGACGTCGAGTTCCTGACCCACTCGATGCGCAACATCGGCCCGCGCGACGCGGGCGGCGGCGCCTACCACGCCATTCTCGGCACGCTGGAGCAGGTCGGGGTCGCCACGCTGATCTCTGTGCCGATCGGCCTGCTGACCTCGATCTACCTGGTGGAGTACGGCCGGGGTCGTCGCCTCGCCCGCTCCATCAGCTTCTTCGTCGACGTGATGACCGGCATCCCCTCCGTGGTGGCCGGTCTGTTCATTTTGGCGTTCTGGGTGCTGATCCTCGGGCTCGGCTACTCCGGCTTCGCCGGGGCGCTCGCCCTGTCCATCCTGATGATGCCGACCGTGGTCCGGTCCAGCGAAGAGATGCTGCGCCTGGTCCCCAACGAGCTGCGCGAGGCGTCGTACGCGCTGGGCGTGCCCAAGTGGAAGACGATCGTGCGCATCGTGCTCCCGACCGCGTTCACCGGCATCATCACCGGCATCATGCTGGCCATCGCCCGCGTCGCGGGCGAGACGGCGCCGCTGCTGCTGACGGTGTTCATCACCGACTCCATCAACCCGGACCCGTTCCACGGGCCCCAGATGGGCCTCCCGCTCTACATCTTCGACCAGATGAGCCGCCCGAACGACACCGCGATCGACAGGGCATGGGCCGGAGCCCTCACCCTCATCCTGTTCGTCATGCTGCTCAACCTGGTGGCGCGCCTCATCTCGTGGTGGCGCTCTCCCGCCAAGGGCCGATAAGGGGTTTTCGACAATGGCCAAGCAGATCGAGGTGTCCGACCTCGACGCGTACTACGGATCGCACAAGGCGATCGAAGGCATCACCATGACGATCGAGCCCCGCTCGGTCACCGCCTTCATCGGCCCGTCCGGCTGTGGCAAGTCGACCTTCCTGCGCACGCTCAACCGCATGCACGAGGTCATCCCGGGCGCCCGCGTCGAAGGCAAGATCATGCTGGAGGACCAGGACCTCTACGGGACCGAGGTCGACCCCGTCTCGGTGCGCCGGACGGTCGGCATGGTCTTCCAGCGGCCGAACCCGTTCCCGACGATGTCCATCTTCGACAACGTCGCCGCCGGCCTGCGCCTCAACGGCCGGGTGTCCCGTTCCGAGACCGAGGGCATCGTGGAGACCTCGCTCAAGGACGCGAACCTGTGGAACGAGGTCAAGGACCGGCTCAACAAGCCCGGCTCCGGCCTGTCCGGCGGTCAGCAGCAGCGTCTGTGCATCGCCAGGGCCATCGCCGTCAGCCCCGCCGTCCTGCTCATGGACGAGCCCTGTTCGGCGCTGGACCCCATCTCGACGCTGGCCATCGAAGACCTGATCTCCAAGCTGAAGAACGACTACACCATCGTGATCGTCACCCACAACATGCAGCAGGCGGCGCGGGTCAGCGACAGGACGGCGTTCTTCAACCTGGCCGGCCAGGGCCAGCCCGGCAAGCTCGTCGAGATGGACGAGACCTCGAAGATCTTCACCAACCCCACCCAGAAGGCGACCGAGGACTACATCACCGGGCGCTTCGGATGACCCGCTCGTAAAGGAGATGGTGTGAGCCAGCCGCAGGCGGCACCTGTAGTGGACGGGGACACTCGGCCGGCGCCCATGCTGCTGGTTGCCGATCCCGACGCCGACTTGGTGCGGGAACTGGCGTCGGCGCTCGAGCGCGAGGGCATCCTCGTGGCGGGCGTCCTGGACGGGGCGCAGGCCCTGCTCCAAGCGGGCGCCCTCCGGCCGGACGTGGTGCTCGTGAGCGCCACGCTTCCGGTCATCGGGCCGGTCGACTTCGTCCGGGCGGTCCGGCTCGCCCGGGCCGTGCCGGTGCTGCTCGGCGTGGGCGAGGGGCACGCCGAGCAGGCCGTCCAGGCCCTCGCCGCGGGCGCCACCGCGTGCGTCGCACGGCCCTACCGCGTGCCCGAGCTGCTGCCGCTCGTGCAGGCGGCCTTCCCCGGGGACGTCGCGGGGCGCGGGGTGCTCACCGTGGGAGGCGTCGAGCTCGACGTCGGCGCCTACCAGGTGCGCGTGGCCGGGTCGCCCGTCCACCTGCCGCTCCGCGAGTTCGAGCTGCTGCACTACCTGATGCGCAACGCCGACCGCACGGTGACGCGCGAGCAGATCATGCGCCACGTCTGGCACGCCGCGGACAGCATGTCGACCAACACCATCGCGGTGCACGTCAAACGCCTGCGCGCCCGCCTCGGCGACGAGGACGACCAGCTGATACAGACGGTACGCGGGGTCGGCTACCGCCTGGTGACACCCGCCTGACCGCCAGGCGACGATCGCCCGGCCGATCCTCCCGGCCGGGCACCGGCGGCGCCGGCCAGGGAGCGGCCCACCCGCCGCCGGCCGGCGGACACGAGGCCGGCGGACACGAGGCCGGCGGCCTCGGACGCCTCAAGGCCGTGGCGGTCTGACCGGCCCTCAGGAGCCGGTGACGACCGCCCGGTCGGCGGCGTGGTCGGCGGCGTGGTCGGCGGCGATGCGGGAGATGACCTCATCGTCGCAGTTCTCCCAGAACGCGCCGACGACGTCCTCCAGATGGGCGAGCGACTCCGCGCGGAACAACACGTCCTGGTACTTGGTGATGTCGTACGCGGTGGTGCCCATCGCGCCGATGTCGAGC
This sequence comes from Sphaerisporangium rhizosphaerae, assembly GCF_042665155.1. Classification (NCBI taxonomy): domain Bacteria; kingdom Bacillati; phylum Actinomycetota; class Actinomycetes; order Streptosporangiales; family Streptosporangiaceae; genus Sphaerisporangium; species Sphaerisporangium rhizosphaerae. The sequence goes on along the minus strand of NZ_JBHTCG010000039.1, from coordinate 4,532 downwards.
GGCCGGATGTCCATGCCGCGGAACTCCTCGATCTCGCCGTAGGAGGACAGGATCCCGGCGCCGTACGCGCGGTCTTCCCCGTTCTCCGCGAGCACGCCGAACTCCATCGTGAACCAGAACACCTTGGAGACGAACTCCAGCGCCTCCTGCGTCTCGACCCTGCGGGCGGCCGCGCCGGCGAGCCGGTAGAGGCCGGCGAACCGGTCGGACGCCAGCGCGTTGGCGTGCCCGATCACCTCGTGGATCACGTCCGGCTCGGGAGTGTAGAACGGCACCGAGTGGTGGCGGATGTACTGCGTCGAGTGGAACAGGCCATCGGCCAGCACGCCGTAGAAGTCGCGGAGCGGCACAAGGCCCGCGGCCGGGAGGTACCGGAAGCCGGTGAGCGGCGCCAGGAGGTCGCCCACTTCCTGGAGCTGCGGGATGCGGTCGGTGGGAAGCCCGAGCCGCTCGAACCCGCGCAGGTACTCCGTGGCTGCGTACGCACGGTGCTTGACCGCGAGTTCCCGCGCGACCAGGGCCCAGACCTCGTGCTCCCGCTCGGTGTACTCCACCACGGGAACCGGCCGTCCGGCCACGTGGTTCAGCGCGAGGGCGGCGATGGCGTTGCGGCGCTCACGGTAGGCGGGATCCGCGACCCCGGGGTGGCTCGCCGCCAGCTCGACGACGACGGACCCGTCCTCCCGCGTGGCCACCGGGGCGAAGTATTGGGCTTCTTCGAACATGACAGAAATATCGGCAATCGGGGGTTTCGCTGGCAAGAGCGGCCACTTGAGATGGTCATTCCCACCAGAACAGCCCCCTCAGACCTCCCCAACACTGGTCGATCCGCCCACCCTTCCTCCGCACCCCCCTGTCCACCCCTCACAAGCCACCGGCCCCCTCCACCCCGACCGCTACCACCGCCACCGCCACCGCCACCGCCACCACGGCCACCACCCACGAGTACCGCCGCCACCACCGCCGCCCACCCGTACCGCCGCCCACGGATTGGCCATCGGGGTGGCAGCCACGGCTGGACCACCCGCCTGCATGCCGGGAGGGCTCGTTCTGATCCCGCTGTGCCGGTCCTGGCTCGATGGGCTACCTGGTCCTTGGACGTGGCGTGGTCCTCGGTCGTGACGAGGCCGTACCCTCGGGCCATGCCTACGGCTCATGGTCCCGTCGATCCTCTGGACGCCCGGCTGCTCACCACCATGCGGGCGCATCCGCGCATCGGCCTGACCGAGTTGGCGCGCCTGCTGGGAGTGGCCCGAGGCACCGTTCAGGCCCGCGTCGACAAGCTTCTCGCCCGCGGCGTCATCGGCGACTTCGGCCCGACGGTCGTCCCCGCCGACATGGGATATCCGATCCTCGCCTTCGTGTCCCTGCAGATCTCCCAGGGCAGGCTGGCGGAGGCTGTGGAGGCGCTGGGAGCCGTCCCGGAGATCCTGGAGGTATATGGCACCAGCGGCCAGGCCGACCTGCTCTGCCGCGTGGTGGCGCGTTCCACCGTCCAGCTTCAGGAGATCATCGCGCGCGTCCTGGCCTCCCCTGCCGTCCAGCGCACCGACACCACCATCGCCCTCTCGACGCAGGTGCCCTACCGCGTCGAACCCCTCCTGAGAGCCGCAACCCGCCCAGACCCCGAATGACGGCACCGTCCACCACCGAGAGAGCTAGTGGAGAGCTGAGAACCTCCCGGCCGGCCCGACGCAGCCACTCTCACAGACCACCACGTACGCAGGACCGTACCCGCGGGACCGGCCCCTGAGCGGGAACGAGACCCGAGCAGGACCGGAGACCGGTCGCGTATCAGGTCGAGAGAGAGCCCTGGGCTCAGCCCTCCTGGGAGTCGCATCTCTCCCTGTCCAGACAGACCCGGTTCGCAAGAGCCTGGAGGAAGATCTGCTGTGCCTGGTCGAACGACGTGGCGACCATGGCTGCGCCGTTCGTCACGCGGGCGATCTGCTTGAGTTCCGCCGCGTCGGCGTCCTCGCCGTAACCGATCAACGTGATCGTGACGGGCCGGCCGGGATCGAACTCCTTCTGCAGCGTGGCCAGCAACTCGTTGAGCTTGATGCCGTGACGGTCGTCGTCCCGCCCGTCGGTGAACACGATGACCGAGCTGAGCATGTTCTTGACCTGGCGCGCCGAGGCGGAGCGGAAGGCAGCCAGCACCGCGTCGTACAGGCCGGTGTCGCCCTTGATGTGGTCGGGCAGTTTGCGCAGAGCCCGTTCCACCTCGGGCCCACGTTGCTGCAGCGGACCGACCGGCACCAGTTCCTTGTAGTCCTTGTCGCCGTCCAGGCCGGTCGCGAAGATCCACAGGCCGATGTCGCCGCCCTGCGGCAGTGCGCGGACCCCCGCCGCGGCGACGTCCGCCAGGGCGCGCACCCGCGTGGCCCCCATCCCCGGGACCTGTTTCCCCATCGACCGGCTGACGTCCAGCAGCAGCAGATTGCGGGTGTCGGCGAGAAGCAGCCTCATCGACAGCAGCGACCGCAGCCGCGTCATGGCGACCGGAGCCGTGATCTCCTCCGGAGGTTCGACGCGCACGCCATGCCGCTCGTCCATGGCGGCCCCGGCCCTGCCTGACGGATCACGGAACCCCGACGCCTGCAGCAACGCGCGGCCGGTGCCGGACAGCACCACTCCGCGGAACTCCTCGGCGGCCCGCATCTTGACGGCGTCCTTGGTCATCGGGACGTAGGGATAGTCCAGGGCCAGCGTTCCCTCCTCCGGATAGAGCCCCACCACCAGACCGTCCGTCCGCGCGCCGTTGTGCCGCCAGATGGCCTGCTCGCTGTCCACGATGATCGGATCGGTGCCCTTGGCGGGCCGCTCGACGAGGTCGAACAGCGCCTCCCGGGAGGGAAGGACCGACCGCTTCAGGTTCGTCGTCATGCCCTGCACGATCTTCAGCGCGGCCGGCCGGTCCGCCACGGCCGTGTTCAACGCGTCCAGCGCGACCAGCCCTGAGGCGAACCTGCTCGGCGCGGGCAGGGTCGTAGACGCCTTCGGCAGCCTCTTCTTGGTCGACGACGTGGGCACCAGCAACATCCACGAAGCCCGCACGTGCGCCAGCTCCCCGACCGCCAGCCCCGCCTCGGCGTCCGCTTCACTCACTCCGACACCGTCGCCCGCTTCGTCACCGTCACCGGGATCGTCGGCGTCGGCCCCGTCCGAGCCGCCTGAGGCAGCCTTCTTGTCGCCAGCCGGCCTGCCATGGCCGGACCTCTTCTTGGCGTGCTCGCCCCCGGCGACGAGCTTGACGGCGGTCCTCTCCGTCACACCCATGATCACTGGCGAGCGTGCGATCGACGTCCCTGGGGAGAACAGCTCGCGATCGGCGCCCTGGACCTTCGCCAGGTCCACCCACACCGAATCGTCGGGCACCCAGACGTCCAGGAGATCCTTGCGAAGCGCCAACTCGTCGGCCACATCGGCAGGACTTCCGGTGAGCACCGTCACCGAGGCACAACCGCCGTCTTTGGCGTACCTTTCGGCCACCTGCTGGAGCGCCGGCCCCATCTCCGGCGCGGCCATCACCCGCAACTGCGGATGCTCGGCGCACGCCGAACGGCTCACCAGCGCATACGCCCCGCCCACCAATGACGCCAGCAGGACGACGCCCAGCGAGAGCGCGACGACCGCCCGCCTGCGGACCGTGGCCAGCGGGCCGGACGTCCTCGCCGCTTCCAGCAAGCCCGCGAACCGGTCGCGCCAGGACGGCGCCTCCTGGCTCCACGCGTCACCGTCAAGGGGATCGGGATTACGATGCCTGCCTGTCACGACGTCACGCCCTTAACGCCAACAAAGGACACTCAACGAAGATCTCCCCCAGGTACGGGGAAGCGTAGCGTGTCCCCTGGTCGGCGAACCCCACTCCGATCGGCCACCTGAATAACGGATTGACTCCGATTGTCAGACCCTCGGACGCACGGCCCACCACCGCGACCACCACCCCGGTACGTCCCTGGATACCGCCCCTTGTGAACGTCAGGACGCGGCGGCCGGCCAAGGCGCTGAGAACGTAGTCCGACTCGGCCGTGTTGCGAGCGACCCAGCCGAGGCCAAGCCGTAGGACGAGGCCGCCCCCGGCCCTACCGACTCGGTCCCCCCGCACCAGCCTCACTACCGCCCCATCTGGACTGAGGCCCCACTACCGCCCCATCCGACGGACCGAGGCCTCACTACCGCCTCGTTGACGGACTGAGGCCCCACTACCGCCCCATCTGACGGACTAACGATCGGGGTGGGCAGCGACCCTCGGACCACCCACCCGCATGCCGGGCGGGTCCCATTCGCTTGCCCCCGGGCGGGCACGGATGTGCCCGTTCTCCCGGTCGTGGTCCTGGGTCCTGGGTCTTGGCCGGCCCGCGGGATAGGAGTCCCCAGGTGGGCGCGAGGTTTTGTAACAGCGGATCCAGGGGTCTGAAGCTGAAGCAGCCCTGAAATGCAGGTAGGCCATCCACACCGTGGATGGCCTACCTTGCATAACACACATAACTATCTATCAAATTTTGTCCGGCGGTGTCCTACTCTCCCAC